>PWZA01000216.1 GCA_003567655.1 Dehalococcoidia bacterium
GCTTATAGCGCTCAGAATTCTCCGCAGCCTGCTTGGACCGAATACAACAGCTACTGTCTGCAGGCCTGCTCGTTTGTCGCTCTCTATATCTTTGATGTCAAAGGCCGTAGTGTTAACAAAGGACCTCAGAGATACAAAGACAAATAGCAGAAAAGGGGCAATACTGACCCCTGCAGAGTAATACGTTACCAAAAACAACACAAGCAATCCTGCCATCAGGGCCACAAAGAGATTCTTGAATCCGATCACTTGCCGGGTCACATTCTTCAGAGGCTTGCTATACAAGAAGCCCAGCAGAAGTAAGGAACCGACAAAGATAAGGCCGGGCCAGTTCCCAATGCAAATGAGAATGACAAGAATGGCCAGAGGAAACAGCACGACCGCAAGCCGAATCTCCTTGATGTGTTTTTCTATGTGTCTCGTTCTTTCCGGGTTGCCCAGAAGATCCATTTCACGTTCTTCGTAACGATTGAAGAGATAGACCGCCTGCGCTCCCAGATAGATTATTAGCGCAAAATCCCAGGAGATGTCCATCTCCAGAAGCAAAGAGGCAGTATACACAATACTCACCATTCCCAAGGACAACAGATGTCCTCCATGAATGAACTCATCCCAGAGTCTCCTTAAGATGCCGTTGGCCTTCATTGATAATATGTTTCTTGTATTGTCAAATTCGAAGACAACTCCTGTTCCAGAATCTTAGATCGCTGGTACATCCAGAGTTGACGAGTAGAGGCAACAGACTCGCCCCTCAGAGTGAGTTGACCTACTGACGGATAGGTGTCTGCTTACTGCCTCCTGCATTACTCTTCGTTGTCGCTGCTGATGGTTTCTCTCAAGCCTGTTTCGCTTCAGGCGCCATGGTGGGACGTCCTCTGTATGAGCCTAGCACTGAATTGAGATGTGGTTTGTGCCCTGGGCAACCGACCGAAACACCATATGCATCGGTCAAGGCCAGAGCCGTAATGCTGCGAGAGAGAAGCGCATGCTTCGTCATATATTCGCATAGCCGTTTCTGAAGAACCGGTCAGTTGCCATCTTGAACCAGGGTGTGTATTCCCTTGGATTCGCTGCAATATCCTCTCTTAGTTCCTGTAAATAGACCCACTTCCAGGAAGCGACCTCTTCCGGGTCGGCATGAACATCTCCATCGTAGTCACCCACCAGTACCGCGCATAGCTCGTTTTCAGATCGCACATCCTCATAACTGGCCTGGTAGCGAAAGCTGCCGATCAGTCTGAGGTCGCAAGCAAAGCCCATCTCTGTCTGCAGTCGCCTCTTGGCAGCCTGTTCGTAGCTCTCGCCTTCGAGAGGGTGACTGCAGCAGGTGTTGCTCCAGAAAAGCGGCCACAGGGGCTTCTTCTCGCTCCTCTGCTGCAGCAATAACTCGCCTTTGCGGTTGAAGACAAGCACCGAAAACGCCCGATGGAGGATGCCCTTGCCCTCATGGCATTTCGATTTGTCTTCCAGGCCTAAAGGCCGGTCATTTTCATCAACCACAACTACTTTGTCCATTAAAACTCTCTGCGCTACGTCGCTCCCCGACTAATCCGATCTCCATCTGTCCGGGGTGACAATCATTGAGTTCAACCGGGATGCTCGACTCTGCCCTTTGAGCTAAGCCTGTGTAACACACGGCACGTCATGCCGAACAGCGTCGCAGTCTGCATCTCTGTGAACCCAAGCTGGCCGACTGTATCATTTCAGAAGCTCGTGCGTCAAGACATTGACTACGGCCACGCCGCAATTGTGAGTTTGCTCAGGAGCGACCGTCGTCATCGGATCGGCGAAAACGAATGCTTGTTTGGCACAAAACTTGAGCGGATGCTGCCGCGAGTCTATAATACAGTAGAAGCAATCAATGCGAGGTGATGGAATGGACACAGTAGAGCGTATCATTATCGACCCCGGAATTCAGCACGGCAAACCTGTGATTCGCGGAACACGAGTACCCGTGGCACGCATTATCGCTGAACTTGCCGGAGGGATGACCGAGGAAGAAGTCATGCGTGAATACCAGATAACCAGGGAAGATGTCGCCGGTGCCCTTGCCTATGCTGCTGACTTATTGGAAGCCGATGAGTTTCACCCGTTGCCAGCGGGCTGAGAATGAGCGATGCGCTTTCTTGTTGATGAAGATTTGCCCCGCTCAGCGGATAGCCTGTTGCGACAGCATGGGCATGAGGCAGTTGATATACGCGACGTAGGACTTCGTGGAGCGAGTGACACGGATATTGCTGCATATGCACGGCAACACCGATTGTGCCTACTGAGTGGTGACACCGGCTTTGCTAATGTTCGCAACTATCCCCCAAAAGATTACTCCGGAGTAGTCGTCTTACGATTGCCAGCCAAGGCAACCTCTTCCACTATCATGTCTTTGCTGCAAAGTCTCCTCGTCCAAACCGATATCGTTAACCACCTTAGCGGCAAACTGGCCATTATTGAGCATGGCCGCATTCGAATTCGCAAGGGTTAGCACACTGGAGCGTGCACCCCTATGCTGAGAGTGCAAACGTTCCCGACCTTCTGTTTGAGAAGAGGATAATCAGGCCAGAACCCAAATGGCCGGTGGACTTGACGCTGATCTGTGGTACCAGATTGCCTGATGGAACTGAGGAGATTCGAACCCCTGACCTTCCCGATACAATCGGGACGCTCTCCCTCGCTAGTACGTGAGAAATGGAGACAAGGTGGCTATAGACAGAACTTTCACGCTCGTGTTTCCGCTAACTCTCTGACGGCTACGATAGGGTATTGTGTGGGCGTCGAGGTGGTTGATATACTCAAACTGAACCCCAAGAATTCGGGTACGAGGCAAATCCCAGCAAGACTATCGGTGTCTGCCTGCCATCCATGCACCACTCGAATAGGGCAGATCTCTGAGTGTGTTGGTTCTTAGTATGTAGATACAGATACGGAGGTGTTAGTATGGCTGAAGTGCAGTGTGTAGTTGATTCGATCAAGGTAGCGGAGGGCAATCCTCACGAACTCACTCTCATTTTGAGACAGA
>PWZA01000161.1 GCA_003567655.1 Dehalococcoidia bacterium
GAAGACTACTTCGACAGCCCTGCCAAGCAAGGCAAGGTCAAGGAGCTAGAGCGCCAGATTGACCACATGGTATACGAGCTTTACGACCTGACCCCAGAGGAGATAGCGATAGTGGAGGGCATCAGTGGCGGGTAGATTCAACAGATACACCATACAGGTTGTTGATTCAGCATGCCGTTGTGTTGAAGTCAACGGTCAACAGACTATGCATTTCGTAGCACCGGATACACGATCCGGAGTTCTCAAACTGTATGTTGTCAAAGATGGCGGGGACATATGCTATGTTGGGATTACGTCTCAGCCTATGAGTTCCAGGCTTCGAATCGGTTTCGTCGATGACGGACATTACGGATATCATGGATACAAATGGAAAGATAAGCTAGAACAGGCAGAATTGCTAGTATGGACCTTCCCGGACATGGCACGAGATCATGTGGAAGCGATTGAAGCTGAAGTTGTCTACTGCATTCGGAAGCAAACAGGTAACTGGCCCAAGTACCAGATGGAGATACATTTTCACCAGGCGTCAGAGGAGCAACGTCAGATGGCTAGACGGATACTCCACCAGTGTCTGGAATAGCCGGCCAGTGGGATAGCAGACTAGGGGCCTGTGTTCTGCCAACCCTGACAATCACACATTGCGTCAAGACGTTGCCTATCCACGCCTGAACAGACTACTCGTCTGTCGCAGTCGTCATCGTAATCACAGTCTGTCCTTCGACTTCCCGAACCGCCTGGATTCATAGTACGCTGTTGAGCCCAATGAAGGCGAAAGGTATAATGATTGGTAGCGATGATGGCGCGGCGAACGACCGGACTCCGACTATGTATCGGGAAAAGGGTGTGATGCATGAGCTACGATGCAAGAGTCTTTAATGTTATGATCGCTTCTCCGAGCGATGTAGTGCAGGCAAGAACCATTGCAAGAGACGTCATTTATGAATGGAACGCAGTAAACTCCAACTTCAAGAAGATCGTCCTGCTACCTGCTGGATGGGAGACACACAGCTCTCCTGAAATGGGGGCCTCAGCACAAGACATCATCAACAGACAGGTTCTTGACAAGTGCGACCTCTTGATTGGCGTTTTCTGGACCCGTTTAGGCACTTCTACACGTGATTATGCCAGTGGAACGGTCGAGGAAATAGAAAAGCATGTGAAGTCTGGAAAACCTGCCATGCTCTACTTTTCAAACGAGCCTGTTCGTCTTGATAGCGTTGATGCTAGCCAATACGAGAAACTGAAGGAGTTCAAAAGAGCGTCTATGCAGGAGGGCTTAGTTGAGACATATGACACGCTAGCAGATTTTCGGGATAGACTCTATCGGCAGCTTCAGCTAAGAGTCAACGAAGACCATTACTTCCAAGTCGCGGGTTCTGAGTCGTCGATGCAGTCCATCTTGCTTTCTGACGTGTCGCTTGCATCACCACTGTCATCAGATGCTAACACTCTGCTCAAGGAAGCGAGTCTTGACAAGGAAGGCGTTATCCTGCATCTCAAAACGTTGGGGGGTACAAGATTAGCAACAAATGGAAAGGACTTCACTCATGGTAACGAACGTCGTGAAGTAGCAAGATGGGAGGCCGCGTTGAATGAGTTGCTAGAAGCAGACCTGATTCAGGATCGAGGGCGTAAAGGCGAAGTCTTTGAACTCACAGACCGGGGATACAAGGTTGCTGACATCACAGAGAGGCCGCCAGACGATTCGGGGAGCGATGGTGCATAATGGCGGATTCTATGTGTTCCATCGTGTGCGCCTACCTCTACGGATACAGGGCTGGCGGCGGGTGATCTACATCATGGCTGGCGAGGTCAGTTCAAGCGCTGCTTTCACGCCGGCATAGAGACGGTGGATGAGCGCAGGATACCACCAGCCATAGCCAGCTATGCGTAAATTGCCGGAGGAGGTGAAATTGCCAGAGTATCCAGGACGCACCAAGTCGAGGCAGAACAATAAGATAGGAGGGGAGAGTTGATGACTGGACGTCGGCGTCGCACTTTGAATAAGTCGGTAACCGAAGCTATCAAGTATACCTTTATGGGCTCGATCGAATTTGAGAGGGGTATGATGCAGATTTTGGGACAAGAGGCTCATCATTCTGTGGATGCGGCAGCGGTACCCTCTGAGGCACGCAAATTACTCCTAAAGGCTACTAGAAAGCTAAGAGCTCGTCTAGACGAAATTGTGACAGTGGACTCAAGACTGCGGGAGAGACTGTTGAGCGACTTTGAGGATTTGGAAGTCCAGGTCAAAGCAATCACCAAGACACCATCTCGGACACATATTATAGGCACACTCTTCACGATACTAAGTAGGCTATTGGGATATGACTGGATGGACGGACAGGTCTACAGAACCCCTTTTTACTTCCGCACCAAATCACAAGAATACGACGACCACATCAAACATATGAGGCAGTGGCGAGATTGGGTCAATGAAGATAACCAGCTGGTTCTAGATAGGCGCAAGGTATGCCAGAAATTGAAGGAGGAAGGGAAAGCTAAAAACCGTATTGCCCGAGTCTTGAATGTATCCGAATATGAAGTCGAAGAGATGATAACAGACCATCACCTTGCGGAGGCAGCTCGGTTGATTGAGGAAGGTCATACTTGGGATGAGGTAATCAGCCAGACGGAAGAGGGCGGGACTCAACGGTTTCTCTCACTCCTGCGAAGACGCGAAGCAGCCGCACGAAGAAGGGCTATCTAGATTCAACACTCAGCCACAATGTGCAGCGATATGCTTTCTCTATCAATATCACTGGAGTATTGTCGTGTCACAGAGGCCGATGGATTATAATACTCACAGGGCGCGTTTGTGCTCTGGGCAGACCGCAGAGGTATTCCTACTGAAGAGCAGCCAATCCCGGTGATTATCTGCAGCGAGGGGTTGGCGAGTGAGTAGCGTGAACCGTAGCATTTGTGCAAGAGTGTTTGATTTAGGTACTAAACAAGGCAGCTATACGTGGCGATGTATGTGGTCAACGAAAGTGTAGGCATTGCGCCGCGGGA
>PWZA01000104.1 GCA_003567655.1 Dehalococcoidia bacterium
CATGCCCAGCTCTGTGGGTGTGAACTTGCCGTCCTGCTTGCTCACGTACTCCCTCTCCTGGATTGTGGAGATGATGGGGGCATAGGTGCTGGGACGTCCGATGCCTTTCTGTTCCAGGGCCTTAACAAGGGTGGCCTCTGTATAGCGAGGGGGTGGTTGTGTATAACACTGCTCGGGGAACACATCAAGATAGGCCAGCTTGTCGCCATCACTCAATGACGGCAGCTTGGCGGATCCCTCTCCGTGTTCATCCTCGTCGCTGCCTTCGGAATAGACGATCATGAAGCCGGCGAACTTGACCGCAGAACTGCTTGCTCGGAGAAGGTACCCCTGCCTCCGTCCAGCGCCCGACGGACCGTCACGCCCGTCAGCAGGACCTGCCGTCTTGCCTTTATGGAGGTGGCTTGCCTCAACATCTACGCTGGTTGTGTCATATAAGGCCGCCGACATCTGACTGGCGGCCATTCGTTTCCAGATCAGTTCATAGAGTTTGAGCTGAGCCGTGTTGAGAAATGGCTTCAGTTGCTCTGGTTGGCGGCGGATGCTTGTCGGCCTGATCGCTTCATGGGCTTCCTGTGCCCACTTGCCCTTCCTGGCAAAGCTGCGCGCCTTCGCAGGTAGATACCTGGCTCCGTATGTCGAGCGGATGAAGTCCCTTGTCTCGCCGATGGCAGCAGGAGCTACGTTTGTGGAGTCGGTGCGCATATATGTAATCAGTCCCACCGATCCCTCCTTGCCGAGCGCTACGCCTTCGTACAGCTGCTGGGCTACGGCCATGGTTCGCGCTGAGGTGAAGCGGAGCTTTCGCCATGCCTCTTGCTGCAACGTACTGGTGATAAAAGGTGGCGATGGCTGTCTGGAAACCTGCCTGGTCTGAACTGACTTCACTGTGTAGTCAGCCTTCTTGAGATGAGCTATCACTTCCTCTGCCTCGTCCCGGCTGCCGATTTCGAGCTTAGTGCCATCGGCCAGCGCCGTCAATTTGGCCGTGAAGGTCGCCTGTTTCTCCTTTACTGGCGCCAGTTGTACTTCTATCACCCAGTATTCCTGGGACACGAAGCTGCGGATTTCCTGCTCGCGGTCAACAATCATCTTCACTGTAACCGACTGGACTCTGCCTGCCGAAAGCCCTCTCTGGACCTTTCGCCACAGAAGCGGGCTAAGCTTATAGCCCACGAGTCTATCCAGGATACGTCGAGCCTGCTGAGCATTGACCATGTTAATGTTGATAGGTCTCGGATTGCGAAAGGCCTCCTCAACTGCCTCCTTGCTTATCTCATGAAAGGAGACACGATGGACGGGAGTGCCGTGCTTGTCCAGGCCCGTAGCCTGTACCAGATGCCAGGAAATGGCTTCTCCTTCGCGGTCGGGATCTGTAGCCAGATAGACAGAACCCGCACTCCAGGCTGCCTGTTTGATCTCGGAAACTGTCTTCCTCTTGCCGGCAGGGACTACGTACTTGGGTGTGAAATCGTCCTCTATAGCTACACCGATGTCAGATTTAGGCAGGTCACGCACATGACCGAGAGAAGCCTTGATGCTATAGCTCCGCCCCAGAATCCTGCTCAGAGTCCGTGCCTTGGCCGGGGATTCGACTATGACCAGTTTCCCGGTTGCTGACTCTCCTCCGTCAGACGAGCGCGCTCCCCTGCCTTTGTTCTTCGATGTAGTCTTCGCCCTGGGCAAATATATCCTCCTTAACTCCTCCGGGTAAGCACATAGCTCATATTGCCTGCATGCCTGGCTATTCCTCTTAACTCAAGCATGGCCAGTGTGCTGCTCACTTGCGGCATGGTCAGCCCGCTGGCGCGGCATATCTCGTCGATATGATTAGGCTGTGAACCCAACTGCCGCAGTATAACAGATTCTACTTCATCGACATCGAAAGGCAGAGAATCCATCATCTCTGCCTGTTGTACGGCAGGCGGCAGGTTTAGTTCCTGCAGGATATCGTCGCAATCGCGAACGAGCTTGGCCCCTTCCTGAATCAGCCGGTTCGTTCCCCGGCTGGCCGGCGACAGAATGCTGCCGGGAAGGGCAAAGACATCTCTGTTCTGCTCAACTGCCTGATGTGCGGTGATCAGCGCACCGCTCCTCTCTCCGGCCTCCACCACCAGCACTCCCAGGCTCAGGCCGCTCATGATCCTGTTGCGCAGCGGAAAGCTCTCCGGCCTGGGCTTCACTCCGGGAGGATGCTCGCTCAGGATGGCGCCCTGCTCGGTTATCGTCGCGGCCAGCCTGGCGTTCTCTCCCGGATAGATGATATCCAGTCCGCAGGCAAAGACAGCTATCGTCCTTCCGCCGGCCGCCAGGGCAGCCCGGTGAGCGACCGTGTCCACCCCCCGCGCCAGGCCGCTAACGATTACTATGCCGCTCCGGCATAGATCCGTCACGATCTCTTCGGTCACCTGTCTGCCGTACATGGTGGGACGGCGGGTGCCGACCACGGCTATGCAGGGCTCGTCGTGCGCGGGGAGCTCGCCCTTTACATAAAGCACCGGAGGGCAATCGGGAATCTCTTTGAGCGCCGGAGGAAAAGATGGATCTTCCTGGATGAGAACGGTGATGCCCATCTTCTCCAGTTTGGCCATCTCGCCATCGAGACATAGCTTGGCACGCGCCTCCAACATGGCATCTATGCTTCGGGAATCCAGCCCGGCCTGCCGCAGTTTACCCTGGGGGGCGTTCCAGGCATGTTCGAGACTTTCGAAGTGGTTCTTCAGGCGGGTGATGCGCACCTGACCGATGCCGGCTATGCCGGATAGGGCTACCCAGTATTTCAGTTCTCCGGCATCTACCATAGTAAGTCGTCACCGATTTTAGCACATGCCAGGGTCGCAGGAGAATGGCCATTGACATGATATAACTGTCATGCTACGCTTGAATGGCGCGATTGCCTGCACTGATGGTCTCGTAGATCGGTGTAATGTGACTCACCTCACAAACAAGGAGGCTAGAAATGTATACAGCTGACCCCGGCCCGATAACCGGTATCGGCATAGCGGA
>PWZA01000082.1 GCA_003567655.1 Dehalococcoidia bacterium
CACTCGAAGAACGATGCACTGAATGTGCTGTCAAAGACACATGTGAGTTGTTCACCGGGCTTGAAGAATTGTGACGGCAGACTGATGTGTGAGGTATGGAAACACCGCATACTGACGCAGGACGAAGCAATGAAGTTCAGGCACGGTTACTGGGATGAGGCTCTGGGTGCAATCTCAGACTCAGGACTGAAGAGATATCTTCTGGAACGCTATGGCGATGGTGAATAGGGGCAGGGTACATGCTGGTGCTTGCCGGAGCCGGCCAGCGAGAAAGGTAGTGGTGGGCCTGATCGGTATGGTGTCCCCGGAGTCCTCGATGCTGCAAACTGAGAGGCGAGTGGCTGAGAGGAAACGTCTCAGCGGCACGATGGTGCAGCAGGTTGTGCTTGCGACCGTGGAGCGGTAGAATTAGGGCAGTCCAATATGCTTGCTCATCCTATAGCATTGGAATACATATGAGTGGTCGATTGCTCGAGATCGCGATCCGCCCGATTAGAATGGCCTTTCTGATAGATGGTGGTCCGTCAACTAGGCTGCTCAATCGCATCTTCTCGGCTAACAGTGGAATGTGGGGTGGGGTTCACAATCTTCTGTGCCCTACCAACGGAAATCTACTGACAGATGAATACCTTCAGCTTCTGCACAGAGTGAATCCTGACCTAGTCATGCTATGCGGAGAATTCAGTGATCGGAAAGCTGTCTTGCGTCAACTGAGGGACAGCGACATACGTCCATGCTTCCTCATGCAGGGATTGCCGTTGGCACATAGTGATAGCATAGGTATAGGCATTGAAGGCATACTTGACTTAAGAATGATGCAAGGTTTGCAACGTCGCCAGAGCAAACCAACAGGTATAGTCGATCCACGTCGTGGACGCCCCACCTTGTTCGATAAGGCTTGGTTTGGAATCCCACCCAGCAGACTCATGATGTATCTTGAGGACCGCATTGACCTGGTTTCTTTAGCTCGTTTCAAGAGGGAGTCTCAGACCAGTAGTTCCGATTATGATGACCTTATCGGGATGATCAGTATTACTGGGGAGAATCTCGATAGATATGAGCCGGGAGGAGTGCGGAGGTTCAGGGGGACACCATATCGACTCGGGTGGCCATACTTCGTCGTAGGAACACAGGACAACCTGAGCGATGTCTGTTACTTCTGGAACTTGAGAGCTCTGTCGGGTCCCGAGATGGTGAGATGGGTAGACAGGACCAACTTGAGGTCATATATGACCGGACTACAGAATCGAATTCCGCCGGCCGCAAAGAGGCCGCTCATCATGACCTGCACCGGCGATCACGATCGAAGAGCAATAGAAGGAGCAATCAAGAACCTGAAGACGGAATCTGTGCAGTTTTCCGACACCGAAACAGTCTTCGAGACTGCTCCCGCTTTTGTGTGGAAGAGCGAGACCAGAAGAGAGCATACTACGATGAGTGAAGATGAAGTTGTGATTCCGGTTCGAAGGCCATCGTCTTTTGAACTGGTATACCCTTCACGTGTTGCACGATGGGTAATGGATGTCAGGATACTCGGCGACAAGGCCCTTGGAACAAAGGGATTTGTGTTACCGTGTCATTCCTATCTAGCCAAGATGCTGACTCCTGCTAAGGAGGGGCGATTACGACCCAGAATCGCGGGTGGTGGGTTCTCGTTCCAGGTTACATCTGCTCCTATTGACGAGCATATCAGACTGCAGATTCCTTCTGATTGGGAAGTGATACGAAGGGTGTTCTCCGAAGCCGGCTATGATATAGACCTGTCTGATCAAGGCCGATATATGCAGCGCACTCTGGCGTTGTTCGGGGGGTTGCCTGAGTTATCCAACATGCTGCGCGATTCCAGAGTGACTGCAATCTTGAGCGAGTTCACCAGACATCATCATAGCGGTGAACAACTGAAACCAGGCGGTGACTACAGAAGAGGACTGACCCTAGATGATATGAGGCGTGTTGTGACCGGCTTACTCAATCGCAAGAGCTCGAAGAAGAAGACAGAGAGCTATTCGTTTGTTGATAACCTGCTCAAGAGGCTTATGGATGCCGGTGCTGTGCACTCGGGTTACATTCTTGACTGCGGTTACTGTAGTCTCGAAGGATGGTATCCGATCAATGATGTTGGAGAGAGCTTTCGCTGTCAACGATGTCTGGCAAGCCAAACAAGACCCCCTAGTCCTTCAATTGTCTTCAGGTTGCATGAGGCACTGTACCAGGCCTGCCTCAACAATTTCGTAGTTCCGACTCTCGTGCTTGACACTCTCAATGGCTCGACTTGGGCCAGCTTCATTTTCGCTCCACAGATCAGACTCGATACCAAGGACACACATAGCGCGGAGATAGATACGATAGCTATCTGTGACGGCATACTGACGATTGGCGAAGCAAAGTCCACCAACAGTATAAGCAAAAAGGAAATCGGAGTCCTGGAGTCGACTGCTCGCAGAATCCACGCACAGCATTTTGTTCTTTCTACGAATAGCCGCCAGAGCTGTAAGGGTATTGACTGCAGCACTTGTTCTCAGCAAGAACACTATGCTGACAATGCCTTTGGCCATGGTTCAACCTCGAACTGGGGAACAAGAGAACGCATCATAGATTTGAGGGATCGCCTATCGCCACTTGGCATTCGTGTGACAAGTATCTGTAGTGAAGACATAAGCAAGCGAGAATTTGGAAGGAATCCACCCGACCTTTCATAAGTGTCAGTTGGGCTGCTGCGAAGCAGTCGAGGCACATAGCTTGGCTGCCTTGCTACTGCGATCCTTGGGGGAGCTGATGCTCGAACTGGGTGCAGGCGAAAGCATCACGGTTGCCGGCACAACGGCGCCGATTGAGGTGGAGGCGGTTGGGGGGTGAGTGCGTGGTTCCGGGTCAGTCCAAGGTATTCTGGATGCATGAGAGCTGACACGTGGTTAAGCTAATGAGTATGGTGTCCCCCGATTCCGCGGTAATGCCTCTCTTTTCTTGTTCTGCCCGTCGGCATTGCATCTGGCC
>PWZA01000055.1 GCA_003567655.1 Dehalococcoidia bacterium
GGGTATCCGCCACTAGAATCATACCCCAGACAATGTCAAACTCCTGATGGCAAAACATTTGTTGAGGAAATACAACCAGAAGATGAAACCATTGATTGGTTGATTTATAGGAATGAGGGATACGGTTTTGAGTTTAAATATCCAAAAGAATGGGAAGTTGATGACCATAGTTATGTGTCCGCAAGCGATGTTAATTGGCTAGTAGCGGTAAACCCTGAAATATTGGAGGGTTCTAAAGAATGGCCCTTTTTAGAGCTACGAAATTATTATACTGATCCTCTTCCGGGGACGGTAATAGATTATGATGAGGTTGAGTTTTCCGTGGAGAAAGTGCCGCCAATTGGGCACCAGGTAATTAGAATTTTAAGAGACGGACGAGAAATATATGTTCGTTGTGCGTTATACAATTTTCAGTTTTATAAATTATCTGAACAGGAAGTTGTTAGTTTGTGCAACCAAATGCTTTCAACTTTTAGGTTTATTAAAGATGTTCCCGAGAGAAAACTCGAATACATTATTCCAGAAAAACTAAAAGAAGCTCTTTTACTAGCAATAGAGAATCGTTATGGATACTCGAGAATAACATCTGTATCATTTCTAGGGGAGGGAGCAGCAGAAAGCGTAGATTTAAATAATAATGGAGAGCGAGAATTTATTTTAACCCCCATGGAAGTTTATACGAGTGATGGTTCTGGAAGACATCTTTTAGCGGGACCCATGAATTTTCCAATATATATTTTTCAAAAAAGGGATGAGGGTTGGATTGAAATATTCTACGGATATGGATTAAGTATGAGTATTTTAGAGGATACAAAGAACGGATATCATAATATTAAACTTGAACATAAAATGGGTGCTGACCGATACTTAATAGAATTGTATCAGTGGCAAGAGACTGAAATAAAGTATGAACCCATAGAGTCTGAAGAGGAAAGACTTTATTGGGAATAGGTTGTTTTTAAGTTAATTAACTCTTAAACAAGCTCTGGCCTGTAATCTTATACCAATAACCCAAACAATACTGAGTAGTGGGATAGGGTAGATTAGCCCTTAGGAGCTAAATCAAGCATAAATACCCCATCGTTCAGCATAATCTTGGTTCCAACATCGTTCACGAGCCCCTGCCATCTAGTGCATGGTTCGTGTGACCGAGACGCATTCAGGCCATCAGGGCTTGAATTTTTTATGGAATATTGTAAAAAGAAGACATTAAAAAAAGGAGGCAGCACATTAAATGTCAAATAAAGATTATAGTGGGATAGTTGTTTTCAGAGAGACCGTATCCATAGATATAATGTTGCCCAAAAGAGATATCGCAAGTCCACTTGCCATCAAGCATATTATAGAAGATACCTTTGAGGTTAAAGCTAGGGGTGTTTATGATCCAATCAGGCTTACTGAAAATAATGAGGAAATAGATCTTGATTCTGATAAAAGGGAACAAAGGTTGCGTATCAGAGTTGTTATTAACTTGTCTCAAAGGGACGAATTCTATAATTTCCTACGCATTCTTTGCAAAGAACATAAGCTTTCTTTCAACGGGATAAGCCATTCATCTATTAGGTGATAGATGAATGATAAAGAAAGAATCTTAAGCTTAGTCAAGTGTCCTAACTATGGTTTTCGAGGAAAAAAGGAGGAAGAAAATGAAAAAGCGACCAGCGGAAGACGTAAAAAGAGAATACGTCGACAGAGATAGGGCTGGATGGTATAGTATTACAGTCACTGACTGGTTTCCATCTAGTGAATTTGAAAGGCTTCTTCCCGAAGAGCAAGTAAAACAAAGAGGATATTGTTTATCTTCTGTTTGTCTCGGAGGGTTAACATATCGGACAGCCTATCAAGTCTTAGCTTATCTTGAGCTTTTTGTAGGTGAATTTTTCGGAGGGAGATTCAAAGAAGAATTCCTTTCAAAAATTAAAAAAGCCGAAAAGGGACTGTATCAAATTAGGGACGAGACAAAAGATATGGAATATCCCAATGAATTCAGTTTTCGAGACGATGGTTGTCCCGAATGGAGAAGGGGAGAGTTTTAATTCACTCTTCACTTTCATAAGCTAGCAAACCAAAGCCCTTCGGGGCTTTTTCATTTCCCCTCACATTAGAGAGGTTTTAGACCTGTAATCTACTAGCCCCTGCCATCTAGTGCATGGTTCGTGTGACCGAGACGTATTGAAAATCGCCCTATACCTTACGGGTCGGACGGTTTTTTGCGTTGCAGTTCGGAATAGAATTTACCGACAGTGGTTTGACAAATAAGCTTTAATGTGTTATAAGATAAATAGAGAATGAAAGGAGGCTTAACAATTGGATAAATTATTCATTTTTGGTTTTACTGTTGTTGTTTTTGTGCTTTCAGTGCCGCTTCATGAGCTCTTTCATGTTCTTGGCGTAAAATGTTTGGGTGGCGAAGGGAAGCTGAAAATAACTTGGCTTGATCTCAATTGGTCAAAGATTGGAGGGAGTGTAACAGGGGAAATCAGCTTTCCCAGACTAGCCAAATGGGATAAGCATTACAAGCTAGTTGGGTTTATTGTTGGTTTGTCCGGTGGGCTAGGAGCAGCCATTGTGTTGGCCGGCATCGGCATTTTGTTTTTTTTAAACCCCCCCGAATATATCTTTGATTTAATTTGGAAACCGTTTTTCGTCATCGCTGGTTTTCATTTAATAGAAGGAGTGTTTGAGGCTATAAAAACTTCTAAACAAATTGAACCAGATGAATAGTGAAACAATCTATAAAGAGGCTCTGGCATTGTTTTGCTCTTGGAGCCTTTTTGTATATACTCTCGCCCTGTTATTTCGGGCGGGTTTTTAAAAAATTAAAACTTAATAAACCTAATTAAAAAAATACCCCAAGAATTCTGACAACACATTAGGGGTTTTTGTTTATTGCAGATCAATTTTAGTTTTCCACAGTGCTGACTTGACCGAGGGGGGATGGTGGGGTATAGTGGAGTTGCAGTGGAGTGTTGTGGAAAACTATGGGGA
>PWZA01000056.1 GCA_003567655.1 Dehalococcoidia bacterium
TCCCGAAGGCCCCATCTTCGCCATACCGAAGGGCGAAGTCATCGACAATATCAAGGGTGAATATGCCGGAGCCAACGCCATTGAGGCCGAGAAGTCCCTGGGCAACTACGACAGGGTGTATCTATACAGTGCCTTCGAGCACCCCCACACTTCCTGCGGTTGTTTCGAGGCGATAGTTTACTACATCCCCGAGGTGGATGCCTTCGGGGTAGTACACAGGGAGTACAAGGGCGAAACCGTCATCGGGGAGACATTCCCCCACATGGCAGGTGAGACGTCGGGAGGCAAGCAGATAGAAGGAAGGCTGGGAACCGGACTGGAGCAGTTGAGGTCTCCCAAGTTCATCCAGGCCGATGGCGGCCTGGAGCGGATCGTCTGGTTGCCTAAGGATATCAAGGAAAGGTTCAAAGACGCACTGGAGGCCAAAGGGCTTTACGATAAGATAGCCACAGAAGAGGACGTGAAGAACGTGGACGAGCTCGTTGAGTTCCTGGAGAAGAACGGCCACCCCTGGCTGCAGGGCGAAGTAGAGCTTCCGGCGTAAGAGCGCCGATGATCGGAGTTTGACGGCCGTTAGCCTCCGGTTCAACCATGGTGGCTAACGGCTAAGAGCTGACGGCTGAATTAGAAGGAGGTTTGCTATGCCAATTGCAGGGTCTGAGATTGTGAAGATGCTTCCCGGAAGGAAGCCGTGTAAGGACTGCGGCTATCCTACATGCTTCGCCTTTGCTATGAAGCTAGCATCGGGTGGAGCTACCGTGGATAAGTGCCCTTACCTCTCGGATGAGGTGAAGGCCAAGCTGCTGGATCTTCTGGCGCCGCCAATAAGACTCGTTACCATAGGCTCCGGCGACGACGCCGTCAAGATCGGCAACGAAGAGGTAATATACCGGCACGAGAAGACGTTCGTTCACTCACCGGCTATCACACTCCTTATCTCAGACAAAGAGGACGACGCCAGAGTACAGGAGAAGATAAAGAAGATCGAGGAACTGGTGTTTCCCTGGGTTGGCGTTGATCTGAAGGCAGACCTCCTGGCACTCCATTGTGAATCGGGCAATAAGGACACATTTCTGTCCCTGGTGAAGAAGGTCCATGACGCAACGAACGTGGGCGTGGTTTTGATCTCGGAAGACCTGGACGCCCTCTTTGCCGCACGGGACATATACGCGGACAGGAGTCCGCTCCTCTACCCTATAACAAAGGAGAACATAGATCAGGCAATCCCCAGGATAAAGGAGAATATCACTCCTGTAGGCCTCAGGGGTAACGGTGTTGAAGAGTTGATCCCTCTTACCACCAGGCTAAAGGATGCCGGCATTGAGGACCTGGTGCTCGATCCCGGATCGAAGAACACCAAGGAGGCCGTAAAAGACCAGACCTTGATCAGGAGGGCGGCTCTCAAGCAGGGCTTCAGACCCCTCGGCTATCCCACAATAGCCTTTCCCTGCTTCCTGGCCAAGGACAGGTTGAAGGAGATGCTGGCTGGGTCGGTGTTCATAAACAAGTGGGCGGCCGTGATCGTCTTCTCCGATTTCGACGATCATACTCTCCTCCCGCTGCTAGTTCAGAGGCTCAACATCTATACCGATCCTCGCTTCCCTATGGCGGTGGAGGAGAAGTTCTATGAGGTGGGACAGCCTGACGAGTCCTCACCTGTTCTCGTCACCTCGAACTGGGCCCTTACCTACTTCCTTGTCTCATCGGCCGTTGAGGCTACCAAGGTTCCTGCATATATCTGCGTTAAGGAAGCGGAGGGGCTCGGTGTTCTCACTGCCTGGGCAGCAGGCAAATTCAGCGGCGATTCTGTGGGCACGTTCATCAAGAAGAGTGGCGTTGAGGACAGGGTGAAGCACAGGAAGATAGTGATCCCGGGAAAGGTGGCCCGAATCAAGGGTGAGCTGGAAGACGCCCTGAACCTGGAATGGGAGGTGGTGATCGGACCGAGGGAAACGACCGGCATAGCTACCTTCCTGCCCGCGTTTGCCAAGCAGCTCAAGTGACTGTCGCGACCCTGCCGGAGGAATGATTGCCAAGGAGCAGACCGGTCAGGCTCTGGCTGAGATTCTGGCCGCATACAAAAAGGACAGGGGAAATCTGATTCCCCTCTTGCAGGAAGTCCAGGCCAATCTGGGGTATCTTCCCAGGGAGGCCATGCAAACCATTGCCGATTTCCTGGAGATACCGCAGGTCGAGGTTTGGGGAGTTGCGACCTTCTACAATCAGTTTCGCCTTGTTCCACTGGGGGAGCACCATATAGTTGTCTGTATGGGCACCGCCTGCCATCTGACGGGGGGCAAACTCATCCTGGAAGCGCTGGAGCGTGAGCTGGACATCAAAGCAGGAGAGACTACCCCAGATGGCAACTTTAGCCTGGAAAGGGTCGCCTGCATCGGCTGTTGCATGCTCGCACCGGTGACCGTGATAGGAGAAAAGATATATCCCAGGATGACGCCTTTTAAGGCAGAAGAGGCTATAATACCCTACAAACGAGGGTACGACGAGGAACCCGAACACTGATCGATGCCGGAATCCGTTACTCCGGCAACCCACGGAATGGAAGAATTGAGCCCCCGGCCGGACAGTTCAGCTTGTTCTGACTCCGCAGATAGCGCTCATTGATCACCAGTCAGATGACCTTTGAAGAGATAAGAAACAAAGCAAAGACCGAATGGGAAAACGTGCGCGGCAGTACCCATATTCTTGTCAGCACCGCCACATGCGGCAGGGCAGCCGGCTCGCTCGACGTCATCGATGCCCTCAGTAAAGAGTTAGCAAGACAGGAACTGGAAGTCCCGATCATACAGGTCGGCTGCATGGAGCTGTGCTATGCCGACCCCCTGGTCATAATATCCAGACCCGACTCTCTCACGATCGCGTATCCCAACATAACACCGGAGATGGTACCCCGCCTTGTGACAGGCTATGTCGCGGGCGACGACCCCTGTCTCGAACTGGCTCTAGGTACTCTGGAAGCCGAGCAGGGCGAGGCTGCCTACATTCCAGAGCTTTCCCGCTATGAGAGTGAGCTTCGTCTTATACTACGCCGCTGCGGCTACATAGATCCTGAGAACATAAACGACTACATAGCGAACGGTGGCTATAATGGTCTCGAGAAGGCGTTGCAGATGCCTCCTGGCAAGATAATCGCTGCGCTGAAGGAATCCGGGCTACGGGGCAGGGGTGGGGCCGGCTTTCCAGCATATAAGAAGTGGGAGCAGTGCCGCAAGGCCAGCGGCAAACCCAAATATGTCATATGCAATGCCGACGAAGGAGACCCCGGTGCCTTCATGGATCGCGTGGTCCTGGAGAGCGATCCCCATCAGGTTATCGAGGGCATGATCATCGCCGCCTATGCTGTAGGCGCTGAAAAGGGCTATGTCTACGTGCGCGCCGAGTATCCGCTGGCCATTGAGCGAGTAAGAATCGCCCTGAAGCAAGCCAGGGAGTACGGTCTTCTGGGCGATAACATACTGGGCAGCGGTTTCGTCTTCACCATCGACATAGCGGCAGGGGCTGGTGCCTTTGTCTCCGGGGAATCAACCTCTCTCGTGGCCGCCATGGAGGGGAGGAGAAGTGAGCCCAGGACAAGACCCCCTCGCCTTGCCGAGGTCGGCCTATGGAATAAACCCACCTTGCTCAACAACGTGAAGACCTTCGCTTATGTTCCCCCAATAATTGAGCAGGGGGCCGAGTGGTTCTCATCCAGCGGCACCAAGCGAAGCAAAGGCACAGCAGTATTCGCACTGGCCGGCAAGATAGTCAATTCCGGATTGGCCGAGGTGCCTATGGGAACAACACTGCGCGAGCTTATCTATGACATCGGTGGCGGCATGAAAGATGACAGGCAATTCAAGGCTGTGCAGATCGGAGGGCCCTCCGGAGGCTGCCTCCCCGAGTCGCTGATCGACATTCCTATCGATTATGATTCTCTGCGCGACGCCGGATCCATGATGGGCTCCGGGGGCATGATCGTCATGGATGAGGATAACTGCATGGTAGATGCCGCCAGGTTCTTCCTCGACTTCTCGGCCAGGGAATCGTGCGGCAAGTGCACCATGTGTCGGCTGGGCACCGTACAGATGCTGCACATTCTGGAGGACATAACCGGTGGCCGGGGCAAGATGAAGGACATGGATCTTCTGCTCGCATTAGCCGAAGATGTGAAAGCAGGTTCGCTCTGTGGACTGGGGAAGACAGCACCCAACCCCGTGCTGACAACGCTCCGTTATTTCCGTGACGAGTATGAAGCCCATATCAAGGACAAGACATGCGCCGCTAAGGTGTGCACCGAACTGATGGTCTACTATATCCTTCCCGACAAATGTGACAGAGCCTGCGAGCATTGTGTTCTCACCTGCCCCACCGAGGCAATCAAAGGGGGAAAGGGGAAAGTCAAGGTTGTAGATCAGGAGAAGTGCACAAAGTGTGGCACATGCCTCGAAGTGTGCCCTCCCGAGTATAGTGCGGTGGTGAAGCTGTCGCCTGTTAGCTCACTGCCCTCACCGGAGTCATCTGAAAGGAGAAGCAAGAAATGACAAAGACGATTGCCATGGCCGGTAAAGGAGGCGTAGGCAAGACGACCGTTGCCGCCTTACTGATCAAGATACTTTCACGGAAGGGACTGGTCCTGGCCCTCGATGCCGACCCCAGCACGAACCTGAACCAGGCTCTGGGACTGGCACTCGACGACAGCCAGACCGTAGGCACCATAAGGGAGAAGATGTCTGACGATGTCTCCAAGGGTAGGCTGAGTCCAACCATCGTCAAACAGGAGTACCTGTTCGGCAAGATAGTGGAGTCACTGGCGGAGTCTAAGGGTTTTGACCTGCTGGCGATGGGACGCCCCGAGGGCCCCGGATGCTACTGCGCATCCAATCGCTTCCTGCGCGACTCTCTGGACAAGCTGGTAGAGGATCACAAGTACTCCTACATCGTAATGGACTGCGAGGCGGGACTGGAGCACATCAGCCGGCAGACGACCAGGGATATCGATGTCCTTCTTATCATATCCGACCCGACGATAAGGGGCATCACCGCCGCAGGCCGAATGAAGAAACTTATCGAGGAACTGAGATCGAACGTGGGCAGGGCAGGACTGATCATCAACCGCGTCAGGGGGAAGTTGACGCCGGAGCTGAAGAAGGCGATCGAGGATACCGGTCTCGAGACCTTCGCGCTGATTCCCGAGGAACCCGGTATGTCGGAACTGGAGATGGCAGGAAAGCCTGTCACCGATCTGCCGCAGCAATCCCCGCTGCAGCTTAAGGTCAAAGAGATAGTCGAGAACCTGTCCCTGTGATAGAGCCGGTACAGAACGTATACGAGGCTTGTGGAACCGGTGGAAAATGGTTTAGAATACGGCGGTTTGCCGGAGAATACACGCTGCAGCGAAGATCGGACACCCGTCATGAATCAGAGCAAAGCGAACCAGTATCTGCCGGGTATGCTTACATGCGAGGTTCTTAATAAATGCAAACGCACCTGATGGACTACACCAAGTTCAGACTCAAGCCCTCCGAAGAGTTAAGGGCTGTACTCCAACCACTGAAGCGCATATTCGTCCTGTCATGCGGCAAGTGCTTCAAGCAACTGGAACAAGAGGACGAAGAGCAGCATGCACAGCTTGTCGAGGCCCTGGGAGATGACGGCAAGAAGGTCTCGGGTCATGCACAGATCGATTTCCTGTGCAACGAATTCCTGTCCGGAAAGAAGATATCAACTTTAGATCCCTCTCGCTACGATGGCATAGGGGTGATCTCCTGCGGTCTCGGAGTTCAGTTCGTGGCCAGGCTCCTCGAGACGACCCCGGTCTACGCCCTGGCCGACTCAATGCCACACAGCATCAACTACCCTGCCGATGTGGGCTATCATGGCATTTCGCTGGAGGAGGACAAGTGTGCCGCCTGCAGCCAGTGTTATCTAAACGTCACGGGAGGGATCTGTCCGATCACGAACTGTGCCAAGGGCCTTCTGAACGGCCCCTGTGGCGGAGCCAGCGACGGCAAGTGCGAAGTAAACTCCGATGTCGATTGTGCCTGGGTAAGGATTCATGACCGGCTCCAGAAGCGGGAAGAACATCTCAACCTGGAGCTCGTTCCCCTAAGGGACTACTCCAGGCCGTCATGGAACCTTAAGCACGACCTGTCTCTGCAGAACCAAACGCTTAGAGGCGAGGGCTTCTACGGAGGGCTTCACCCCCCGGAGAAGAAGGAGGCAACTGCCGACAAGAAGATAGAGCTCTTCCCGGAACCCGGGACTGCGATCATCTTTCTCTGTCAGCACATCGGCAAGAGAGCTGCGCCGCTTGTGAAACCTGGGGACAGAGTCAGAGTCGGGCAGAAG
Organism: Dehalococcoidia bacterium; assembly: GCA_003567655.1. Lineage (GTDB taxonomy): Bacteria > Chloroflexota > Dehalococcoidia > GIF9 > AB-539-J10 > RBG-13-51-36. Next base: position 6,346 of record PWZA01000056.1, read on the forward strand.
ATCGGAGAGGCTGACGGTTTCGTCTCCGCGCCCGTCCACTCAAGCATCAGCGGCACGGTTAAGGCTATAGAGGAGAGAGACTATCCCACAGCTCCGCGAAAGGAACTGGCCATAGTGATCGAGAACGACGGCCAGAACGAAGTGGATCCTCTGGTTCAACCCCGTGAGGATCTGGATCGCCTGCCCAAAGACAAGCTGCTCGAGATCATCAAGGAGAGCGGCATCGTAGGCCTCGGCGGAGCGATGTTCCCCACACACGTAAAATTCTCTCCGCCCAAACCCGTAGATACCCTGCTTGTAAACGGATGTGAATGCGAGCCTTTCCTGAATTGCGATAACAGGCTCATGATTGAGCAGCCTGAGGAGATTCTGGCTGGTATAAAGATAGCCCAGAGAATCCTGGGCGTCGAAAGGGTGCTTGTGGGAGTGGAGGAGAACAAGCCCGAGGCCATAAAGGCCTTGAGCAGAGTCTCAGGGAACTCTCCGTCGATCGAGATCATCGAGTTGAAGACCAAGTATCCTCAAGGCGCAGAAAGGTCTCTCATCAAGAGGCTTCTCGATAGAGACGTCCCCCCACCCCCAAAGGGGCTTCCCTTCGATGTGGGAGCAATGGTCTCAAATGTGGCCACCCTCTTCGCCATCTATCAAGCGGTGGCTAATGGTATGCCCCTGTTTCAAAGAGTGATAACTGTGTCCGGAGAAGGCATGACCAAACCCGGAAACTATCTGATCAGGATAGGAACTCCGCTCAGGGAAATCATACAGCAATGTTCTGACATGGATGTGGAGACGATCCTGGACGAACACGATGTCAAGATGGGCGGCGCCGTTATGGGGATCCGCCAGGCAAGCATGGATTCATCCGTGGTAAAGGGTACAACAGGTCTAACCATCATGCGGAAATATCCGGTCGCTGTTTCCGAAGAACGGGATTGCATAAAGTGCGGTCGTTGTGTAGAGGTCTGCCCCATGCACCTCTATCCCCTCTTCTATGGTTTCTACGGGAAGAAGGGTGAGCCGGCAAAGGCGGTCGAGCACAGGGTGGAGGAGTGCGTGGAATGTGGATGCTGTGAGTACATCTGTGCTGCCAAAATTGCCCTTCTGAGTTTTATCAGACAGGAGAAGGCGTATGCTCGCAGTGCAACTAAAAGCTGAAGAAGAGATACTGCCCTTAATCTCGTCAAAGAGGCTGTTCATCTTTGAGTGTCTGGGCTGCCGGGACGTACATTATCCGGTGGAACAGGCAAAGGAGTTCATGGACGGCCTGAAGGCAGAGATCGTGGGCAAGGCAACTCTCGATTATCTCTGTCATAGGGAATTCGTCGAGGAGTACATCAAAGCCTATGCCGCTGAGATCGAAAAGGCACAGGTGGTCCTCGTCTCGTCATGTGGGGTGGGAGTGCAGGTTGTTTCCTCCCTGCTGGAGGACAGATTGGTCTATACCTGTTGCGACACCCTTAATCTCAACGGCTTCCAGGGACTCACTGTCAAGGAGTACAACTGCGACCAATGCGGAGAATGCTATCTTAACTATAGCGGTGGACTCTGCCCCGTCGCCCTCTGCTCGAAGCAGCTTCTCAACGGTCCCTGCGGCGGCTCCCAGAACGGCAAGTGTGAAGTGGATCCCGACATGCCCTGCGTGTGGCAGCAGATTGTCGATCGCCTGGCCACGCTGAAACAGCTTGATACCTTGGATCGCTTCGGTACGGCGAAGAACTGGAATGTGAGCCCGGTTTCATGATCGCCACCGGGCAATCTCTACTGGGTGTCCCGATTGTACGGGGACCAGCACAACAACCGGAGGATATATGAAAACCAGAAGTAATCTTGAGCGGGTACTGGAGGCGGGGCATTTCGCCGTCACAGGCGAGCTCGGACCTCCTGCAAGCGCGGACCATGAGGTTATCAGAAGGAAGGCCAAGATACTGAAGGGGCACGTGGACGCCTTCAACATCACCGACGGCCAGACAGCCGTCGTGCGTATGGCATCTTGGGCCGCGGCTGTCATGGGTAAGGAGGAAGGCCTCGAGCCCATCGTGCAGATGACCTGCCGAGACCGCAACCGCATTGCCCTCCAGATGGATGTTCTGGGAATAGCTGCACTGGGCATCAACAACATGCTTTGCCTCACCGGCGACCACCAGAAGTTCGGCAACCATCCCGCGGCCAGGGGCGTTTACGACCTCGACTCCATTCAACTGGTCAAGATGGTCAAGGATATGAGGGACGAGAAGAAGTTCCAGTGCGGCGATGACATGGCGGTCGAGCCACGTCTCTTCATCGGCGCCGCCGAAAACCCGTTCGCCGACCCGTTTGAGTTCAGGGTGCCCAGACTGGCCAAGAAGGTGGATGCGGGGGCCGATTTCATACAGACCCAGATCATATTCAATGTGGATAAGTTCGCGGAGTGGATGAAGGGAGTGCGGGACAGGGGATTGCACAAGCGGGTCAAGATACTGGCCGGAGTCGCCCCCATCAAGTCGATGGGTGCCGCCAGATACATGAAGAACAGGGTGCCCGGTATGGATGTGCCGGACAGCATCATCGAGCGACTCCAGGGAGTACAGAAAGAGCAGGTGTCCAGGGAGGGCATCGATCTTTGTGTTGACATCATCAAACAGGTACGGGAGATAGAGGGTGTGGCCGGAATCCACCTGATGGCCATCGAGTGGGAGGAGGTCGTACCTGAGATAATAGAGGCGGCCGGCTTATTGCCCCGCCCCACCTTTGCCCCATGATGAAAGATCGCCATTCAGCATCACGCGGCTCCCGTGAGGAGGGCTATGCCCTTTCCTATGAGCTGGCCCGCGAGAAACTGGCCGCCATCAGCGACCTGGAAGAACAGTGCCGCAAGAGCGGTGCCCGGTACATCGAGCCCGATAGAATAACACTCGATTACCTGAGCCAGTCTTATAGCATCTCCTTTCCCGATGTAGACATCTCGCTGAGCGAGGGTCCCGATTCCGCCGGAACGGAGGTTCCTCTAACTGACAAAATCCTGCTGCTTCACTATCTCGTCCAGGCCGAAGGGACTCCAACTACCGGCACAATGATCACTTTCAAACAGATGCCGGGCGGGGTCAGCTACTACCCCGCGTTCTTCGGAAGGGTCATCGGCCCTCTGGTCAAACACTTCGGCGGGCAGCCCGACCTGCTGCTGAAGACGGCGGAGCGCCTCGGGGGGAAAGAGGCGCAGATCGGCGACGCATCGGTGACCGTCAACGCCTTCCCACACGTGCCCGTCACCCTGGCACTATGGAAGGGTGATGATGAGGTTGCTCCCTCCGGAAACGTATTGCTCGATGCCAGCATATCAGATTATCTCCCGACCGAGGATGTCGCTGTGCTCTGCGGTAACCTCGTCTGGAAGCTGGTAAAATCACTTCCCTCCGCTTAGCTCACCCACTTCTGCCTGCCCCTTAATCAGGCACAACCGGCACAAATGCCGCCTGAAGATTTCCATCCCTTATGTAAAACACCCGTTTAGTGCTCTCAGCACAAATGCTATAATCTAATCGATGCCGAGGAAGTTTGCCCACCTCCACGTCCACACCGAATACAGCTTGCTCGACGGAATGTGTCGCATCCCGCAGCTGGTTGCCCGGGCCGGGGAACTGGGGATGGACAGTCTGGCCATCACCGACCACGGCGCCATGTATGGCGTCGTCGATTTCTACACGGCAGCAAGAGAAGCCGGCATAAAGCCCATCATCGGCTGCGAGGTCTACGTCGCGGAGACCGATCGCCTGAGCCGCGAGCCAGGGCACAAGAGCCCCCACCATCTTACCCTACTCGCCAAAAACGAGAAGGGCTACCGCAATCTACTCCAGCTGGTCACGAAGGGCCACCTCGAGGGCTTCTACTATAAGCCCAGGGTGGACAAGGAGCTTCTCAAGCTTCATCATGACGGACTGATCGCACTCTCGGGGTGCGCCAATGGCGAACTGGCCCGGCTGGTACTCAATGGGCGAACGGACGAACTGGACTCAGTTGCCTCATGGTACAAAGAGGTCTTCGGCGATTACTACATCGAGATCCAGAGGCACCCCATGCCGGAACTGGAGCAGATAAACAAGGAACTGGTCACGCTCTGCGACAGGCTCAACATACCCCCCGTAGCCACGTTTGATGTGCATTACATCGACAAGCAGGACGCCCAGACTCATGACCTTCTCCTCTGTATACAGACCAATACCACGGTCCACGACGAGAAGAGGCTGCGCATGGCCGGGGATTTCTTCTATCTGAAGAGCCCGCAAGAGGTAGAAGAGCTATTCGCAGACCTTCCTCAGGCGGTGGACAATGCACAGGCCATTGCCGATATGTGCCGCCTGGAACTGGACTTCACGAGGCTCCGCCTGCCGCAGGTGGAACTGCCCGGAGGCAAAGGGGCAGATGACTTTCTGGCCGACCTGTGCTGGCAGGGCCTGGAAAAGCGCTACACGCAGCCCGACACGGCAACCAGGGAACAGCTCAGCCACGAGCTCTTCGTCATCCAGAAGACCAGGTTTGCCGACTACTTCCTTGTAGTCTGGGATATCATGCGATTCGCCAGAGAACGCGGCATCCACTGTGGGGTCAGGGGCAGCGCGGCGGCCAGCCTGGCCCTATACTGCCTTGAGGTAACCGACATAGACCCTCTGCCGCACGGGCTCGTCTTCGAGCGCTTTCTCAACGTGGAACGCACGGAACTCCCGGATATCGACCTCGACTTTCAGGACGACCGGCGCGATGAGGTTTTTGCTTATGTCAACGAGAAATACGGCTCCGACCACGTGGCCCAGATCATCACCTTCGGAACTATGGGAGCAAGAGCTGCCATAAGGGACAGCGGCCGAGCCCTGGGTATGCCCTACGCCCAGGTCGACGGCGTTGCAAGGCTCATCCCCACGGAACTGACCATAACCCTGGACAAAGCCTTGCAGCAGAGCAGAGAGTTGTATGATGCTTACTATCAGGATCAGGCCATACACGACCTCATTGACTCGGCCAGGAAGCTGGAGGGCATGGTCAGGCACGTCAGCACCCACGCCGCAGGCGTCGTTATATCCCACGAGCCCCTGATCGAACACGTGCCCCTGCAGCTACTGGGACGGGGCGAACAGCGCACGGTCATGGCCCAGTTTCACATGTGGAACATCGCGCTTCTCGGGCTGCTGAAGATGGACTTCCTGGGGCTCTCCAACCTGACCATCATGGCCCGGGCTAAAGACATAATTGCCCGCAACCGCGGTGTTGCGCTCGACCTGGAGCAGATTCCGCTCGACGACGCCATAACCTTCGAACTGCTCGCCTCCGGTGAAACGAAGGGTGTCTTCCAGCTTGAAGGCACAGGCATGCGCCGCTACATAAAGGAACTCAAACCAACCAGCTTCAGCGACATCGCGGCCATGGTAGCTCTCTACCGGCCCGGCCCCATGGAGCAGCTGCCCACCTTCATCAAGGCCAAGCAGGGCGTGGCCCCAATCAACTACCCTCATCCCACGCTTGAGGAGATCCTGGAGGAGACCTACGGCGTGATAGTCTACCAGGAGCAGGTGATATTCATCGCCCGAGCCCTGGCCGGCTACAGTCTGGGGCAGGCCGATATCTTCCGCAAGGCAATGGGTAAGAAGATACCCGAGGTGATGAAGAAAGAAGAGCAGAATTTCGTGGCCGGAGCACAGAAGAACGGGATACGAGCAACACTGGCCAGGGAGATATTCGCGCTCATTGAGCCGTTCGCAGGTTACGCCTTCAACAAGGCCCACAGTGTGGCCTATGCCCTTCTCGCCTACCGCAATGCCTATCTCAAGGCCAACTATCCCATTGAGTACATGGTTGCCGTGCTCGACACCTATCACGACAACACGGAGAAGGTGCATTCCGCAACCGCCGAATGCCGCAGGCTGGGCATACAGGTGCTCCCGCCGGACATCAACAAGAGCTACGCCAACTTCGCCATCGAGACGCCATCCCTCACGCCACCGCCAACCGATGGAGAAGGGCAAGGCCAGGAGGCGATACGCTTCGGCCTAGCCTCGATCAAGAACGTCGGCTCCTCCCCCATCGAGCATATCGTATCCGCCCGGGAGGCGGGCTGCGAGTTCACATCCATAGAGGACTTCTGCTTCCGCACCGACCTCCGTCACATCAACAAGAAAGTGCTGGAGAGCCTGATCAAGGTCGGAGCCTTCGACTCCCTGGGCACGCGCAAGACGCTGCTCGAGTCCCTGGGCAAGAACATATCCATGGCTCAGACCAGGCAGAGGGCTATGGCCTCGGGACAGGTCAGCATGTTCGACTCCATGGCTCAGACCCCGCCCGCCCCACGCGTTGCCCCCGGGCAGACTGATGAAGAGGTACCCACCCAGCAGAAGCTCATCTGGGAGAGGGAACTGCTGGGAGTCTACTTCTCCCGATCCCTCAACTCACTGGCCGGAGCGCTCGCCCCCAGTGGCGGCGTCTCCTGCGGCGAGATCAGCATGGATATGGTCGACCAGACCGTCACAGTTACGGGAATAGTGGTTTCCACCCGCCAGGCCTATACGAGGGACACCCGTCCCTTCATGGTTGCCTCCATCGAAGACCTCGATGCCAGTATCGAGGTCATCGCCTGGCCCAGGATCTACGAGAGTACCCAGGGACTGTGGAAGGAGGGCAACATGCTCACCGTCCAGGGCACGGTCAAGATCAGGGACGGAGAGA
>PWZA01000209.1 GCA_003567655.1 Dehalococcoidia bacterium
CCTTTGAGGGTGATCCTGAGAGATACGCCGGAAAGCGTTCTCGACAGGTCTCTCACTGGATAAAGCACGTGTTGAGATATGCCTTTGTCGATATGTTGAGGGACATCGGGCCCTGGTTGCTTCTTGGTATTGTCCTGGCGGCGCTCGTGGCTGCGGTGGCCCCGGTTGGGGACTTTGTGGGCACCCATCTCGGTGGTTTGCTCGGCTATCTGTTCAGCCTCGGCTTCGGCTTGATCATGTATATCTGTGCTACGGGCAGCGTTCCTCTCGTTCATGCCCTACTGTCACAGGGGATGAATATCGGCGCCGGAATGGTGATACTGCTGGTGGGGCCGGTTACCAGTTGGGCCACTATCCTCGTCCTAAACAGGGAGTTCGGCCGCAAGATCCTGGTCACTTACGTTATGGTTGTCAGCCTGATGGCGCTGGTCCTGGGGTTTGTGTTCTCTCTTATATAGCCAGTGGTATGAAAGAAGCGGTATAATGTGTACTCGTCATTGGTGGCGGCCTGGAGGGTAGAATATCGTGCTGACCTCTACCGGGAGTGATCGACAATGTCTAGGATAATCGCGGTTTGTAGAAGCGAGGAGAAGGGTACCAGAAAGCGGGCTATAGCAGAAGGGTTTCTCAGAGAGGATTACGGCCTTGATGGCGATGCTCATGCCGACCGTGGTAGTCACCGTCAGCTCAGTCTCCTGGCGATGGAGAGCATCGACAAGATGAGGGGGCTGGGCCTGGAGCTGAGTCCCGGGGATTTCGCCGAGAATCTCACTACCGAGGGGCTGGAACTGGCCTCGCTGCCCGTGGGCACTGAGATGATGATCGGAGATGGCATTGTTCTTCAGGTTACCCAGATCGGTAAGGAGTGTCACCTTGGATGTGAAATCTATAAGCAGATAGGCAAGTGCATTATGCCCAAGGAGGGGATATTTGCCAGGGTGATCCATGGCGGGACTGTCAGGGCCGGAGACGAGATAGAGGTGCAGAAGAGTGGATAGCCTGACTGAGGCGTTCCCGGTGTTGAGGCTTTCCGATAAGGGCAGCGAGAGCGTTGAGGACGTAGTGGTCAGGGAGTCTCCACTCACTATAATCTTGAATGATCAAGAGCTGGCAACCCTGCTCTGCACTCCTGCCGATCTGAAGCATCTGGCTATAGGGTTTCTCTTCTCAGAGGGATTGGTTAAGGGAAGGGATCGAATCAGGAAGGTAATGGTTGATGAGCGGGTAGGAGTGGTTAGGGTGGAAGCCGACGGAATCGAAGACACGGGTGGCAACGCTGTGTTCAAGAGGTTCATAACTTCGGGCTGTGGGAGGGGAGCCTCTTTCTATAGTGCAGCCGATGTTCAGGGTCGGATAAAGGTTGATTCGCGGCTTGAGATAACAGCTTCTGAGATACTGGCCCTGGTCAGGGGCTTTCAGGGACGCTCTACGCTATACAGGGCAACCGGAGGTGTTCACAGCGCTGCCCTGTGTGATACGAGGGGCATCCTCCTATTCAGTGAAGATATAGGCAGGCATAACGCGATCGATAAGATCTTCGGACAGTGCATCTGGGCGGACATAGTAACCGACGATCGGATCGTGATCACGAGCGGCCGGATTTCCTCGGAGATACTGATCAAGGTAGCCAGGAGGAATATCCCCATGATTGTTTCCAAGTCTGCGCCCACCAATCTGGGGCTGAACTTGGCTACCGATCTTGGCGTGACACTGGTGGGTTTCGCCAGAGGCAAGAGGATGAATGTTTACACTCACGATTGGAGGGTCAAGAGGGATGACTGATAGAGAGTTTGGATTGGTCGAGAATATCCGTGTGATCAAGGAGAAAAGGGGAGCTGTGATCCTTGCCCACAATTACCAGTTGGGCGAGGTTCAAGACATAGCTGACTTCGTGGGGGATTCTCTTGAGTTGAGTCAGAAGGCTGCCGAGACTGATGCCGGCGTAATCGTGTTCTGCGGGGTACACTTCATGGCCGAGACAGCGTCCATCCTCTGTCCGGATAAGACGGTCTTACTACCTGACATACATGCTGGCTGTCCTATGGCCGACATGATCACCGCAGAACGCTTAATGGAGAAGAAGCAGGAGCACCCTCAGGCAGTCGTGGTTTGCTACGTTAACTCCTCGGCGGAGGTGAAAGCGGAATCGGATATCTGCTGCCCCTCCGCTAATGCTGTGGCGGTCATAGAAAGCCTGGATGCCGAAGAGATATTGTTTGTCCCCGACCAGTATCTGGGGAATTATGTCTCTACCAAGACCGGGAAGAAGATGATCCTCTGGCCGGGATTCTGTCCTACTCACGCCAGGATAACGGCCGAGAGGATCAAGGAGTTGAAGCATGAGAATCCCCGGGCAAAGGCGGTAGTTCACCCGGAGTGCAGGCCGGAGGTGATCGCGATTGCCGATGAGACCACCAGCACCGGTGGCATGTGCAGATATGCACAAAGAGAAGACGTGACCGAGATGATTGTGGGTACGGAAATCGGGATTATCTATCGGCTGAGGAAGGAGAACCCGGGCAAGAAGTTCATCCCCGCCTCGGAACAGGCAGTTTGTCCCAATATGAAGTCGATAACTCTGGAGAAGGTTCTGTGGTCTCTGGAGGAAATGGAGCCGGAGGTGAAAGTTCCCGAGGACATTCGCCTCAGGGCCAAGAATGCAGTCGATAGGATGCTGAGGGTAGGGGCGAGAAGATGAACGAGACCGAGAGGCTGGTCGTCTTCATTACGGTGAGTGGTGAGGAGGAGGGTCGCAAGATCGCCCGGTTGTTGGTCGGGGCCAGAAAGGCGGCCTGCGTTAACATCTTGGCTGGTGTGGAGTCGGTCTTCTGGTGGGAGGGGGAGATCGACTCGGAGCAAGAGAGCCTTCTCGTCGTCAAGACCAGGGCGGCGCTCTTTCCTGAGGTGGTTGACCTGGTGAAGAGCGCGCACAGCTATGAGGTGCCGGAGATAATCGCCCTGCCCATTGTTGCGGGCAATAAAGACTATCTTGAATGGCTGGACCGTGAATGCCAATAGGGCTATACTGGCTGTCCGGTCTTCAGGGCAGCTAATTCAATTATCGAATGGAGGTTAACTAAGAATGGACGAAGTTCTCATCTCCCGTGCTATCGTGGAAAGCTACATGAAGGATTTCACGGAGGCCCTTGACGTCGATGTCGCCATCGCCGGAGCCGGGCCGGCCGGGCTGATTACGGCTTATTATCTTGCAAAGGAGCATGTGAGAGTGGCGGTATTCGAACGACAGCTTCGTGTGGGAGGAGGCATGCCCGGTGGGGGGATGATGTTCAACAAGATCGTCCTTCAGGAGGAAGGCAAACAAATACTGGATGAGTTCGACGTTTCCGTCAGTGAATACTCGAAGGGATACTATATCGGCGATTCCCTGGAGGCCACCTCAAGCATCTGCGCGAGAGCGATAAAGGCGGGAGCAAAGGTATTCAACCTGATCAGTGTTGAAGACGTCATGATTCGTGGAGACAAGAGGATAGCCGGACTGGTCCTGAACTGGAGCGCGGTCTCATGGTCCAAGCTTCACGTGGATCCACTGACTGTGAGGTGTAAGGTGGCCCTTGATGCTACCGGCCATGACGCCGAGGTCTGCCGTATCGTGGTCAAGAAGCTTGGCCCCAGGCTGAAGACCGAGACGGGAGATGTGATGGGGGAGGGCTCCATGTGGGCGGAGAAGGGCGAGAGCGAGATAATGGAGAACACCAGGGAGGTCTATCCCGGTTTGCTCGTGGCCGGCATGACGGCGAATGCTGCCTTTGGATCGCCTAGAATGGGGGCCATTTTCGGCGGCATGCTTCTCTCCGGCAAGAAGGCGGCTGAGCTGGCTATCGGGTTGGTCAGAAGCCGCTAAGATTGTATGGACCGGGTCAGTAGCGGGGCACGTACCGGAATGGCCGACCGCCGAGAATGTAATCTGACAAATGTATGAACCGCCTTTACTTCGACTCCGTCTTGGATTGTTGCTGCGCATGAAGGTAATCCCTCGCCAGTTTGGTGTCGACCTGCCAGATAGCCTGTTCCTTATAGTGTCTGAACCCGAGCTCGTGGTTGATATTGAGCATTGAGGCATTCACAGTGGCATTTCCGGTGCGCACCCATCTGATGCAGGGTCGCTCACGCACAATTTGCTCCAGCATCGCCGCCTTAACCCACCGACCAAGTCCTCGATTGCGGAACTCGGGGAAGATGCCTGTCATTCCCTGACCCAGTATCTCCTGCTGGTGACGGTTACAGAACACCTCGGTATAGCCGGCAAACTTGCCAGACTTACGGTGGAGGACGGCCGTAGTCCATTTTTCAGTTCCTCTTGCAGCTATCGCTTCGTCCCATTGCCGTAGTTGCTCATGTGTCCAAATGGCGTCCTCGATATCCAGGCTGCCGCGGGGGGCCGTATTCATAACCCCGAGCAACTCCACGATAGCATCGAGGTATTCCTCCGGGTACGAGCCTTTCCAGATGACGAGCTCGAACTCGTCTCCGGCTTGCCGTTGCCCGCTCTCCTGCCATTGTCGGACTAGCTTCCGGTCGAGTAGCGTCAGGTCAAGCTGGGAGATTGAGTTGGTCAAGCCGAGGGAGGCGCCGAGAGCTGTCGTAAACGCGTCCCCGGCCGGAATGAGAGAATCAGTGTTACCGATGAGCAGCCGGCGGTCGTTTTCCTCGGCGACAGTTACTACGCGGTCAAGCAACTGGGTGGCGATTCCCTGTCGACGCCATTTGGGAAGCACTTCAATGTTGGCATCAGCCAGGTGGCGATTGTCGTCGGTATCCGCGATGGATACGACTGCCAGAGCCACCAGGTGTTCTACCTCCCAGACAGCCCATGCCTTTCGATCAACGAATCCAGGAACAGCACGCCACCGCCCGATAGTTTCGTCAAGCGCCGGAGGGGGATCCTCAGGCCAGTACTCCTGCCTCATAAGGCTGGAGAAGAGGTGTAATGCCTGAAACTCATCGCCTCCGGCATCGCTCGGATCAAAGGGCCTGATTCGATAGGACTCAAGGCTCATGACAACCTCAATCTAATACCATGACTCAAAACCTGTCAAGCCGCTGTCTGTCTGTGATCTTTACTATGTATTTCGTACAGAGTCCTTTCCGGGTAGCTGCACATCTTCGCTGGCCGTGAAATGGATGCCCGGGGTGGATCGGGAAGACCGCGCCGCGGTCGATCCTTTCTTTTTATACCCAGCAGTGGTACAGTTTTAACCAGTGAGCGATTCACCGAAGCTTGGCGTTCAACTGGCTCCCCGCCATGACAGGGGACTGGCCTTGTCCAATCCTGTTATGCTGGCCTCCGGCATAGCCGGCTACGGCACGGAGTATGCGGAGCTTGCTGACATAGAGAAGTTCGGAGCCGTGGTCAGCAAGGGAACGACGCTCATGCCCAGGGCAGGGAACCCCCAGCCAAGGTTGGTAGAGACTGCCAGCGGCTTGCTTAACTCCGTGGGACTGGAGAATATAGGCGTAGACGCCCTGATCCGGGAGAAAGCACCCGTCTGGGCAGAGTGGGGGGTTCCAGTGATCGTCAACATTGCCGGCGAATCAGCGGAGGAATATGCCGCTGTTGCAGGTAAGCTTGAAGGTGTGCCCGGAGTAGCCGGCATCGAAGTGAATATCAGTTGCCCCAATGTTTCTGCGGGGGGAATGGAGTTCGGTGTGGAGCCCGCGCTTGCCTGCGGGGTAACATCGGCGGTCAAGTCTTCCACCAGCCTGCCGGTTATCGTCAAGCTGAGCCCCAACGTGACCGACATCAAGGAGATCGCCATTGCCGTGCAGGAAGCCGGAGCCGATGCCATATGCCTGATCAACACGTTGAAGGGAATGGCAATCGACATAGATCGTAGGAGGCCTTATCTGGCGAATTCGGCGGGCGGTCTCTCCGGCCCCGCTATCAAGCCCGTAGCGCTCTATATGCTATACGAAGCAGCGAAGGTGACCGGTGTTCCTCTGATAGGATGCGGCGGCATTGTCTGTGCAAGGGACGCCCTCGAGTTTATCATGGCCGGAGCCACTGCGGTGCAGGTGGGCACGGTTGGCCTCAGCACTCCGGATATCTGTCCCGACGTGCTGGGTGGTATAGAGCAGTTCATGCTTGATAACAAATTCGGAGATATCACCGATCTTGTAGGCGTCGCCGGCGATGATCCTGGCGGGTGAATCACTCGCCGTTTACTTCCTGAGAAATGAAGCTCACGATATCCTCCGTTGAGGTGCCCGGTCCGAAGATGGCCTTAACTCCCATCTGCTGCAGGGCCGGGATATCGTCTTCCGGTATTATGCCGCCGGCGATGATGAGGACGTCTTCTCTCCCCTTCATCCTCAATCCTTCGGCAACCGCGGGAAAGAGCTCCAGATGTGCCCCCGACAGTATACTCAACCCGACAACGTCGGCATCCTCCTGTACAGCTGACTGCACAATCATATCGGGGGTTTGTCGAATCCCGGTATAGATAACCTCCATACCGGCGTCTCTCAGAGCCCTGGCCACCACTTTGGCACCCCGGTCATGCCCGTCCAGTCCGGGTTTTGCTACCAGAACACGAATCCTCTCTTTGCTCATATCACGTTCCTCTTAGACCTTCTGACAAAGCTCAACGAGAACACCCCTGACTGATTTGGGGTGGATGAATGCCACCATGCCTTCCAGTCCCGGGCGGGGCTTCTTGTCGATCAACTCGACGCCCAGCTCGGATAGGCGGCTTAGCTCCCCGTCTACATCATCGACCTCAAACGTTATATGATGAAGACCTTCGCCCCTCTTCTCGAGAATCCTGGCCATATTACTGTCGGGCAGAGGTTCCAGGAGTTCAAGCTTGGTGCCACGGGTAAGCGTAAGTACAGTTGCCTTTACTCCGCGCTCAGGGATGGTCTCGGTCTTCTCGATGGTAGCACCAAAGCAATCCTGGTAGAGCTTCGTCGCCTCCTCAAGGTTACTGACCAGTATCCCGATGTGGTCGACTTCTTTCGCCATTATTCCTCCCTTACAGTTGATAGTTCAAAGCTTGTTCTGCGTTGTATGTCAGAATACCAGGAACTCCTTCTGAGTGGAGAAGACCCTACGAAGCACATCACATATCTCGCCCAGCGTGGCGTATGCTTCTACGCACTCAAGAAAGGCGGGCATTGTGTTATCGGAGGTCCGGGCGACTTCTTCCAGCCGGTGCAGTGTCTGGTCGACCCTGCCGGAATCCCTCTCTTCCCTGACCTGAGCGGTTCTCTTCCACTGCGTCTTCTCAACCTCCGGATTGACCCGCAGCAGGCCCTTGATCTTGGGATAGGGAGAGACAAACTCATTGACACCCACTACCGTACGCTTGCCGTTCTCGACCTCCCTCTGGTAGCGGTATGATGAGTCCTGGATCTCCTTCTGCTGATATCCTTGTTCTATGGCGACTACAGCACCGTCCATGCTGTCAATCTTTGCGATATACTCTTCGGCCTGTCTCTCAAGCTTGTTGGTGACATGCTCTATATAGTAGGAGCCCCCGAGAGGATCGACAACGTCGGCGATACCGTTTTCGTGAGCAAGTATCTGTTGAGTCCGAACGGCCACGGTTACGGCTTCCTCAGAAGGGGGAGCGTAAGCCTCGTCAAAGGAGTTGGTGTGCAGAGACTGAGTACCCCCCAGGGTTGCCGCCAGCGCTTGTAGCGCTGTTCGCACGATGTTGTTATGTGGCTGCGGAGCAGTTAGGCTGCACCCGGCAGTTTGAGTGTGAAAGCGCAGCATCCAGGAACGCGAGTCTTTGGCGCCGAAACGCTCCTTCATAATCCGCGCCCACAGGCGCCGCGCAGCCCGGAATTTGGCGATCTCCTCGAAGAAGTTGAGATGGCTGTTGAAGAAGAATGATAACCGCGGAGCAAACGTATCCACGCTGAGTCCGGCATCGATGGCTGCCTTAACATAGGCAATGCCATTGGCCAGCGTGAAACCGATCTCCTGGGCTGCCGTTGAGCCGGCCTCTCGTATATGATAGCCGCTGATGCTGATGGTGTTCCAGCGCGGAACCTGCTCGGCACAATATGCGAATATGTCGGTCGTTAGTCTCATAGAGGGGCGGGGAGGAAAGATGTGAGTTCCGCGGGCGATATACTCCTTGAGTATGTCGTTTTGAATAGTGCCCTTCAACTCAGATGGATCGACTCCCTGTTTCTTGCCCAGTGCTATGTACATGGCAAGGAGAACGGGAGCGGTGGCATTAATGGTCATTGAAGTACTCACCTTGTCAAGAGGAATACTCTGGAAGAGGACCTCCATGTCACGGAGACTGTCGATTGCGACCCCGACCTTGCCCACTTCGCCCCTGGCCAGTTCGTGTTCAGAATCATAACCGATCTGAGTAGGCAGGTCGAAGGCTATGCTGAGGCCGGTCTGCCCCTGCTCAAGGAGATAGCGGTATCGCTGGTTGGTTTCCTCGGCTGTACCGAAGCCCGCGTACTGGCGGATCGTCCATATTCGGCCGCGATACATATTCGCCTGGACTCCCCGAGTGTAGGGATACTCCCCCGGGTATGCCAGATCTCGAATGTAGTCAAGCTCCGCCACATCCTCCGGAGTATATACAGGTTCGATCTCAAGGCCGGAGCTGGTCTCAAACTCCTCCTGCCGCTCGGCGGCACGCTTCAAGGCTGAAGCCAGGGTAGCTTCGCGCCATTCCTTCTTACTCATGCTCGCCATACCTACCTCCTGATTCGAGGTCGTTTGCATCCCTAACAGCACAGGCCTCAGTTCCGGACACCGCCGTAACCTGCAGCCTTTATTCTAGCGCTGACTGAGGTGGAGGCCAGAAGCCTGAACCCGCCCGGCTGGAACTGGCACGCAATCCTGCTGTGCTCGATGCTTTATCCGCTACAGCCAACTCTCTGTTGCCATTGCCGCCACCAGCTCTTCAGGCAGACTGCCAGCACCACACAAGGTGGCCTACCGAGACCCCGGGTGTCCACACCGCCTTGCTCCGTTGTAAGGGCACTGCTGAACGCTCCCGCAATGCGATAGCGATACAGGTCGAGTCATCTACTTGCGTTTCTCTGATTCGCCGACTTTACCTAACAGAGGAGCGATCAGGTCCATGGGCAGAGGAAACAGGATGACGTTACTTCTCTCAGTGGCAATGCCCGACAATGTCTGCAGGTAGCGAAGCTGCAAAGCTGACGGCTGACTGGAGATAACCTTGGCAGCCTGGGCCAGCTTTTCCGCCGCCTGGTATTCGCCCTCGGCATGAACTACCTTGGCCCTTCGCTCTCGTTCGGCCTCGGCCTGCGCCGCCATGGCTCTCTGCATCGTCTGCGGAAGTTGCACATCCTTAACCTCGACCATGCTCACCTTTATGCCCCAGGGGTTGGTTCCTTCATCCACTACCACCTGAATTTTCTCATTCAGCCTATCCCGCTGGGCCAGCAATTCGTCCAGCGTTGACTGACCGACGACATTTCGCATGGTGGTGGCAGCAAGCAGCGAGGTTGCCTTGATATAATCGAGCACTCGTAGAATGGCATCTGCGGGCTCTACTACCCGGAAGTAGATTACGGCATCAACCCTGACAGTCACATTGTCGATAGTGATGCACTCTTGCTGGGGCACATCCATGGTGATCACCCGCAGGTCGACCTTTCGCATGTTCTCAATGAAGGGTATGATCAGGATCAGCCCCGGTCCTCTAAGGCCTACGAATCTACCGAGCCGGAAGACGCCACCTCTCTCATACTCCCTCACGATCTTGATCGCTGCCGACAGGAGTATCAGCACTACTACTGCGATAACAAAATAGACAAATACGTTCATATTGACTCCTTTCCTTCAGGCTTCTTTTTCACCCATAGTTTTAGTCCTTCTACCTTCGTTATGGTCACCTCCTCTCCCGCTTCAATGTTGTTGCCTTCGGCTATTGCAGTCCACAATTCTCCTTCGGCCAATACTACCCCCTTCGGGTTGAGGGTGGTTCTCACTACAGCCTCCTTACCGATCATCTCCTCTACACCGGCGGAGAGCTTCCGTTTTTGCCCTCTTACGATTGCATAGATTACTAGAATTGCAAGGCCGATGGCGACTATTATGCTGACGATGATGGGACCGGTCATCTCTATAGCAGGCACAGTAAGATCCATCAAAGCTCCCTTCTCATTACGGCGATTTCTTCTTGACCCGCAGTTTCAACTCGTCCACCTTGGTTATCACCACCTCTTCCCCCGGGGATACCGTGCCTCCTTCCGCTGCCGCCGTCCACAGTTCTCCCTGAACCAGCACGGTGCCTGTGGGGTCGAGGGGTGTCTTCGCCAGCGCAGTTCTCCCGATCATCCCCTCTGCCCCTGTGGCCTTGCGACGTCTCTGTCCCCGGACGATGGCGCCGATGACAAAGACGGCGAAAGCGGTAATGCCTGCCGTAACTCCGACGATCAAACCTCTATGAACCTCTATTCCCGGACTGTGGCTGAATAGTATCAATGATCCCATGACCAGCGCAATGGCTCCGCCGGTAGTCAATAGCCCGAAACTCTCGGTAACATACTCGGCGACAAAAAGCCCTACAGCGAGTAATATGAGCGCTATTCCTCCCCAGTATGCTCCGAGCACGCCCAGTGAGTAGAATGCCAGCAGCAGACTGATGCCGCCGGCCACTCCGGGGAAGACCAGCCCCGGATTGGAAATCTCGACGATCAACCCAACGGTAGCCAGGGTGAATAGTATGTAGGCTATGTTCGGATCACTTATGGTGTGCAGCAAGCTCTCGACCGCATTCATCTCGTCTGTGACGGAAAGGTAATCCGAAGTATCTATGGTGACTTCCTTGTCGTCTACCACAACTGTCATGCCGTCAATCTGAGCAATGAGGTCTTCTAGATTCGAAGCCCGCAGATCGATCAGGTTATTCTCCAGAGCTTCGGTAACGCTGAACGATTTGCTCTGCGTTACTGCCAGCCTTGCCTGTTCCATGTTGCGTCCGCGCTCCTCGGCTATGGTCTCCATCCATTTGGCCGTGAACTCCACTATCTTCTGCTTCTCCTCCTCTGACAGTTCGCCTCCGGCTACAGGATGGGCTGCGCCGATGGTAGTGCCGGGCGTCATGGCCGCTATATGAGCAGACAGGGTGATGAAGGTTCCCGCTGATGCGGCCCAGGCACCCCGGGGGGAGACATATACCACGATGGGGATGTCAGCATTCATGATCCGCTCCACTATATCCGCAGTCGAATCAAGCAGGCCTCCCGGAGTATTGAGTTCGATGATACAGACAGCAGCCCCTCGCTCTTCGGCGTGGGTGATACCGCGGTCGATGTAGTCGGCAACCACGGGGACGATGATCCCGTCCACGGTCAGTATATGCACCGTGCTCTGGTTCGTGGCAGCAATCACGCCGCCTGCCAAACCTCCGACTGCGGAAATCGCCATCAAAGCGAGGAAGAATAGCCTGAATGCAAGTCTCAGCATTATGTCTTACCTTCGAGTCAATTATAGAGCAAGCAACTAGAGGTGACAAGTTTCTCTCAGGCGTGCCGTTGCAGTGAGACGTACTTCCTCGCAAGAGGAACTAGAGATGAGGAGCGCTTCAAACGTCGGCTCTGCCACAGCCTTGTAGCTGTACAACGGATTAGATTATGTTTAGAATAATGCATAGTTGATACAGGGACAATTCTTATAACACAGGAGGTAATGCATGCCAGAGTTAAGTCGGGCCGGTGTGGTAATGTGGTTGAATGATCACGGGGTCACAATACTCATCATAGTGGCTGTGGGAGCGTTTCTGTGGTTGGCTATGAACAAGTTCCTACCGCCAATAGTGCGCCGCACAGTGTCCCTGTCTAAGTACAAAGAGAGCAAGGAGGGGATGGAGAAGCGTACCAACACCCTCCTCTATGTCTTCAAAGGAGTGGGGCGGGTTTTTATCATCATAGTCGGGACAACTATGATCCTGTCCGAGTTGGGGGTGCCCATAGCGCCGGTGCTGGCCGGATTCGGAATCGCTGGCATAGCTCTTGGCTTCGGCGCCCAGTACTTGATAAGAGACCTCATCGCCGGCATCTTCATCATCATGGAAAACCAGTACAGGGTCGGTGATGTAGCCAGGGTGGCCGATGTCACCGGATTGGTGGAAGAGGTGCACCTGAGGAAAACGGTGCTCCGTGACCTCGATGGCATAGTCCACCACGTACCAAACGGCGAGATCAGAGTTGCCAGCAACTTCACCAGGCACTTTGCCCGGGTCAACCTGGATGTCTCGGTGTCCTACGGCACAGACCTCGAGCATGCCATGGAGGTGATAAACCGGGTGGGGCAGGAACTAGCTGAGGATGAAGAATGGCGTAAGGTTATCAAGACTCCTCCTCAGGCGGTGAGGGTCAACAATCTCGGTGACTCCGGAATAGATATAAAGATTGTGGGTGAGGTCAAACCCATGCAGCAGTGGGCGGTGATGGGTCAACTCAGGCTGCGGCTCAAGAAGGCCTTTGATGCCGAGGGAATAGAGATACCCTGGCCGCACACGAAGGTGTACTTCGGCAATCCTATGCCGGGTGCTGGCAAGAGTGACCGTCTGCCCCCGGAGTCTTAGAGGAGGAAGAGACACCTCGAGCTGGTTGCACGTTCGTAGCACTCGAGGACGGCTATTGACAAAGACTATTCGCGTATCTATAATGAAGAAAAGTACCTAGTATGGCGATGTAGTTGCTTACAGGCATGGTGTTTACCATGGGACCGATCAGTGCCGGGGAACAACGGACGGAATAGTAGTTCCCGAAGGAGTTTCAAGGAGAAGGCTAATGGCTAAACCAAATAGGCTGCGTCGCTTAGAGGACCTGGTTCGGGCTGTGGCCTACCGCCAGACATTGATCAGGCACGAGTACTGGCCACGGACGAAGCTCGAGGAGCTGCAGCAGCGCCGGTTGACCAAGCTTCTCGATTGGGCGACTCGTAAATCTCCTCTTTACCGTGAGCTAGCCGGCGCTCGCGGGATGACTAAGCCTTACAGCCTACAGGACTTTCCGATCATGGACAAGAAGTCCTATATGGAGCGCTTCGACGAAATCGTCACTGATCCACGGCTGAGTCTGGCGCGTCTACAGGAGCACATGGCCAGTGTTTCGGGCGACGAGTATTATCTGGGCGAGTACCGTGTTCTCACCACCGCGGGTAGCTCCGGACATAAGACGGTGATAGCCTTCAACCGCAAGGAGTGGAGTCTGCAAGAGGCGGCAAGCATGCGCATCGCCAGCATGATGGGAGTGCTGCCCTTCTCAAGAAAGCGCCCGCAGATCGTTACCATAGGTTCTCCCAGCCCTCTGCACGATAGCTATCGCCTGCCGTTGAGTATGGATATTGGCCTCTATCGCTATCATGTTCTGCCGGCCACTGCTCCCGTCGAGGAACTGGTTTGTCAGTTGAATACGCTTCAACCATATATTCTTCGTGGCTTCCCCTCTATGCTGGGATTGCTGGTGACCGAGCAAATTCTGGGACGCCTGGACATCAGGCCCTGTGTTGTTGCCGGTGGCGGGGAGCCGCTTAGCGGCGAACTGAGAAAGCAGGTGAATAGTGTGTGGGGAGGCTCTGTCTTTGATATATATGGTACCCAGGAGGGACTACGCGCGATGGAGTGCGGTGTCGACGGGGGGATGCACATTTTCGAGGACCTGGGTATTGTTGAGGTGGTTGACGAGGACAACCGTCCTGTGCCCGACGGGACCCTTGGACACAAAATCCTGTTTACCAGTCTCGTCGGCTTCACCCAGCCCGTGATCCGCTACGAGATATCTGACATGATGGTGCTTGCTGCCGAGCCCTGTGCCTGCGGACAACCGTTCCGGCGCATCCTCGCCATCAATGGCAGGAATGACGATGTGATATATCTGGAGGGGCCGGGTGGGAACAAGGTTGCCGTCCATCCTGTCCATTTCTGGGACGTTCTGGAGAGCTATGAAGCGATACGGCAATACCAGGTGATCCATGACCCGGATGGGCTCCGTCTTCGGCTGGTGTTTGCTGAAGGGAACGGGAACATAGCTCGCAGTGTCAGAGAGCAGTTGTTGCACAAGCTCCGCACTCTGGGGGCTACATGTCCCTCCGTCAGTGTCGAGCTGGTTACGACTTTAGAGGACCGCTCGGGCAACATGGGAAAGTGGAAGAACATCGTCTCTAACGTGGATAAGTCTGAGTCCGTGGCGGCTACACGCTGAGTCGTTTTTGACGGGTCCAGCGGTTTCTCCAGAGGAGATTGGTTCCAGGTCAAGAGATGAGTAACGAAGCAGGTCGCTTATGTATGCTTTCCTGAGAGCTATCGTGCGGCCTCTGCTACCCGTGATACGTAAGATATACAATACCGCAAAGGGTATTAGATCTATCGGGGGTAGCGGTGGCATGATAACAGTCGAGTTGAGACGGCACAATGGCGAGACCGTCAGGCTGCCGGACGGCTGTGAGGTCAGGTCTGGTGATCCTGTCCTGAAGGTGCATCTAGATGATGCCTGGATTACCGAGAAACGAAGTTCGGGTTGGGGCCAGAGGACGATAAACTGGCCTCGGGGCGTTATGCGCTACTTCAAGGAAGGGTTCCAGCTCGTTGCCTCGCAGATAGCTAGCGGGAAGTACGGCGAAGTTGTGGCGGTCTACGGCTGGACGGTACTCCACGCTCCGGCCAGGAGGTTCGGGTTTCAGGTGATCGACCTGCCGAATAATCTGAGGACAAAGCTGGCCCGGGTCTACATCGGAGCCATGATGGAGTACTATAACATCCGTGGCCGGAAAAGGTACAAGTCCTCCCGTGAACGGCTGAAGGTCAAGGCGGTATGGCTATCCAGGGAGGAGTTCCTGAGACTATATCGATCGCAGCCGTGATGTGGTGTGCTTCTTGATGTTGTATCAGCTTCGCTCGGTTTCTTGTCTGGCCGGGCAGGCGGTTCTCTGAACAACCGGCGGTGCGGATCACTCGCCCATTATCTGGAGCACAATAGTTCTGGACCGGGGGCGGTTGTCGAAATCGACAAATACTATCTGCTGCCAGGTACCAAGAGTTAGCTGTCTGTTTGCGAACGGAACAACCAGCGAGGGTCCGAGCATCGAGGCACGCACGTGTGAATGCCCGTTACCGTCTCCCCAGGCCCTGTTGTGCTCATAGGCCATGCTCTGGGGAGCCACCCTTTCCCACATGTTCCTGAAATCGGAGAGGAGATTAGGCTCATGCTCGATGGTGGTCAGTCCCGCTGTGGAGCCCACTACAAAGAGGGTAACGCTTCCGCTGGCAATGCCGGCTTCCTCCATGATCTTTGATACCTGAGGGGTTATGTCGATGATGTCGCAATCGCCCTGCGACTGCAGGGTTATATCACGGGTTAGCACAGTCATATTCTCACCTCCTGCCATATGATATCGTCCAGATAAAAGATCGGCCCGTCGAGACATACCCGTTTCAGGCCCTTCCTTGTCTTGACAGTGCAGCCGTAGCAGGCACCGAAACCGCATCCCATCCTTACCTCAAGCGAAATCTGACACTTAGCCATCAGTGAGGCGCCCCGCGCCGTTGTCAGCCCGCCGGTCGATGACATCATCTCTGCCATCGACTGATACATGGCTGCCGGTCCGCAGGCGTATATTTGGTCTGCCCGTTGCAGCAGACCGGGCAGCACATCGGTGACCAGGCCCTTCTCACCCTTGCTGCCGTCTTCGGTGACGATCATCGGGTGCACGTCTTCCGGCAAGGGATATAGCTGAGAGGCAGTCTTCGCCCCGTGAATAAGGGTTATCTCGTGCCCTGATGTGGTCTCCCCACGGCCCGGTCGGAGGATATGCCGGAGCAAGAAGACGAGCGGAGCAATGCCGATACCTCCAGCGACCAGCAGAGAGTGCTGTGGTGTGCCCTGCTTTACGTCGGGGAGACTGAACCCATTGCCCATAGGGCCAAGAACGTCTATTGCCTCACCCTCTCGGCGTTGTGCCAGCCACAGGGTGCCCTTGCCCGTAACCCTGAACAGCAGTGAGATCTGTGACTCACCCGTCCCGATGGCTTCCGGGCCAACAGCATTATTCTGACCGTGAACGAGCTTATCGCTTCCGACTTGATGAACACTGATGGGACGACGCAATGTGAGGTCGCCGCAACGAACAGTGACGAACTGGCCCGGCCGAACCGAACCGGCTATTCCCGGCGCGTGAATCCACATGCGGTATACGCCGGGCATGATCTCGATACTAGATGCTATGGTGCACAGGGCACGTTCCATACTCAAATCGCTATCATACTACATTCGCCATTTCACTTCTTGCCCCCAAGATACTCTTTCAGGGGCAGGACATTGAAGATAGGGCCGCTATCTGTCAATGCTCCTACTGCTACCCTGACAGTGTCCAGCGACGTGAAGCAGGGAATGCTCTTCTCTGCCGCGGCGCGCCTGATAGCTAGTCCATCCTGCAACGGGATACGCCCGCCGGTTATCGTGTTGACTACTCCGTCCACTGAGTTATCCTGAATGACGTCGACGACGTTGGGATGCCCCTCCCTCAGCTTCTTGGTCACCATTTGCACGGGGAGTGTCATGGCCTCGATCATGGTCGCAGTCCCCTCAGTGGCATACAGCTTGTATTGCAGCGAATGTAATCGCTTGATCAGCGGCAGGGACTCTGCTTTGTCCCTGTCTGCGATGCTGAGTAGTAGACTGCCTCGCTGAGGCAGCATCAGTCCGGCGGCCATGAGCGCCTTGACGAGCGCTGCCTCGTAGGTGTAGTCAATCCCCATGACTTCGCCCGTTGATTTCATCTCAGGGCCGAGATAACTGTCTACACCCGCCAGCTTGGCCATGGAGAAGACAGGGGCTTTTATGCCTGCCAGCTTCTGTCTCGGCCACAGACCGCCTTCGTATCCTTGCTCCTCGAGGCTAATGCCGGCCATCACCTTGGTGGCTATTCTTACCATAGGCACGCCGGTGACCTTTGATATGAAAGGAACAGTGCGGCTGGCGCGAGGATTCACCTCCAGCACATACGTGGACGTCTTGCCGTCTTCAGCCGCAATAACCATCTGTATGTTCAGCAAACCTCTGATTTGTAGTGCTAACGCGATCCTGGTGGCGTATTCCACCATGGTATCGACTTCACTGTTCGTCAGTGTCACCCCCGGGTAGACCGCCACAGAGTCACCGCTGTGTACGCCGGCCCTTTCAATCTGCTCCATCACACCTGGAATAAGAACCCTCTCCCCGTCGCAGATAGCATCTAACTCGACCTCTTTGCCCTGCAGGTATTTGTCTATTAGTACGGGGTGCCTGCTGTTCATATCCATCGCCATCGTAAGATAACGGATCAACTCTGTCTCGTTGTGGACGATCTCCATCGCTCTGCCACCCAGAACATAACTCGGTCGAACCAGCACGGGAAAACCCAGAGCCTTGGCTACATTGAGAGCGTCCTCTACCGACGACACTCCGGATCCGGGTGGCTGCGGAATGCCTAACCTATCCAGAAAATCCTCGAACCGGCGGCGGTCTTCAGCCATATCGATTGTTTCGGCCGCTGAGCCGAGTATCGGCAGGTTGCAACGGCTCAGGAAACCGACCAGGTTGATCGGTGTTTGTCCACCGAGCTGGACGATAGAGGCGGGTGGGGAGTCGTTAACGCCTTCATTGACTAACACCTCCCTGAGCCCTTCTTCATCGAGGGCCTCGAAGTAGAGGCGATCACTGGTGTCAAAATCCGTGGACACTGTCTCGGGATTGGAGTTTATCAGGATGCTCTTGACTTCCACTTCCCTAAGCGCCCACGCTGAATGAACGCAGCAATAGTCGAATTCAACGCCCTGTCCAATACGAATCGGTCCGCTGCCGATAACCACCGCCTTCTCCCCTTGCATAGGCATCGCTTCGTTCTCCTTCTCATAGGTGCTGTAGAAACAGGTGGTCTCAGCATCGAATTCCCCGGCGCATGTATCCACCATCTTGTAGGCCGGGCGGATGCTCCATTCGCGACGAGCTCGCACTACCTGCTCAGGTAACCTGCCGGCCAGAGTGGCCACCTGTTCATCTGAGAAACCCAGCCTTTTTGCCTCCAGCAACAATTCCGGTTCCAGCGGCTCGGAAACGAGGCTCCTCTCCATGTCCACTATGTTCCTCATCTTATAGATGAACCATGGGTCTATGCCAGTCAGGCGGGAGATGTCGTCAGGTGCCGCTTCTTTTCGCAGAGCCGCCATTATGGCCCAGATTCTCTGGTCGTTGGGATGAAGCGGATAGCGGTCAGGCCTCTCCTCCTTACTCCAGGAGGGGTCCTCCCACAGCAACGTGCGGCTGCCGAACTCCAGGG
Organism: Dehalococcoidia bacterium; assembly: GCA_003567655.1. Classification (GTDB taxonomy): domain Bacteria; phylum Chloroflexota; class Dehalococcoidia; order GIF9; family AB-539-J10; genus RBG-13-51-36. Next base: position 18,287 of record PWZA01000209.1, read on the forward strand.
AGCGCACCGCTTTCTGCAGCGCCGCTTCGAAGCATCTGTCGATGGCCATAACCTCACCGGTCGCTTTCATCTGGCTGCCGATCTCTCTATCGCCCAGCGCGAACTTATCGAAGGGCCATCTCGGAATCTTGACCACGCAATAGTCCAGTACGGGCTCGAAACATGCCAGTGTCTTGCCGGTGACTCTGTTAGGCACCTCATCCAGCCTCCTGCCGACGGCTATCTTGGCTGCTACTCGGGCAATAGGATAGCCGGTGGCCTTGCTGGCCAGAGCTGAACTGCGGCTCACACGAGGGTTGACCTCGATCACGTAGTATTCGCTCCGCGGGGCTTTAATCAGATCCGGAGCCCACTTTTTTGCCACTGCCGGACTGGGAGTGAGGGCAAACTGTATATTGCAGCCGCCCTCGATCCCGAGTGCTCTTATGATTCTCAAACTGGCCGATCTGAGCATCTGATGCTCTGTGTCGTTGAGAGTCTGGCAGGGAGCTACGACGATACTGTCTCCTGTGTGTATGCCCATGGGATCGACGTTCTCCATGCAACAGACTACGACGCAGTTGTCAGCGGCATCCCGTATGACTTCGAATTCGATTTCCTTCCATCCCGGTATGCATTGCTCCACCAGAACCTCATGGCTAATGCTGCTGGCCAGGCCGCTGGCAACGAAACGCTCAAGCTCTTTTACGGTGTGGGCGATGCCTCCGCCGGTGCCGCCCAGGGTATAGGAGGGACGGACAATCAGAGGTAGACCGATGGTTCTTGCCAGGTCTTTGGCTGCTCTTACCGACCTGACGGTTTCACCGGCAGGCACGGGCTCGCCCATATCGAGGAGAAGCTGCCTGAACAGAGACCTTTCCTCAGCTCGCTTTATCGTCTCTACAGGCGTACCCAGGGATCGAACACCGTGTTTGTCTAGTATGCCGGCACCGGCCAGCTCGATAGCTAGGTTGAGCCCTGTCTGGCCTCCCAGAGTAGCCAGTACTCCATCGGGGCGCTCTCTTTCGATAATGCGTGTCAAGACCTCCACTGTGAGCGGCTCGATATAGACTACATCGGCGATGCCCTCGTCGGTCATGATTGTAGCCGGGTTTGAGTTTACCAGAACCGTGGTCACGCCCTCTTCTCTTAGCGATCGACAGGCCTGGGTTCCCGAATAGTCGAACTCCGCTGCCTGCCCGATGATTATCGGCCCCGAGCCTATTACCAGGACTTTAGATGTTCCCGACATGGTCTCTATCTCTTTCCGTGTTGCCTCACCATATCGACGAACTGCTCGAACAAATACACGTTGTCCAGAGGGCCGGGTGAGGCCTCGGCGTGGTATTGAACGGATAGGAGGGTACAGTCGCGGTGTCGCAAGCCCTCCACCGTGCCGTCATTCAGATTTATGTGACTGACCTCAAGGCCTCCGCTAATGGTGTCGGCGTCCAGGGCATAGCCGTGACTCTGAGCAGTGATATAGACTCTGCCTGTAATCAGATCCCTCACTGGCTGGTTGCCGCCCCGATGGCCTGACTTGAGCTTGAATGTGCTTGCGCCCATAGCTTGGCCTATCAGTTGGTGTCCCAGGCATATGCCCATTAGAGGCTTCCGGCCTATGAGCTTTCGCACCGTATGCGTCAGGTCATCAAGGAGATGCGGGTTACCCGGTCCCGGAGATAGTACGATGCCCTGAGGGTTCAGAGCCAGTACGTCTTCCGCTGAGGAAGCGTAGGGGACAACAGTCACCCGGCAGCCAAGCCTGCTGAAGATGCGGAGAATGCTGTATTTCACGCCATAGTCGATAACCACGATGTGAGGGCTACTCGTGTCACTGTCCTCCTTGAGCGGCCCTGCAGGGCGGGGATTGTCGGTAGGAGCAACGGCGCAGGGTCTGTCTGATGGCCACGTATAAGCCCTTTCAGTGCTAACCTGGCGAACAAAGTCGGTGAAATCGTATCCGGGGAGGCGTGCCAGACCGGCCAGTGCCTCCTCAGCCGTTATCTCCGACGTCACAATCGCCATCATAACTCCGGCGGCCCTCACATGCCGGGTCAGGGAGCGTGTGTCCAGACCACTGATACCGGGAACGCCGTGAGCCAGCAGGAAGTCGTGCAGAGTACCGGTGCTGTTCCTATGGCTGGGTCGGCGGCAGTGTTCTCGGACGGCTAATCCCCTTATCTGGATTCGCCCCGACTCGGAATGGCACTCACTGACTCCATAGTTGCCAATCATGGGGTACGTGGGAACCAGAATCTGGCCGGCAAAAGATGGATCGGTGATCATCTCCTGATAGCCGGTCATACCTGTGTCGAAAACGACCTCGCCAAAAGCAGAGGTTACGGCGCCAAAGGCATGGCCTTCATGAATCGATCCGTCCTCGAGAACCAGAATCGCTCTCTTAGCCACAAGGAGCCTTCATATCAGCTTTGTCCTCTTCACCTAGCGTAGTGGGGCGCAGGATGGCCACGAATCATCGACATAGACTATTCTGCCGTTTGCTATGGTTGCCATCACCCTGCCCTTTAGATTATGGCCCTGGTAAGGAGTGTTCTTTCCCCTGGAAGCGAAATCGCGGCTGTTCACTGTCCATTGTCGATCAGGATCGAATATGGTGATGTTAGCTGGACGTCCTTCCTTTAGAATACCCAGTTGGCGATCTCGGCCTATCACTCTGGCTGGCTCGCAAGTCAGCTTGGAGAGCAACCGGGCAAGCTCTAGCTCTCCCCGGTGTACCAGGTCCAGGAGACAGCCCAAAGCTGTTTCAAAGCCGCTGATGCCGAAGGCTGCCAGGCTGAAATCACAGTCCTTGTCCGCTGCACTATGCGGCGCATGGTCGGTGGCGATAGCATCGATCACCCCGTCCTTCAGTCCGCCGATCAACGCTTCTATGTCTGCTTCAGTACGTAGAGGCGGGTTCACCTTGGCATTGGTATCCAGCGGTTTCTCCCGCCCATCCCCGTATATCCTGTCTTGGGTCAGGATCAGGTGATGTGGAGTCACCTCGGCCGTCACGGGTGTTCCCTCTTCCCTGGCACGACGTATCAGTGCTACCGACCCTCTAGTGCTGACATGGGCTATGTGGACTTGTGCTCCAGTGCGTCTGGCCAGTTTCAGATCCCGATCCACCATGACCTCTTCGGCGGCCGCGGGAATCCCCCTTAACCCTGTAGCAGTCGACAGTCGCCCTTCATTCATAACTCCGCCGCTGCTCAGAGTCTTGTCTTCGCAGTGGTCGATGATGGGCAGCCCCAGCTCATGGCTGAGGATCATGGCAGCGCGCATAAGATGTTCGTCTGCCACGGGGTCGCCATCATCGCTGAAGCCGACAACGCCGGCGTCAGACAGTCCGGCCATATCGGTTAGCTCCCGCCCCATTCTGCCTGCACTGATACAACCTATCGGCAGCACGGCGACAAGGCCGTCCTCGAGTGCTCTCCTCTTTACCCAATCTACGGCGGCAGGAGTATCCAGAGGGGGATCCGTGTTGGCCATGCAACAGACAGTAGTGAAGCCGCCGGCAGCGGCCGCTCTCGTGCCTGTGGATATTGTCTCCTTATCCTCAAAACCCGGCTCACGGAGGTGACAGTGCAGGTCAACAAAGCCCGGGCAGATGATCATCCCCGTGGCATCGAGATGCTGTGCTTCACGCAAGACTTCCCGGGAAGAGGGGCTCTCAGTTATTGTGTGCCCCACCTGCACTATCTCCCCGTCGGTGATGAGTATATCGCCGATCTGGTCTATACCTTGGCCGGGATCAACTATGCGGCCGCCGTGGATGAGCAGGATGAGGTCGTCTCTGTTCATTCCTTGGTGCATGCACCGTTCCCTGATTGCCACGCGCGGGCTTCGTCTTCAGAAGCAAAGACAATCAGGTTCTCCGGTCTGATCTTCTTGGTCCAGCGGCTCCTGGCGCTGTGATACTTCTTGTGCTCAAGCGTTCCCTGGTGCCAATCGGAACTGGCAACATACTCAGGGTATAGCTCGTGCTGACAGTATATGCATCGTAATGTGAGAGGCTCGTCACTGACGATTGTGAACTCAGGCTTGATGTATTTCGTTTCAGTTTCCTGGTTTGAGACGCAGTTTAGGTTTGAGCACCTAACTCCGGAATGCCGCCTGTAGATAGGGTATTCCACCTTATGGGCGAATGAGGGGTATTTGCTTGAGATTGAGACTACCCGCGCACCCAACAGCATGGCTGTGAGTGCCATTCTTACCGGAATCCCGTGGGCCGCCTGTTTGAAGTACTTGCTCCTGGGGTCGGAATCGATTTCGTAGGCCAGTTCATCAACGCGGGGCAGGGGATGCATGACAAGGGTTTTCTCAAACTCCTTTCCTTTGAGCAACTCTTTGTCTACCACCGGGTATTTCTTCCGTTCCTGCGGATCTGTTGTGGGGGCTTGTCGTTCCTTCTGAAGCCTTGTCACATACAGGGCATCGACTCCTGCCTGCAGTTCGACGTTGAGGCTTATATCCGGCAGCATGGCGAGTTGATGGTGACTGGTGGGGGTTATGTACATAGCATCTATAGGAAAGAGCTTCCTATCCGGCCCGTGGTTGAGATGACCGCACTTCTTCAGTTCTCCTCTGTATTCTGTGTTAAGCCTTCTCATAACGTGCTCCGGCAGTTCGAGCCCTGAGCCTGGACAGAACAGTATGGAGGCGCCCAGGCGCGCCAGGGCATAGATTAGCGAATGTATTGTTCTTCCGTGTTTCAAGTCTCCCCACAGTGCAATCCTGAGTCCCTTGAGTGTCTGCCTCTCCTTTCTGATGGTGTAGAGGTCGCACAGGGTCTGGGTCGGATGCTCGTGGCCGCCGTCGCCGGCGTTTATCACGGGTATGCCTGCGTAGTCGGCAACTACCTTGGCTGCTCCTTCCCAAGGGTGCCTGATGACGATTATGTCGGCGTAGCTGCCTACTACCTTGGCCATATCGGCTATGCTCTCGCCCTTTGCCAGCGAGGTGGCGCCGACATCAACAGTGCTTATCACGCTTCCACCGAGCCTGAGCATCGCCGCCTCGAAGGATAGCCTTGTCCTTGTGCTCGGTTCGAAGAACAAGGTGGCCATGATCTTGCCCCGGCAAAGCCCGTACTGTGCATCAGTGGAGTCGGCCATCTCGTCTGCCAGGCAGAACAGCGCCTCCATCTCCTCGTTGGACAGGTCGTCGATCGTCACCAGATCTCTGTTTGTAAGACTCATGATTGCCTCTCCTTCAACTGGCTCTGAATAGTTGCTCCTGTGTCAGACTCCCGATTATAACCTCATCTACACCATCCACTTCCTCCAGCTGCACCTGTATTTCCTCGTGCCTTGAACTGGGTATGTTCTTGCCGACGTAGTCCGCTCTAATGGGGAATTCCCTATGGCCTCGGTCGACAAGCACTGCCAGCTGGATGAAAGCCGGACGCCCCAGGTCGGTCAAGGCATCCATGGCAGCGCGGATGCTTCGTCCGGTATAGAGAACATCATCAACCAGGATCACTCTCATATCGGTGATACTGGTAGGGATGTCGGTGTCGCTTCGATTGGCCGGATTGGAATCGCGGCGTTCTATGTCGTCACGGTAGAGGCCGATGTCCAGGGCACCCACGGGAACCGGAATCCCCTCAAAGTCTTCTATTATCCGGGCTATGCGTTTGGCTAGAGGCACTCCTCGAGTCCGCATTCCCACAAGCACGACGCCCCCCGCTCCCTTGTTCCTTTCTACTATCTCGTGAGCAATACGGGCCAACGCTCGGCCGATCTCCGTTGAGGTCAGGATAGCCTTTTCAGGCATAGAAAAACCTCCTGCCTGTGAACTGGCAAGAGGTCGTTATCCGAAATTCTAACGTGATGCGCTTCTTCATGTATCCCCTTATCAGCCTCACAGGACTGGTTTAAAGGTCTAGCTTATTATGCCATAAGTGCAAAGATGATGCAACTGGGGAGGAGTAGACTTGTAGTGGTTGCGGTGCTAGAATTTATGAGTAGGGAACTCATGTCAGGGCATTCAAAGTGGGCACAGATCAAACGTCAGAAGGGCGTAGCTGATGCCCGGCGCGGACAGCTATTCACCAAGCTTGCCCGCGAGATCACAGTTGCTGTGCGACAGGGCGGAGCCGTTCTGGAGAACAACATCCAGTTACGCTTGGCGGTTCAGAAGGCCCGTGACAATAACATGCCATCGGACAATATCGAGAGGGCCATAAAGAAGGGTAGCGGCGAGTCCGATGCAGGTGCCTTGACTGAGGTGCTGTTCGAGGGTTACGGGCCGGGCGGCATAGCAGTTCTGATAGAAGCACTGACCGATAATCGCAACCGTACCGTTCAGGATATACGTCGGATGCTGACCCGACACGGCGGCAATCTGGGAGAGAGTGGTTGTGTTTCCTGGTTGTTTGAGAACCGGGGAGTAATTACCGTGGAAAGCAACACTCGAGACTCCGAGGAGATAGCCTTGCGGGCTATCGATGCCGGCGCGGAGGACGTGAAGACCGAGAGCGACTATGTTGAGATATACACGCGACCGGAGGATCTGGAACCGGTAAGACATGCGGTTGAAGAGAGCGAACATGTGATTTCCGCAGAGCTATCCATGCTACCGAAGACCACCGTGTTGCTGGATGAAAGCAAAGCGGTTCAGGCCTTGAACTTCCTTGACCAACTGGAAGAGTTGGATGACGTGCAGCGTGTATTTTCTAACGTTGATTTTTCCGATGCTACGTCAGAGAAACTACGCGACCGGACTTGATATGCGCATTCTTGGCGTTGATCCCGGCACTGTGAATCTGGGCTATAGTATAGTAGACGGCGAAGAGGAGATGCATATGGTGGATTGTGGGGTGATCAACGTCTCGCCTCGAGTTCCCATGGAGGAAAGGCTCCGTGCTCTATATGACGGGTTGTGTAAGGTCATCGCACGTCATAAGCCTTGTGAGGTGGCCATAGAGGAACCTTTTATCGGTAACAACGTAAGGTCAGCATTTGCGATCGGTAGAGCACAATCAGTGGCCATTCTGGCAGCCGCCAACCAGAGTTTGCCCGTCTACTACTATTCGCCAGCCCAGATAAAGCAGCAGATAACCGGCTATGGACAGAGCGATAAGCAGCAGATTCAGCAGATGGTCAGGATCCACCTCAAACTCTCTGAGTTACCGCGGCCAAGCGATGCTGCCGATGCCCTGGCTGTCGCCATATGCCATATTCAACAGAGCCGCCTTGACCGGTGGCTCATTGAGCATGTACCGAAATGATAGCCACACTGGAAGGAACGCTGGACTATCGTGGTAACGATTCTGTAATCATCAATGTCGGCGGGATAGGCTTTCGTGTCTATGTCTCGGGCTTCACCTTACAGCAACTGGGAACGGTCAAGGGGCAGGTCTTTCTCCACACTCATCTTCATCTGCGGGAGGACAGCGTTTCTCTCTATGGCTTTGCGTCTGACGACGAACTGTATGTGTTCAGAAACCTCATTTCCGTCTCAGGGATTGGGCCGAAGGCCGCTTTGGGCCTCCTGTCTGCCCTGAACCCCGAACAACTGGTCATGGCTATAACCAGTGGTAGTACTGACCTCATCAGTCAGGCGCCGGGCATCGGCAAGAGAATAGCCAGCCGTCTGGTTATCGAACTCAGAGGCAAACTGGAGAGCGAGTGGAGAGATGCGGGGTCGCCTCTCGCTCCTGAGGGCGCGGATGTAATAGCTGCATTGACCGGTCTGGGCTATTCTTTGACCGAAGCTACCAAGGCCGCCTCGAAACTCTCAGATTCGGAAGACTTAAGCATAGAGGAGAAGATCAGAATGGCTCTGCAGCAGATGGCGGCAGGATAGAATGAGAAGGCAGGAGATAGGCTTCAGAGGACAGAGCATCCCTCCCTGTAACGGAGCTGGAAGATGCTATAATGCAGGCCTGCCTGCTCGTTTCGGATACCTGTCCACAAGGCTGCAGATCTTGAGAGCAAGCCGGACACGAGTGTGATCCCGCTTTAGATTATAGATCGGAGGGAGAATCATGCAGTTTGTGAAGTGGTTCGAAGACATCGGTTCAAAGGACGTGGCTTTGGTCGGTGGCAAGAACGCGTCTCTTGGCGAGATGATCGGTAACCTGAGCGCAAAAGGAGTAAACGTCCCCACTGGATTTGCCGTTACCGCTGAAGCATACCGGTATTTGGTTGAAGAGGCCGGGATAGGAGAGAGGATCAAGGAGACCCTGGCAGATCTTGACACGCGGGATATGAAGGGCCTGGCCAAGAAGGGTTCCCGGGTGAGAAGGTTGATAAGAAATGCATGCTGCCCTCCAGACCTGGAAGATGAGATAAGAGAAGCTTATCGGGAGATGGAGAGGAGATACGGCAAAGATGTTGATGTTGCCGTACGGAGCAGTGCCACTGCTGAGGATTTGCCGACGGCTTCTTTTGCCGGGCAACAGATGACCTATCTGAACGTGCAGGGCGAAGACGATCTCATAAGCAAGGTTATGAAGTGCTTCGCATCCTTGTTCACGAACCGGGCAATCTCTTACCGCGTGGATAAGGGGTTTGACCATCTGAGCGTGTACCTCTCGGTGGGGGTGCAGAAGATGGTTCGCTCGGACCTGGCGAGTTCAGGCGTCATCTTCTCCATAGACACCGAGTCGGGCTTCAGTGATGTGATCTACATCACGGCCGTCTACGGCCTGGGAGAGAGCCTGGTGCAGGGGTCCGTGAGTCCTGATCAGTTCTATGTCTTCAAGCCGACGCTGAAAAAAGGGTTCAGCTCCATTGTAGAGAAGAGGCTGGGGTCGAAGGAAGAAAAGCTGGTATATAAGGGATACGGAGCGGGCATCAGCGAACGGAAGGTCAAGGTTGAGGATCGGAAGAGGTTTGCATTGAGTGACGATGAGGTTCTAACTCTGGCCAAGTGGACCTGCATTATTGAGGAACACTACGGGCTTCCGATGGACATCGAATGGGCGAAGGACGGGTTGAGTGGGGAGTTGCTCGTTGTTCAAGCGAGGCCTGAGACGGTGCATTCGCAGAGGAACTCATCTCTGCTCACTACCTATGTGCTGGAAGGAAAGGGAAAACTGCTCTTAACAGGCGAAGCTGTGGGCACAAGGATAGGAAAGGGCGAGGTGAGTGTCATAGAAGCTAGCGATGAGATCCACCGCTTCAAAAAGGGTCAGGTCCTGGTCACCGATATGACCGATCCCGACTGGGAGCCCATCATGAAGATTGCCGGTGCCATAGTCACAAACAAGGGTGGCAGGACATGCCATGCCGCTATTGTCAGCCGAGAACTGGGGGTGCCGTGCGTTATAAGTACCGTCAAGGGGACCGAGGTCTTGAAGGATGGGAGGCACATTACCGTGGATTGCTCACAGGGCCAGGGGAGGATCTATGAAGGGGATCTCAAGTACAGAATAGACGAGGTAGAGGTGAGCAAGCTTCCCAGGCCTGAGACAAAGATCATGATGAACCTCGGTATTCCGGACGGGGCGTTTATTCAAGGCCAGATTCCCAACGACGGCGTTGGTCTGGCGAGGGAGGAGTTCATCATCAACTCCTACATCGGCATACACCCCATGGCGCTCATAGATTATAGTAAGTTGAAAAAGGCAGCCCGGGAGGATGGCAGGTTGAAGGGGGTTATCGAGGAGATTGACCAGAGGAGCATCGGGTACAGGGACAAGAAGCGGTTCTTCATCGATAACCTGGCAATGGGGATAGCCAAGATAGCGGCCGGCTTCTACCCCAATGAGGTTATCGTCCGGTTTTCTGATTTCAGGACGAACGAGTACGCCAACTTGATCGGGGGGCACCTCTATGAGCCGGTAGAAAGGAACCCGATGATAGGCTGGAGAGGGGCTTCCCGCTATTATGACAAGAAGTTCAAGCCTGCCTTTGGTCTGGAATGCCAGGCCATAAAGAAGATAAGGGATGAGATGGGATTGACCAATGTGAATGTGATGGTTCCGTTCTGCCGCACTCCGGAGGAGGGAAGAAAGGTAATCAAGGCAATGGAAGAGTTCGGGCTGAAACAGGGAGGAAACGGACTGGAGGTGTATGTGATGTGTGAGATACCATCGAATGTTGTGCTGGCGGAGGAGTTTGCCGATGTCTTTGATGGATTCAGTATAGGGTCGAACGATCTGACGCAACTGACCCTTGGCTTGGACAGGGACTCAGAACTCGTTGCCGACCTATTCGATGAGAGAAATGAGGCAGTGAAAAGGCTGATAAAGCAAGTTATTGATGCGGCGCATAGTCACAATCCGCGAAGGAAGATAGGAATATGCGGTCAGGCACCAAGTGATTTCCCTGAGTTCGCCGACTACTTAGTTGAATGCGGCATCGATTCAGTGTCCTTGAACCCGGACGTCATGCTGTCGACCAGGCTGAGTATCGCAAAGGCGGAGAAGAAGGCAAAATCAAGAACAAGGCGAGAACGTGTGAAGGCATGATATCATCTCGGGGAAAGGCCGAGCATTCACTCTGACGTGTTATGATTACAGTGATTCGATGGGTGATAGAGTCCGCTCGCGTGAAAACACAGAGAAGAAGGAAGACGCTCTTTCTCAATACGCCGCCAAGAGTAGACTAACTCGCGGACGGCAGAAGCGGGAAGATCCGTGCCCCATCCGAACCGACTTTCAGCGTGATCGTGACCGCATCATCCACAGCAAGGCATTCCGTCGGCTGAAGCACAAGACGCAGGTTTTTATCGCTCCTCTGGGTGACCATTATGTGACGAGGCTGACTCATACGCTGGAGGTGGCACAGATAGCCAGGACAATAGCCCGTGCTCTGGACCTCAACGAAGATCTTACTGAGGCTATTGCACTGGGGCACGATCTGGGGCACACGCCTTTCGGCCATATGGGCGAAGAGGTTCTCAATCAACTGTATGAGGCCGGCTTCCGGCATAACGAACAGAGCCTGAGGGGGGTGGATAAACTGGAGAAGGACGGGCGGGGGCTGAATCTTACATGGGAAGTGAGAGATGGGATTGTTAACCACTCCAAAGGAAGTGCTGAGATATTGGGAGAGGGGTGGGGGGATGCCAACACCCTGGAAGGCCAAATATGCAAGATAGCGGATATTGTGGCCTATATTAATCACGACGTGGAGGACGCGATAAGGGCCGGAGTCATATCTCACTGCGATCTGCCGGGTGAGGTGATCGCAACCCTGGGGCACACACATTCTGAGCGGATAGACGCTCTGGTTTGTGATATCATACACCACTCGTGGCCGATTGGAGGCAATGGCGGTTCAGTCAGGCCGGTTTTAGGTATGAGCGCGGCCGTCCTCGGAGCAGCGAACACACTTCGACAGTTTCTATTCGATAGAGTTTATAATCCCAGTCTGGCAGGAGTAGAAGTGGCAAGGGCTGAAGAAGCATTGCGCCTGTTGTACGCCCATTTTCTCCAGTATGAGGATGGTTTACCGCCGGAACTGGTCTCTTTGCCGGATGATGTGGGGCGAAAGGTTGTTGACTACATTGCAGGCATGACGGATCAATTTGCGCTAAGATTAGCTGAAGAGATATCGAGATGAGTGTTATCAGCGAGGTGAAGCAACGGGTTGACATAAGGGAGCTTGTCTCTGAGTATGCTACCCTGGAAAAAGCGGGACGCAACCTCAAGGGGCTGTGTCCCTTCCATACTGAGAAACACCCTTCTTTCTTCGTCTTCCCCGAGCAGCAGACCTGGCATTGCTTCGGTGCCTGCGGCTCTGGCGGCGATGTGTTCTCATTTGTTATGAGAAAGGAGGGCGTCGATTTCGGCCAGGCTCTTCGCCTTCTGGCTCAGAGGGCAGGCATATCCTTGGGTCCCTATGAGAAGGTAGACAAGGCTGCGGAGGATGCGAAGGAGCGATTGTTCCAGATCAATGAGGCGGCTGCTGAGTATTATCACCACGTGCTTGTCAATGCCAGGGCGGGAGAAGCTGCCAGGAGCTATCTGGCGGGAAGAAAGCTCACTCCGGAGACCATCAAGGAGTTCCGCCTCGGTTTTGGCCCTGATGCCTGGGATACTGTTAAGAACTATCTGCTGGGCAGAGGCTATGAAGAGAGAGCGATTCTGGAGGTCGGCCTGATAATCGAAAGGGAGGACGGAGGTAGCTACGATCGATTTCGCAATCGGCTGGTTTTTCCTATATGTGATGCAAAAGGGCGCATCACAGGTTTCGGGGCTAGAGCTCTAGACGACTCGTTGCCCAAGTATGTTAACTCGCCCCAAACTCAGGTTTTCGATAAGAGCGGAAGCCTGTACGGCATTGACAAGGCCAGGTCCGCAATCAGGAAGCAGAACAGGGCCATCGTTGTTGAAGGATATACAGACGTCCTCACTGCGTCCCAACACGGCTGGAAGAACGTGGTCGGATCCATGGGCACCTCATTGACCGATAAGCAGGTGGATGCGATCAAAGAACTGACCGGCAACATAACACTGGCGCTCGATGCTGATCTTGCCGGAGAGGAGGCGACGCTCCGCGGCAAAGCGATATTGGCTCACTCAAATACGGAGGCAGAAGTCATCCTGTTGCCACCGGGCAAGGATCCAGACGAGTTGATAAGAGAGGACGTTGCTCTCTGGCAGAAGCTGGCGGAACAAGCCATGCCCATTATGGACTTCGCCTTTCAGTCCGTGATCAGTAGAATCGATATCAAAAAGGCGAGGGATAAGTCGCTAGCAGTACAGAAGCTCCTGCCCTCTATTCGTGAGTTAAGAGACCCTGTACAGAAAGCACATTATCTGCATAAGCTATCACGCGAATTGAGAATCGACGAGGCCGCCATAAGAGCGGCGTTAATGGAGAGAAGAAGTGTGACCACAGGTTCGAGGCCCGGCAAGCCCGCGGAGCAAGTCCGTCCTGCCCGCGAAGCGGGCTCCAGTCGAATCGAAGAGCACTGCCTGGCACTCCTTCTGCAGTATCCGGAGCTTCGTTCCTCAGCCGGAGAGTTGTCATTGGAACACTTCGAATGCACTGAGAACCGTGAGATCTTTGCCGGATGGCAGGGGTCTTCCAACATATCCGACCTCGAATCCGAGCTCGATGCCAGCTTGAGGGAGCATCTCCTCCGTTTGGTCGGCAAGGTCTTCCTCCCTGGAATAGGGGAAAGCGAGGTGATTCGTCGAGCTGATCTGGAGTACTGCATTCTGCGTCTCATGGAGAGGTTGTCGCGGAGACTGGAGGCTAATAAGGAAGCTATATTGGAGGCGGAACGAGAGAAGGGTGGTATAAGCTCAGAGCTAATCAAACTGGAGGAGCAGGGAATAGGTTCCGGACAGCAACTCCAGGAGGTCTTTGCAAAAAAGGGGAGAAAAGAGTGGATGCAATCAAAAAAGAGGACATAAACGCGGACGGTGAGGAAGCGTTGGCTGAAAGCGTCCTTGGCGATGAGGGTGAAGCCGAGTCCGAATCTGAAGACTCCGGTGCATTGAGCGAGGAGGTTGAAGAGAAGGATGGAATAGAAGCGCTGTTTCCGCAGGATACCGAAGAGGCAAAGCCGGCGGCGCCGCTAGGAGAGTTCGAGGTTACAGATGACTCCGCACGTATGTATCTGCAGGAGATCGGCAGGGTGCCTCTTCTCAATGCTCATGAAGAGAAGTTGCTATGCCAGAGAATAGAGATGGGCCGATACCTCGATAAGATCGAAGAGGCTCATTTCAAAAAACACAAGAGATACCCGACGTCGGTTGAGACGGCGATTCAGATACTATCTCAGTTGTCCGGAGCTTATCCGGTCGCTCATATCGTTGCACACTATGCCGGCATCGATGAACACGCGAACGTGGCAGATATGATCAGGGATGCCGGGTTTCGTTCTGCCATCGACGATGTCATTGATTCATCTCTGGTAGATGAGATTTCGAGAGCGGTAGACGGAGGATCCTCTACCGCCGAGCAGAACATGGTGGACCTGTCCGTAAGCAGTCGGCTCCTGCCTCCGCCGCTGGCAGAACTCCTGGCCAGAGATAGCGTGTCATGGCAGGGATTAGAAACGGTCATCAATGATCATGACTTCCTGTCTCAGCTCGACTCTCGTGGCAGCGAGTTCAGGGCTTACTTCGAACAGGTGAAGAGGGAAGCGAAAGGATCGGAGAGGCATCTCACCGAGGCAAATCTGCGCCTGGTTGTCAGCATAGCTAAGAAATACATCGGCCACGGCATGTCACTCCTTGAGCTAATCCAGGAGGGGAACATCGGGCTTATACGGGCCGTAGACAAGTTTCAGTATAGAAAGGGCTATAAGTTCAGTACCTATGCCACCTGGTGGATCAGGCAGGGCATCAGCCGATCTATAGCTGATCAGTCTCGCACGATTCGCATTCCGGTGCACATGGTAGAAACGATAAACAAACTGCTGCGCGCTACACGGCAGTTGATCCAGGAACTCGGCCGCGAGCCGAGCTACGAGGAGATCGGCAATCGCCTGAACATACCTCCAGAGAAGGTGGAGGGAGTCATGGCTTTGTTCTTCCGCGAACCCATATCGCTGGATACACCCATCGGCGAAGATGCTGATAGCAGGTTGGGAGACTTTGTTGAGGATCACGCCAGCATAGCACCCACTGAAGCTACTTCACGGCAGTTGCTGAAGGAACAGATAGATAGAGTTCTCAATGAGCTGACCGATCGTGAGAAGAAGGTGCTGCAGCTAAGATTCGGTCTCAAGGACGGGCATACCCGAACCCTGGAAGAGGTAGGTAGAGAATTCAATGTGACTCGAGAGAGAATTCGGCAGATCGAAGGCAAGGCTCTTCGTAAGCTGCGTCATCCCACCCGCAGTCGAAAACTCAAAGGCTATCTGGACTGATCTCACCTCAGGGGCATGTCCAGCATATCACCTATGTTCTTTGGCATTTTGCCTCGCGTCAGTGACTTTGTCAGCTTCTGCATCTGGCGAAACTGGTTGAGAAGCTGGTTCACATCTTTGGGTGTGGTGCCGCTACCGCGGGCGATGCGGCTCCTTCTCTTGCCATCAACAATGGCCGGATTGCGCCTTTCCTCCTGAGTCATAGAAAGGATCATAGCCTCAAGCTTCTTCAAATGCTGCTCGCCATCGACATCGGGTAGATGAGAGGCGAACTTGGAGAAGCCGGGTATCATCTCAACCAGCCGTCCCAATGACCCCATCTTGTGAATTTGACGCATCTGCCCGAGGAGGTCCTCAAGGTCAAAGTCCCCGCCCCGCATCTTATCTTCCAGTTTCTTAACCTGTTGTTGGTCAAAGGTCGACTCGGCTCGTTCAATGAAGGTGAGCATATCTCCCATGCCCAGGATTCGGGACGCAAGACGATCGGGATGAAATGGTTCCAGGGCATCCATCTTCTCGCCAGTGCCCAGGTATTTTATGGGAACTCCTGTGACGGATCTGATAGAGAGGGCTGCTCCGCCCCGGGCATCTCCGTCCATCTTGGTCAGGATCAGGCCTGTTAGCCCGATCCGGTCGTGGAAGTCCTGAGCCACCCGCACTGCATCCTGCCCGATCATGGCGTCCACCGCAAGCAATACCTCTGAAGGCTTTGTTAAGGCTCTGATTTCCTCCAGTTCCTTCATCATAGAGTCGTCAACATGGAGGCGCCCCTGAGTATCCACTATAACCCAGCTTGATCCCCGTTCCCTGGCCTGGCTCAAGGCATGCTGGCAGATCACCGGTGCAGGTACGCTGGCGTCTTCACTATGTACGGGAATCTGGTTTTGCTCACCCAATGACTTGAGTTGTTCTATGGCAGCCGGTCGTCGGGTGTCAGCGGCCACTAGTAACGGACGTTGCCCGCGCTGTTTAAGCTGAGCCGCGAGTTTTACAGCCGTGGTGGTCTTGCCGGAGCCCTGCAGTCCCACAAGCAGAATGACCGCGGGCGAGTCGCCGGGCGAAGACAACTGCCCTGGCTCTCCCCCCAGTATGGCGATCAACTCTTCATTGACGATCTTGACGATCTGCTGGGCGGGTGTCAGGCTGCGCAGGACTTCAGCGCCGACAGCGCGTTCCCTAACTCTGGAGACGAACTCCTTGACTACCTTGAAATTGACATCTGCTTCCAGAAGTGCCATACGCACCTGGCGCAGGGCATCGTCGATGTCTCCTTCGCTAAGCTTGCCTCTTCTGCCAAGCTTATCGAATATACCGGTTAACTTATGGGTCAGAGCTTCCAGCATATTGGCTCCAACGTATTTTATTCTGAGCTAAATGCCGTAGTCAAATGCTTTTGACCCATTTGCAGTACTCCCGTGAAAGCGAAGATGCTGTTGCACTGAACGGAGATTCAGAATACTATATAGGCGCAATGGAGCACCTCTGGGCACCGTGGCGGATAGAGTATCTAAAAAGAGCCCCCGAGAGCGACTGTTTCCTGTGTTATAATCCGGCGCAGAACGAAGACGAGGCGAATCTCATTCTCCACCGCGGTCAGTACAACTTCGTGATCCTGAACGCCTTTCCCTATAATCCGGGGCATCTGATGGTCGCCCCATATCGCCATACTGCAAACTTGCACGACCTGGGGGATGAAGAGGCAAGCGAACACTTTAGCATCTTGAAGATGTGTCTTGAGCTTCTGAAGGAGGTAATGGCACCGACCGGCTTCAACATCGGTCTGAACTTGGGTAGGGTGGCCGGAGCGGGGATCGCCGAACACCTCCATACTCATATAGTGCCGCGCTGGAGTGGAGACACCAATTTCATGCCTGTGGTCTCCGATACCAAGGTCATGCCCGAGGCCTTGTCTGCCACATGCCGCAAGTTAAGAGAGAAGCTGAGGCAGAGTTCGTAGTTCTCCGAAGGGCATCTTAGGATCCGTCGGCCGTCGTCACCACGATCTCCTGTCTGTGGTTTTGATAGGCGTTTCCGCCGGAGTAGCAGTTTTGACTATCAAGTTGTCTCAGTTCGTGGTCGGATAGCCGTCGGGCTTCTGCTGTTGCCGGACTAGCCCTTCCAGAGCCGGGGAGAAAACATCATGAAGACTGCGAAGAACTCCAGTCGTCCCAGCCACATGCAGACAATCAGGATCACCTTGGCTGCATCGGGGAGCCAGGCATAGTTCAAAGCTGGACCCACCCCGCCTAACCCCGGACCGACGTTCCCTAGAGTAGCCGCCGTAGCGGAAAATGCTGTCTCCATATCAAGCCCGAGGAATCCGAGAGCTATTGAGGCTACGATAGCAATCAGAATATATAGAAACACGAATGAGATTATGTCCCGGATAATCCCTTCCGAGAGCGGTTTATGGCTGAGCTTCAGGGGCACCACAGCCTTGGGCGAGACGGCCTTTCTCATCATCCCGCGGGTGTGCTTAATCAGGGTCAGGGCCCGTACTACCTTCATTCCCCCTCCCGTGGAGCCGCCGCACGCGCCCACAAACATCAAGGCCAGGAGTAGCATTCTGGCTCCTGAACTCCACCGGTCGAAATCGCTGGTGACGAAGCCCGTAGTGGTCATAATCGATATCGCCTGGAAGATTGACTCCCTATATGCACCGAATCCCTGAGCCAGTATGAGCAGAGAGATAGCGATGCCCAGGATGACAAGGTAGAGCCTGAATTCCTCGCCTTTGATAGCGCTGAAGCGCCTTTGCAGGATTTGGTAGTGAATGGTAAATCTTACACCCGCCAGAAACATGAAGGCCATGACTATGTACTCGGCCGTGGCATTACCGTAAGCTCCGATGCTCGCTGTCGTGGGTGTGAATCCGCCGGTAGGCATAGTGGAGAAAGCAATGCAAACCGAATCAAAGATCGGGAGCCTGGCCAGGAAATACAGGAATAAGATCTGGGCAGCGGTAAACCCGATATAGATGGACCAGAGGACGCGAGCTGTGGTCCTGAATCTGGGGCGCAGCTTCTCAGGTAGGGGATCGGGGAACTCCCGATCGAATAGCTGAGAGCCGCCTACTCCCAGTTGTGGCAATATGGCAATAAAGAGAGCAATGACTCCCATGCCGCCCAGCCATTGCGTTAGGCTGCGCCACAGGAGAGCGCTTCTGGGCAATTCCTCCACCGCAGGTAGTATGGTAGCCCCGGTGGTAGTGAAGCCGGACATGGCCTCAAAGAAGCCGTTTATGAAACCCAGTCCAACCGGGGGGAATAAGAATGGCAGCGTGCCGAAGAGCGGAATAAGCAGCCATGTGAGAGCAACTATGACGAAACCATCCGCCCTCTCCATCACTCTGGCCGTTCTGAAAGCAAACTCAAGGATCAGCCCGATTGCCAGAGTGAACAGGGAAGCATACAGGTAGACGCGCCAGTCCTCGTTATAGTAGACGGCAGCTGCCAGAGGAACGATGTAGGCCAGGGCGAAGAATCTAAGGAATATCCCCAGGATATGAAGGGCTAGCGTTACCCTTTGGCGAACCATTTATCCATGAACTCGGCACCCTTCTTCTCAGACTCCCGGTTCACGATCAGAGTGAGCCAGTCTCCCGGCCTCAAGACCTCATCTATAGCAAGGGTGCGTCCCCCTCTTTGAGTCACCAGGACCTGTATGCCGTTCGGAGACTTCATCTCGGAGATCCTTCGGCCGATGCATTTCATGCCCGTTTCAATCTCTATTTCTATTATCTCCGAGCCGGAGCACGACATGAAGTCCTTCACATAGGGCTGGGATATCATGCGCGAGATATGCCTGGCGGCAACCATGTCGAGGTTGACCTGGAAGGTAACACCCGCCTGCTTGAACGCCTCCTCGTGTTCTGTGTCATCTACGAGAGAGATTACGGTCTTTGCCCCGAGCTCCCTGGCTATCATGCAGAGCATCAGGTTCTCCGCGTCGTCTCCGGCAGCGGCGACAAAGGCGTAGGCCTTTCTCACTCCTGCCTCTTCAAGGACGGACTTCTGGCTGGCATCACCTGTAATGACCATCACGTCAGAGCCCTCTGCCATCTCATTGCATTTGGCCGGGTCACGGTCTACGATCATTACCTCGTTGCGTTGCCCGGCAAGCAGCTCAGCCAGATTCTTCCCTACGTCGCTCAAACCTGCTATTACGACATACATTGTTCCTCTTCAATCTCGAGTTGATTCGCTATGTTCTGAATGAACCGATGAACTGGTGATCAGAGCGAGGATGACAGCTCAGGGGGGCAAACGGACATGAAGACTGGTTTAATATACGGGGCACTCTCCATTCATCTCATTACGCTATTACGCGGCGTCCCAATGTCCAGCGATTTTAGCCCTCTACCAAACCGTTGTCAAGTGCTATATCAGAGGGCGGAGATCTGTCGTCTCACCTCGTCGAGCCAGACCAACGATTTTAGTTCACGCTGCAAGAGATGCTCTATGTACCCGTGTAACACGCGCTCCAATTCCCGGGATAGACCGGCCTTCAACCTGACCCGACTTGCAGTGGCGTAGTCGCCGGATTGCCATAGACGAAGGACCTTCAATGCCTCGAGTGAAATGGGAAACGAGGGCCTGAACGAGATTGCCTCGGTTGGCTTACTTTGATTCGCTTCTCCCGTGCTACAGTCGGGACAAAGAACGCCGCCTCGTGCAGAGCAGAAGGAGTTGATCATAGGCTTAAGAGGGGAATCACAGCCAACGCATCGCCGTAACTGAGGACGATAACCAAGATGGTGAAGGAGGTGCAGTTCAAAATAGCGTAACGGGATCTCACTCTGCTCGGGCCTGCTTAACTGCTCCAGCGTTTCAAGAAGGAGCTTGAACAATGGCCTGTTCTCACCCCCCTCGGCAGTGAAGGAGTCGAGTAGTTCCAGCATGTAGAAGCCGCAGGCCATGCGCCACAAATCGCTCTTCACGGCCAGGAAGCCGTTTATGGTCTGGCTTTGGGTAACAATATCGAGGTTGCGCCCTTTGGCTAGAAACACGAGGCTATGCGTCAAAGGCTCCAGATTGCCGGCAAGCTTGCTCCTGGGACGGCAAGCTCCTTTGGCCACCGCACTTATCTTGCCGAAGTCCGGAGTATAGAGGGTGACGATCTTGTCGTATTCGCCGAGCTTGCTCTGTCTTAAGACGATACCTTGTGTTTGATAGCTGCGTGATGTGCCCAACTCAAGTCACAAACTCTAGTTGCCAAATCGTCAGTGAGACCCTGTTTGATACCGCGTGTTCAATTAGCATCAACTCTGATCCTCAAACCGCTCCAGGGCGGGTCTGGGCATTACTCAACACCAGGTTGATGGCATTGGCTGCAGCGGCAAAGGAGTAGTAGACAGGCAATCCGGAAGAGACACACTCATTAATGGCGGTCAAGATTGCCTCTGCCTCTTGCGGCAGAAGACTCGGTTCAAGAACCATCGCCATCGGCTTGGGTAGCCGATCCCGGTCTATCCAGAACCTGCCCAGGAGCATGTGAAGCCGTGCTCCCGAAAGCCAGGGGAGCACAAACTGACCGGTCCTCACGAAGGTGACCACGAAGTCGGTACCCGTCCATCGCGACACTATCTCGAATGCCCTGCGTGTGCTCTCGGCATCCATCATGCTCTGCGAGTAATCAACGGGGTTTCGCAGTATGTTGCCAGCGGCAGGGGTGAACTCCTGTAATTCGGACACCACTTCCTCAGGTAGAGCCGGGACCCTCAGTCCTCTGCTTTCAAACTCATCGGCGATCAGCACACTGGCTCCTCCTCCGATCCCGAACAGCACGGCGTTCCTACCGCCGGGCAGCGGCATGAACAACAGCGTAACCAGTACATCTATCATCTCGTCAAGGCTGCGAACGCTGATGATGCCCAGTTGCTTACAGAGGGCCTCCCAGGTGGATCTGCTTCCCGCCAGAGCCGCTGTATGGCCGGCAACTGCTCGGGCGCCTCCCTCGGTAGTCCCTCCTTTGAGCAGTATGACGGTCTTCTCCCTTGTTGCCTTCTCCAGGGCTTTGCGGAATCGTCTGCCGTCCTTGATTCCCTCGATGTAAAGGCATATTATTCTGGTTTCCGGATCAGCCGCCATGTACTCGAGCAGATCGTTCTCATCGATGTCACAGGCGTTGCCGTAGCTCACAACCTTGCTGAAGCGGACACCCCGCAGCATCGCCTGCCTGACCAGATAGACGGAATTGCCGCCGCTCTGGCTGATGAATCCCACCGGGCCGCCCTCCATGGGGAAGGCGGGGCTGAAAGATAGGCGCGATTCGGGGCAGTAAATGCCCATGCAGTTCGGACCGATGATCCTGATCCCCGTCCTCCGCCCCGCTTCCACAAGTTCGGACTCCAGCTTTATTCTCTCAGGATCGCCTGTCTCGCCAAATCCTGCCGTGCAAAAATGAATCGCCCGCACTCCCTTTTCTGTGCATTCTTCTACCAGTCGTGGAGCGATGTGGGCGTTCACCAGTCCAATCACATGGTCGATGTTGCCGGGAATGTCGCGCAGGCTGGTGTGTACCCTGTGTCCTTTGATCTCCCCGCCCTTGGGGTTTACTAGATAGAGCGGGCGGGCGAACTCGGACTCTATGAGTGCGTCCAGAAAGGTACGCGTCCAGTGCAACGGATTAGCGGTTGTGATGCCGACAAGGGCGACGGAGTTAGGGTGGAACAAGAAGTCAAGACTATGTCCCTGGGTGTTCTTCATACTCGTCACCGGGCACTCATCTGTCGAAAGCGGATGCCGAGAGGAGTTCACGATAGGGCAGCCAGATGCCTAGACTGGCGAGCGGCCGATGACTCCTGATGCTGTATTGTTGATCGCCATGACGTCCGAGGTTGCGCGGGAAAGAATCAGCGCTGTCTCAGGTTGCTAGTATAGCAGATGAGCGGTGTACTGTAAATCTGGCTTCTACGTGGGCGTATGAGCAATGATTGGGAATAGCAGTTGGCAGATGTTCCGTGATACCCGGTTGTAGGGAACGCATTGTTCCCATGCGACAGCGGTTTTCCGGCTCAACCTGGGGGGGTTAACAGGATTTTAACAATCATATGTTATCCTGTATTATGGCGCAGAGAATGTCATCTGTACGTCGTCACATATCCCCGGAGGCAGGGTGCTCTATGGCTGAGGCGTAGCCCGTTATGCAAGCGCTGCCCTATGGAGGTGGGGTAGTTCCCAGTGTCCTTCCGCCACGTTAGCGCCGACATATCGGCGAATGTGAACTGGCCTTGTCTTCTCTGTTGCCGCCAGGCACGATCTCTGATGGGGGAATGGATGTGCCCGATGAGATCGGCATGGGTATGAGACTCGGAGGTGAGACATGAATGGGAGACTGTTGCTGCTGATCTGTAACGATTAGAACGCAGTAACTATGGAGCCAGGAGGTGAGACATGAAGAAGGTGTTGATAGCCGCAACGGTGGCTGCCTTTGCCCTGTCGTTGATAGCCACCCCCGTCCTGGCAGACGGGGCCAAGTTTCTACGGTTTGACCTGATGGATAGGGACCTGTACCAGTCCGCTCAGAGAGCCGTGATTCTGCACGGAAACAGCACGGGCAACATGACGCAGCACCTGATCCTTTCAGTCCAGTTCGTGGGTGACGCCGAGGAGTTTGCCTGGGTCATCC
>PWZA01000102.1 GCA_003567655.1 Dehalococcoidia bacterium
ACAAACTCGGGCTAAGTTTACGAAACTCCAGTCCATTCTACAACACTATCACCAGATGCGCTTTCTGACGATTAGTGGAATCTGCGTGACCGGTCTCTGGCTCTAGGCCGAGGAACATGGAGAACCCGTATACATTCACGGATTCTGTACGTCGAGAGAAATGCGCCAGCCATGGTGCCTCATGAAATCGTACAAGGTCATGTATGGAATGCCATAGTACTTGCAGACAGCGGGGATGTTGATCCTGTTTCTTCTTGGCTCTTCCCTTGCCAGAACACAGCAGGTCTTACTCCCTCTCATCCTCAAATCGGTCAAGGGGCGCCTTTCAAGGTACATTGCCAGCATTACAACAAAGGGGTCCGTATTGTTTCTTAGACTAGCAGTGTCTATGATCATCATGTTGTTCTTCTGTAGGTCTGCCATCAGTGCAGTCATATAGTCGTTAATCGCAGCGTTAAACTTGACAACCGCAGAACTGTTGTCTGCAAACCATTTCTTCGCTCTTTCTCCACGTATGTCATCTAGTACGTTCTCAAAGATCTTCCAGCGGTCAGCGGATACCAAACGTGCAATCTCATCCCATGCTGGCTTGAATAGATCATGAGGTAACATATCCTTGAGCCTGATCATAATACCGGCATCAACACTGTAGTAATCGAAAACTGGACTTGGCATCTATTGAAACCTGTCACATATTGAGTTCAATTGTAGCGGGATCTAATCCTACAAGTCTTCTCACTTCCACTGCGGTAAAGTAGTCTCGACGTAGAGCTTCCATGACCAAACCGATGAAACGCTTACCAACGTAACTGATTTGGGTAGCAGGATAATTGCCACCAGTTGTCTTTGCCCGTCTTGCTCTTCTTGCGTCAGTTGTTTTCCACTCCGTTATGGCCTCCCAGTAGACATCTGGTGATACGTATCCAAGATCAAACGCGCGTCTAATCGCCACATACTTGCTCACCTTGAACTTGTCAGCAATGAATTGCGCAACGTCCAACAAATCGATTGACCCGTCGAATAGCTCCAAAGATCCCATGACTTCAGGATGCGAAGATGGCAACAAGAAGGATGCTGAGAACCGATCACAGTATTGCTCCAGACGTTGATGTGAAGACTGATAGTTTGATGCAAGTCCGCTAACACCCGGCTGTTCCAGTGACAAATGGCAGACCTCGTGGAAAAGGGAGAAGATCCTACCATGCTCCCTATCCTCGTTTGAGAGGCCTATGCCACCTAAATTGCTCCCAAATAGACAGAAGGCCCTGGCATCCGTAATGGGCATCTTACAGATTCGGACTATGACTCCACGGTCAAAAAGCACGCTTCTCCAAACATCCTGCGCTGTGTAATGAGTGTCAAACTCCTTTATCTGTCTTTCAATGGAGATCCCCAGCAGAGCACGCAGTTCTTCCGCCTTTTGTTCTGGCGGGTCATCTAACGTCCAGGTAGGCAACGACAGCGCGATGTCAGAATCTAGTTCATCCAGTAACTCACGCGCCTCCGCCAACATGGCGCACACTTCGCGATACGAAAGCAACGTTTCCTTCGAGTACTCACCCGGAGGGGTGTATGGGAGAGTCCGAAAATCGCGAGGCTTCGAGGCTTTCGGAGGCACCGAGGGCAGAAAGAATACGGCCACTGGTCTCTTGTAATAGGTGGCCAACTCTGTGAGCTGACGAAACGTGGGGGCTTTGTCGCCTCGCTCCCATGCTTCAATGATCTCTGCAGGTTTAGTAAATCGCTGTGCTACTTCGGCCGCGGTAAGCCCCAATTCCTCACGTGCCCATGTGAGTAACTTAGGATTGGCCAATTTCACCCTAGTCACAGCAGGCATAATCATGTAGCGGGAGCCCTTCGATTAAGATATTAGATCATGCCCTTAGTATTGTCAACGGTATTGACGTTCAGCCACCAACAAGCGAACATCCGCTTAGCTCCTCCAGACGCGGCGTTCAGAGCTTCCTGATGACCTGTGTTCTGAGTTCTGCCGACGAACTGTCTGATGCCCAACCGGTCTGATTGGTATGGTGCTCCCGAATCACACCAGTCTTGCCGGCCCCACACGGGGTGTTGCCGCCAGTTCAGGTTGAGTTGTAGAATAGGGTCACGTCAGGCGAGCTCAAGTAGCTATGGCTAAGTAGAATCAAGAAGATGGCGACAACGGAACACACCGTAAACGATGCCCTCGCCGCAGTTCTGATGGAAACCCGGAGCTTGTGGCGCTTCAGAGGCGTTGTACGGTCAGAGAATACCGATGTTCTGAAAGGGAGCGGTAAGAGACCTGACATTCTGATCACCGAGCCGAGTGTTTCGCCTGTCATCGTGGAGACCGAGATCATGCCTGCTGTCTCAGTGGAGCAGGACGCCAGGGAACGGTTGGGAGAGCATCTAGCGATTTCAAGTAGGCGCATACTGTCGTCTCTAGCAGTGCGGCTACCATCAAGGCTGAGGGAGTTCTCAGGGCAGCCCCTGGTGGATGAGGTCATCAACGCATCCGACTTTGAGATGGCCCTTTTGACAGGAGAGAACCCGCAGTCATCCGCGCGTTGGCCCCGCAGCGGATGGATACGAGGAACCGCCGTCGATTTGTCGATCCTCATCCAATCGGCTTCCGTACCACCGACAGTTGTTGAAGAAGCCGCCAACAAGCTTGTTGAAGGTGTCAGTGCGGCCGCCTCCCTTCTACCTGACATGGCGGTAGCACACCCGGGTGCTGTCAAGAAGATCTGCGAGGAGCTCAGACAGCAGGATGGAGAGCAGACTAGGAGGATGGCCACGACGATTCTGGCCAACGCGCTCGTATTCCACGAGACTCTGGCTCGTGGTGACGGAGACCTCTATTACGTGAGGACACTAGACGAGCTACGGAGCAGGCGGGGTGGTATCAACAAGAGCGACGTGCTGGAAGACTGGCAGAGAGTA
>PWZA01000057.1 GCA_003567655.1 Dehalococcoidia bacterium
GCGAGCAGCAAGCGATAAGAGCAGACAGATGACGGCTGATTATCGGTAAACTCCTGTGATCTGTTCAGTGACTCGGTCAACTACTCAAACCCCGGTTTATCGCCGGAAGCCGGAAGCATTCTTCTCACCATCCTCTGGTTGCCCGACCTCCTTTTAAGGGCCCTTCTATATCCGAGGTTATCCAGCCACCATAGAAATCACCCTCTTGAGTTTGGACGAACTGACCGTCAACATAGCAAGCATCTACCCGGCCCGGGTAGAAGGCAATATGATCCTTGATTGACTCATATCCGCTAGCAGGATTGTGGTAGCTCCAGGCAGCATCCACGGCAGTCCTGTCGCCCAATCTTAGCTTATAGTACACTGCCCGACCCTTGAACTCACAGTAAATCGTACGACCTGACTGTGACAAGAACTGCGTTTGCACTTCTCCAGGCGGAATGTAGTAGACGGGGGGATGACTAGTCTCAAGGACCCGTACTGACCTGTTGGTTTCTGCTATGACGGTGTCGTTGAAGACCACACGTATCTGCCTGTAGGACCGCTCTACACGTGGCGGTCTCGGATAGTCCCACACCGATTGTCTACTCTGTCCCATGGATAGAGTGTTCCATATGACTCCATCAACAACTGGACACGGCCGGCAGTTTCTTGATGCTAATGAGCCTTCCTTATGTTCCATCTCCTGCCAAGGGCAGTACCTTCTCAACGTTGAAGAAGACTGCGTAGCGCCCATAGCGTCCGTAGTGTGAGTAGCCACATTTGCCGGCGATGTCTCTTATAAGCTCCTCGTTCTCTTCCTCTTTGATCTTCTTAAGGTAAAGTCTTTTCCCTGTATAGCCTTCACCTTCCTCCATGAAGAGGTATACCGCCCAGGGATTGGATTGCAGGTTCTCATGGGTTAATCGCTCGGCCATTATGAACACCGCTGTCTTATGATCCATGAAGAGCGGCCGGCCATATAGGGCTGCTGTCACCTTTCCCGTAGAGTCGGCCGTCGCCAGGACGCCGCGGCCCTTATTCTGTTCGAAATAGTTATTGAGATTCATCTTTGACTCCTTTCAGAACCTGCTTGCTGTCGATGCTCTAACTGTGCTGAACACATGCACTCAGGTAGTTTTGCCAGTCAAATATCCTTTGGCATGATGCTCACAGAGACCATATCTGAGGCCTTACTGTAGTATCCTGATCCTGCTTCAGCATCCAGCCTGTACGCCATGTTATATGCGTCACCTTGAGCTGTCAACATTGTCAAGGCTTATCTGGCCTTCCACGGGAACTAGCGAACAGGCATCGGCGATAATGGCTTAACCGGAGATCTACCTACACCAGACCAATCTGAAACGTGATATGTGATCACAAGTAACTCGGGGTATTTTCAACACTAGGCATTGGCCGCCAGGATTCATCCTGTGACCTGGTATTCCGATACGCTGAGCACCGAATAGCTGCATCTGTCCCAGGTCCTTCGTAGCGAGTTCAGCTGTTTCAGTATCCGTTACAGAACGATGCTGACTTCGTTGACGTCGCACACGGCAGTCTGGGTCAGCGTCTTGGCCGCCGTCTGAACAACGACAAAACCCACAAGAACCCAATTACACCGAGAAAGGAATAGGGTCGGTAGGCGACTCCCCGGCCGGCTACGCTAACGGCCGTCACCGGGTCGGGAGGAGGTGTTAACGGAGCTGTTGCTTCTATGGGTATTTGGTAAGCCGGCACCTCGGTAGAGATCTCGTAGGCAGCTATCCTGGCATTGATGTACTGTTTGGGTGCCCAGCCCAGTGGGTTGTTTCTACCGGTAGCCTCAGCCCAGATCCAGCCTGGCTCACCGTCCAGCTCAAAAAAAGCCGTTGCCTTTCTGTAGTCGGGTAGATGAACGAGCAGCGCAGTATGACCCGGAACAAGCACAACAGCACAACGAAATCCGGCAGCCCTGTACATAACCGCCAACAACACCGTCACGTCTTCACAATCACCATAGCTGATCTCATCACCGACAATAGCTGTGGCCAGTTCGTCGGCATTCTGGGCAAATTCCTCTCTTCCAGTTCGAGCTATATCAGATCTGTATCTCACCCCGTCACGGACAAAGTGAAATATGGCCTCTGCTCTCAGCAGTGGATCCGAGTATTCGGTGGCAATCTGCTCACCCAAACTATAGGCCAGATCAGTATTCTCGTCCAAGCTCTGGAACACTATGGCCGGACGAAATCCTGTCTCAGTTATCTGATAGAAGCCGTCCTCGCCGAAGGCTCTGGTTCTACATATCGCCCAGTCGTCAAAAACATGGCTGTCCCTTTCGTAGAAACCCTCAGACGGGAATGCCGAGGCGTAACTGGCGGTCGCCACCGCTACTAACAGTACGACTATTAGGATCAGTACGACCCTGATACTGCTCATAACGGTCCGGTGAGTGCGGCATTGAGTATCAAACCAAAGAAGAGGAGATAGCCGAAGACATGTATTCCTGCCGCCACAGGGTCTTCCTTGATGCTACCAAACGGTATCTTGGGCGTCAGCCTATCTACTATATAGAATAGGGCTGCCCCGAGAAGCAAGCTTATTAAAAAGGCCACAGCTAGTAATGCCCATGACCTGAAATCGAATATGTACCACACTATCGGAGCTGTGACCGCAGTCAGCGCTGTAATAGCGCCGTGAATAACAAGGCCAATCAGGATGAAAAAGCCCGCCAAGAAGAACCCGACAGCCACCGGGTTCTCGCCTATGCGCTCGCGATGAGCTATGTGAGGAGTGAGAGCATCCAGGGCTCTGACTCCAAGCCATGCCAGAAGAACAGATACTAATACGAGCAACACAGCTTTGGCCAGCCATATCAGAGTGATTACCCAGAAAGGGAGTGCTAAACCCACTTCTTGCATGTCGATGCCTCCTTTGTAGAAAGTGTAACACTTTCTTGTCTCTGGTGTCCTGCCTCATGCTGCGGCCTGGCAGAAGAATAGGGACACGTCCATTTTCTTACCGCATGTCGCCGGTCACTCTGGGTGAGAGGTGATCGGCCTTCAATAAGTATGCGCTGTTATAGAAAAATGGACGTGTCCCTACTTACCCTGAGGGTTCCGTCCGAGCTGAACTCTCTGCACCGTATGACCGCAGGTGATTGAATGGCTAACGTGAACCCGAGCCTGAAGGCTCTGTACTCTGTCGCTTCTAGCTACCGGTCAGAGATCCGCAAAGACCTGTGGGGCTATCTCCTTGACTATCTGCCGTATCTCGTCGGCGACAGCCCGGAACTCAGGAAGTGCTCGCTTCGATGTACGTAGCTTGATGATGTGGCGGATCTCGCGGAAATTCCAGGTGCAGATTATCTGGGTCTCACAGGCGTTGGGAAGGACATAGCGGGCGATCTCCGCCTTGACTCCTCCATCCAGCAGGTCGTCGTAGGCCTGCCAGCACGAAAGCATCGCCTCTTGGAATCGCTGATGAGCGGCGGCATCATCCCTGATCTCGGGTGGCTCGACGTAACGTGGCTCACTTTCCTTGACATAACGCTGGCTTCTCTGGCTGTAACTGGCCAATCTGTGCCTGACAAGTTCATGGGTGAGGACGCGGCTGGCTCGTATGTAGAAAGTAGCGCAGGCGTGCTCGACCATCGACTCGTGTCCGATCTTCAGCCACTTCTCGATACGGTCGGGCGTACTGCCTGTCTTGTCCTGTGTATCCCAGCACAGCCTGCCGGCCGTCTCTATCAGCCTCTCGGAATCGGGGGTAACGGCAAGTAGCTTAACCTCTATATCGTAGCTATCGGGCATCGCCTTCCCGCAAAGTGCAATTCTTAGTGGCGTCCCTGGAGGGATTCGAACCCCCGACCCGCTGCTTAGAAGGCAGCCGCTCTATCCACTGAGCTACAGGGACGATCACGTTAAGTATAACATGACGGGAGTTGTATGATAAGAACAGTATGGGAATCAGTCTTTGTGTGCCTGTTCTACGTGCTTCTGCCAGCACTCTTCATGCACATAGACGGCACATCTGGCGCAGTAGTAGATTCGGGCTCTGGCGTCTTTGTCACAGACGGGACATTTCATCAGTCACTACCTCCGCTGTCTGTTGCTCGTTTTGCCGATGCTGTGGCTTCGGATCTTCCTTCGCTTCCGCCTCTCGAGTCGGTGACATAGAACCCCGGTCCTTTGAACACTATGGGAACCGGGCAGAACACACGACGGGCAACTCCTTTGCACTCGGGGCAATCGGCTACCGGTTGGTCATTGAAGCTCTGCCTCAGGTCAAACTGCCGTTCGCAGCTCAGGCATCGATACTGATAAGTAGGCATGTATGCTCTCCTTTATTCCAGCAGAGGCGCTGTTTGCTCCTCTGAACTCTCTTCATCTGCAGTCTGGGTCTCAGAGACCTGTTCCTCCGCCTCCTGTGCCTCAGGTGTCTCTGTCTCCGAGGCCTGCACCTCTACCTTGCTCTCTCTTGGTATGAACTCGCCATCGAGGTTGACAGTACCCATCTCAAAGGGCGGCGGATGCGCCTGCACTACATGCTGGTCCCAGCAGTAGGCGTGCACAAAGGCACCACACGAGCAATGGAAAGCGACCCTGTCAAAGAGCAACGGGTTTCCGCATACGGTGCAGTTCATTTAAGTACCTCCTCGATTAGCACTCTTGATATCGAAGTGCTAATTATAGCGCTCTGTGATGGTTTCAGCAAGCTTGCGATCTCACTTATTACTATTATGGCCGATGCTAAACCGTTGTTGATACTGGCGCATCTAGCTCAGGTTCCGTAAGCGTGGAATGAAGGCTAAGGTCAGAATCGATAATAGGGCCAAAACCATGGCAAACCCGCCGATGACCATTTGCACGCCTATGACCTCGGTTAGTAGCGCTGCGCCGAAGCCGCAAAAACCCATCAGCCCGATCTCCATCATGAAAATGCTCATCACCCGTCCCCGATACTCGTTCAGAGAGTAGTCCTGTAGCACAGCCGTGGCGAGAGCTATCAGCCCCGTCTGTGCCAGCCCCACGAATACCAGCAGGGCCAACGATAGATACCACGACTCAGAGAAGGCAAAGGCTATCAGGGCAAGCGCGAAACAGACGGCGCTGATTATGAGCAGGAGTCCTCGCCTGCGGTCAGGCAGCGAAGCAAGAAGGAGGGAGCCTGCGATAGAGCCGATGCCGATCAACATCATCATGAGTCCCAGTCCTGCTTCGCCGACATCCAGAATGTCTGTAGCCACGATGGGCATCAGAGTCATGTAGGGGGTGGCGAGCAGGATGGCAATAAGGGCGAAGACCAGGATGACCCGGACAACGGGCTCGCGCCGAACATAGTTTAGGCCCTGTTTGATGTTCGCCAGAGCCCCCTGACCGGCCAGGGCCGTCGGGGCGGTGCGGGGCAGGAAGGGGATGATCATGGATGAGGCAAAGTAGAGGCCTGCTATTACATAGTAGGCATTGGCATAGCCAAAGTCTTCAACAATGAAGCCCGCCAGGGCAGGACCGATTGCACGCATACCGGCCATTGCCAGAGTATTCAGGGAGACGGCGTTTAAGATGCTCTCTCCGCCAACGATCTCGTAGAGCATCACCTGCCGTGAAGGCATCATAAGGGACATGACCGTTCCCTGGAACGCCGCGGCCATAATAAGTATCCACCAGGAGCCCCCGTCATCGGAGCTCAGATAGCCAGTGGTAAGGGACAGGGCGATACCCAGCGAGATCATGGTTGAGACAAGCTGTCCGGCGAGTATGACGTGATTCTTCTGCACGCGGTCTGCGATCACGCCGCCGAAGAGCGAGAAGAAGAGCATAGGGCCAGCGAGAGCCAGAGACTTCAGCCCTAATATGGTAGGGGACTGTGTCAAGCGCCAGATCAGCATATTGCGCGCCATCACCTCCATATTCATGCCCGCGGTGTAACCTGTCATGCTGCCCAGGTAGAGTCTGTAGGCGGGGTTCTTCAATGAGGTGAAGGTTTGCAGGTTGCGCAGAGAAAACCCTTCCTTCCCGACTTTTTGCCCTGTACCCCCCTCGGTAGCCGGGTCTCTGCCGCTTCCCATCCCTGGGCTCGTTGAATTGTCTGCGTCGTTCTTCTCGGGCATTCTTGCTCAGTCTTCCGGGGAGAGAGGGATAGGCGGTTCTGCTATGGGGTGGGGCTCCCAACAAGATTTGGGTGCCCGCAGTGCGTTTCGTCCTGGAGCAGGGTAAGCCTGTGATAGTTATCCGGTTTATCCAGATTGTCGATGCATAGTATAGCACCACCGGCAGTGTTACGCACCTTTCCCCTTACTGGCTGATCGGTGATATAGGACAAGACACGAACGAGTACATCTGGTTGACAATCGCGTTCAGCAGCCGCTAATATGGACTGCGTCCAATGAGCATCGAGCACATCCTGCCTGATTCTTGCACATCTCATCATGAGGCATTGCGATTAGAGCTGGAGAAGATCATCGGCAGCAGCGCTTCGGCACTGACCGGTATGCTGCGATATCATATGGGCTGGCAGGATGAGCAGGGTTCTCCCTGCAGGGGAGAGTCGGGTAAGCTCATCCGTCCCGCGCTCTGTCTTCTTAGCTGCCAGGCGGTAGGTGGCGACATATCACGTGTGATACCGGCCGCCGCAGCCCTGGAACTGATCCATAATTTCTCGTTGATCCATGATGATATACAGGATGCCAGCAATGAGCGTCACCACCGACCGACTGTGTGGAAACTGTGGGGGACACCCCAAGCGATAAATGCCGGCGATGCCATGTTCGCGCTTGCATATCGGGCTATGCTTGGACTAAGAGAGACGGGAACGGCTGATGAGAAGATCGCGTTTTCGGCGAAGATGCTCAGCATGGCCTGTTTGGAGCTTTGCGAGGGACAGTGCCTGGACCTTCAATACGAGAACCTTCTTGATGTTACCGTCGAGGGCTACCTTGACATGGTGAAGAAGAAGACAGCAGCGCTGCTTGCCGTGTCGGCTTCTCTGGGAGCATATACGGGCGGTGCGCGCGATGAGTTGGTTGACAAGTTCCACCTATTTGGCAAAGAACTGGGCATCGCATTTCAGATCCAGGATGACATAATGGGCATCTGGGGAATGGAGGAAGGCAGCGGCAAATCGCCCGGTGACATACGGCAGCGGAAGAAGACTCTTCCCGTGGTTTACGCATTGCAGCATGGCGTGGGTGGAGGAAGAGAGAGACTTGAGATGCTTTACGGGCAGGAGTCCATCGCAACCGAAGATGTGCCGGAGGTTAAGCGACTGCTGGGTGAGTTCGGCGCCAGAGACTATGCCGAGGACCTAGCCGAGCGGCATTACTGCAAAGCCCTGGCGCTACTGGAAGCCACCGGGCTCGACCCCTCCAAGACAGCTCCACTTAGAGAGATGGCCTCTTTTCTGCTGCAGCGCGATTTCTAGGAGGAAGAATGTCGAAAAGGACTGTTGAAGACATAGAGGTTGCAGGCAAGAGGGTTCTGCTCAGAGTTGACTTTAACGTTCCGCTGAATACGGATACCGGTGCCATTGGCGACGATAGCAGAATTCGTGC
Source organism: Dehalococcoidia bacterium (assembly GCA_003567655.1). GTDB lineage: Bacteria > Chloroflexota > Dehalococcoidia > GIF9 > AB-539-J10 > RBG-13-51-36. Next base: position 7,514 of record PWZA01000057.1, read on the forward strand.
TTCTATTCCGACCATCGAGTGTCTCGTCGACCGCAGAGCCAGGCTTGTCGTTTGTTCTCACCTGGGACGTCCCAAGGGCAAGGTCGTTGAGAACCTGCGTATGAGGCCGGTGGCAGAGAGGTTGTCGAAACTAATCGGTAGGCCGGTTGAGACAGCTTCCGATTGTGTAGGTCAGGACGTGGAAGGCAAGGCTAGCGTGCTTAGAGAGGGTGATATTTTGATGCTGGAGAATCTGCGCTTTCATCCCGAGGAAGAGTCGAACGATCCCCAGTTCGCCGGTAAGCTGGCCGGACTGGCCGAGATCTATGTCAATGACGCCTTCGGCACCGCTCATCGGGCGCATGCTTCCACGGTTGGAGTGGCGGAACTCCTGCCTGCAGTGGCCGGCTTTCTGATGGCAAGAGAGCTTGAGGTTATGGGGCGGCTGCTGCATGACCCGGAGAGGCCGTTTGCCTGCCTCATAGGCGGGGCGAAGGTCAGCGACAAGATGAAGCTCCTGCAGAACATGTTGAGCAAGGTTGATATGATGTTCGTTGGTGGTGGCATGGCGGCCACTTTCTTGAAGACAAAAGGACATGAAGTCGGGCTCTCTTTGATGGAGGAGGGTATGCTCGGCCTGGCCGGCCGGTTGCTGCAGGAGGCGCGGAAGCTGGATGTGCAACTTCTGCTACCGATCGATGCAGTTGTGGCGAAGGAAATCAGGGCCGGAGCTTCAACCGAAGTGGTGCCGTCATCAGGTATTCCGGGGGATACCCATATCGGTGATATAGGCCCGGATTCGATCGATCTCTTCTGCAGCAAACTGACAGGTTGCCGCACCATCATATGGAATGGACCTATGGGAATCTATGAGATGACTGAGTTTGCTCAGGGGACAAAGGCTCTGGCTGGCTTTCTGGCCACTCTCAGCGCCACCACGGTGATCGGCGGTGGTTCTACCGCTGAGGCGGTCCACGAGCTGGGGCTGGTCGACAGGATGAGTCACGTTTCCACGGGTGGTGGCGCCAGCCTGAAGTTTCTGGAGGGCGCGGTATTGCCTGGAGTAGAGGTCTTGTTGGATAAGGAATAGCAGGAGGTCGTGAAATGAGAACACCGTTGATTGCAGGCAACTGGAAGATGAATACAACCGTCAGTGAGGCGACGAAGCTTGTCCTGGACATGCAGGGCGAACTCGATGGTGTAGAGGGGGTGGAGAAGGTTCTGTGCCCTCCGTTCGTATCTCTGTCCGCCGTAGAAGCTATCGTCCGGGGCTCGTCTGTCAAGCTTGGTGCTCAGAACATGCATTTCGAGGAGAAGGGAGCCTACACCGGTGAGATATCGCCATCCATGCTAAGACAGATGTGTCAGTTCGTCATATTGGGGCACTCCGAGAGGAGGATGTACTTCGGCGAGACTGATGAGATAGTCAACAGGAAGGTGAAGGCTGCTCTGGCAGGCGGGCTGAGGCCCATCCTGTGCATTGGGGAGCGATTGGAGGATAACGAAGCGGGCAGGACTGAAGAGGTGCTCAGGAGGCAGGTAACAGGAGATTTTCAAGGCATCGATCGCGCCGATGTGAGCCATGGTTCCGAGAGATGCGACGACGCAGGGAGAGATCTGGTGATTGCCTACGAGCCTGTCTGGGCCATCGGTACAGGCAAGGCGGCAAGCGGCAAGGAGGCCGTTGCCACTGTTCGGTTTGTTCGCAATGTGCTTGCAGAACTGTGGGGGGTCGATACGACTCGAGGTGTGCGAATCCTTTACGGAGGCAGCGTCACCACTGCCAACATTGCCGAGTTCATCTCCGATCCAGAGATCGATGGTGCCCTCGTCGGGGGGGCCAGTCTAAAAGCGGATGATTTCGTCGGCATTGTGCGGCAAACCGCTGAGATAAAAGGAAGTGCTAGGTAATCGGTTACAGGCAGGTTTGTTTCGCAGGGCAGACTAATGGAGCCGCTGATACGGCAGGCGCATAATCCGAGCACGCGCAATCATATCAGCCACCACATTGCTACTGAATTATGACGGGTGACCATTCAGGATTGATCGCTGTCGTCGGCCCCACTGCTGTCGGGAAAAGCGGGCTTGCGCTGCAACTGGCAGCCACTTTTCCGGCAGAGATAATAGGTGCCGATAGTCGCCAGGTTTATCGTTACATGGATATCGGCACTAGCAAGCCCGGTGCGGCAGAGATGGCATCGGTGACTCACCATGTCATTGATGTGGTCGATCCCGACGAGGATTTCAGCCTCGCTATGTATCATAAACTGGCCACGAGAGCGATGAGAGCTATTCATGACAGGGGGAGGGTGCCGTTGCTTGTGGGTGGCAGCGGGCTTTATGTTTGGTCGCTGGTGGAGGGATGGAAGATACCCGAGGTAGGGCCCAACCAGGAACTGAGACGCAGGCTGGAAGCCAGGGCAGAGCAGGAAGATAGCCAGAGGCTTCATCAGGAACTGAAGGCCATAGATCCTGTGGCGGCAGCAAGAATCGATCCCGGTAACGCAAGGCGCGTCATAAGGGCCCTGGAAATCTACTATGTGACGGGCAGCCTCCCTTCCCATCTGCAGCGCAAGGAGACCCCCCGTTTCCCTGTCCTGATCATCGGCTTGACTCAGGACAGAGAAGAGCTATACAGACTGATTGATTGCCGTGTTGACAGGATGATAGAAGGAGGACTGGTCGAAGAGGTGGACCAGTTGATCAAGAGGGGATACAGCCCTTCGTTGCCCTCTATGTCTGGAATAGGTTACAGAGAGATGTGCCGGTTTCTCAGGGGCGAGATGACTTTACCGGAGGCTGTTGATCGGGTAAAGTATGAGACGCATAGACTGGTTCGCCGTCAGTATGCCTGGTTCCGGCTGAGTGATGAGAGGATCAACTGGCTTGAGATCGGTCATGCAGGATACGGAACAGGCTCTGAGTCTTTCGCTGCTGTCCTGGACGAAGCGAAGCGCCTGGCGAATGACTTCATATCATGAGACCGGCAAATTGCGGACGAGTTCGACTTAATTGGCATAATATGAGCAGGGGCTTGTTTTCGAGATCAGGAGGATGAGATAGGACAGAAGCTGTTTACTACTGAAGCCAAGACAGAACAGGTGCTCCTGGTAGGAGTAGGAAGTAAGGGTGGCGATCGTAATTGGTCTGTTGATGATTCTCTGCGGGAGCTATCCTATCTGGCCAGGACAGCGGGTGCCAAGGTCGTCGGCACCGTAAGTCAGAAGCTGGTTGCTCCCTCGTCTACCTACTATATGGGTAAGGGCAAGATCGAGGAGTTGATCGGCTTGAGGGAGCAGACCCCGTATGACACTGTTATCTGTGATGATGAGCTCGCGCCCAGGCAGCAAAGAAACCTGGAAGAGGCACTGGGTGTCAGAGTAATCGACCGCAGCGCTCTGATACTACATATATTCGCTCAAAGAGCCCGAACTAGCGAAGGTAAGCTGCAGGTTGAACTGGCACAGCATCAGTACCTGCTGCCTCGGCTTGTCGGGCAGTGGCGTCACCTGGAAAGGCTTGGCGGCGGAATCGGAACCAGAGGGCCGGGAGAGGCGCAGTTGGAGACCGACCGTCGCCTTATCTACAAGCGTATCAATCTCCTCAAGCACAAGATTGAGAGTGTGAGCAAGCAACGGTCACTTTACAGGAAGCGGCGTAAAGAACACAACGTACCGGTCGTGGCACTCGTGGGCTATACTAACGCTGGCAAGAGCACTCTGTTCAACTCTCTGAGCAAGGCCGGGGTTGATGCACAGGATAAGCTGTTCTCCACCCTGGATCCCGTTACACGTAGAGTCACTCTGCCCGATGGTCGGCAGTGCCTTATCACGGATACAGTTGGTTTTATTCACAAACTGCCACCTTCGATTATCGCTGCCTTCCGGGCTACTCTGGAGGAATTGGAAGAGGCCGACTTGCTATTGCATATAGTTGACATAACACACCCGAATGCTTCCAATCAGTGCCTGACCGTGGAGAAGATACTGAAGGAACTGAATCTGGACGAGAAACCGAGGCTTACTGTATACAACAAGCTAGACCTGTCGGTGGCAGGTGAGGCGGAACTGCAAAGACTGGCTGATGCTCCTCACCTGTATGAAGAGATTCTGTTGTCCGGCGAGGCTGCAGCATTCATCTCTGCTGCCAAAGGCTGGCGGGTGGACGATCTTCTCAACAAGATTGCCGCCCATCTCATGGCGGCAGAGCAGTTACCCTGAGCAGTCATTGATGACCCCGCTCACCGAATATCATGGTGCCTATTCTGATTATATTGGCGCCCTCCTCGATAGCTACCCTGTATGAGTTGGTCATGCCCATGGAGAGGTGTTTCATCTCCACATTGGGCAGTGCTAGCTCTCGTATCTCCTCGAATATCCTTCTTGTCCGTATGAAATAGGGCCTGGAGTCTTGCGGGTCTCCGGTATAGGGCCCCATTGTCATCAGGCCCATCACCTTAATGCTTCTCAGGCCCGACACATCTGTGATCAACTGCTCGGCATCTTCCGGAAGCACGCCGGCCTTCTGAGGCTCGCTTCCGCTATTTACCTCAATCAACACCGGCATTATCTTTTCCGCTTGAGCGCATCTTCTGTCGATCTCCCTGGCTATCTCCAGAGAATCCACAGTCTCTATCATGTCGAACAGTTCAACTGCCTTTCTCCTGATATTGTGTTTCTGAAAGGTGCCTATGAAGTGCCATCTCGCCTTTGTGCCCACCAGTGCGTGTGCCTCTTTCGCTTCCCGGACGTAGTTCTCTCCGATGATCTGTATTCCGGCCTCAACAGCGGTCAGCACCGCCTCGGGTGTTCTCGTTTTGGCCGCTGCTACCAGCTCAACTCCGCGGGGGATTTCGGCCAGAAGCCTGGCCACGTTCTGTTTAATGGCCTCTTTGTCCACGAGATGATTGTAGTCTATGTAGCCTGCCGCTTCAAGGCCAGGGTAGCGAAGCCGACGGCAGGTCAGGCCGGTGCAAAATCGAGAATCGGGGAACCCGGTTCCGGTGGTAAAGGGCGGCTCGGTCTTTATGTAGTTCTGAAGGACCACGCAGGGCTTTTAGCGCTGCACACCCGTGGTTCCAGAGCAGAGTTGCAGTTGTACACTGTACACCTAGGACTCGAGAATGCAGCAGAGCGTGACAAAGGTTGACAGAAGGCAGTTGACGCTATATTATAAGAGTGAGTATAATATCCCTTACACTCAGTCGTGACCTGCAAGGAGGTGTAACAGATGCTCCCGCATGTCGATGATTTCTTGCTCAATCTACAGGCTAACAAGTACTCCGCTGAAACCATTTACAACTATGAACGGGATCTCAATGTCTTCAGTAGTTTCCTGGACGAAAGCGATATTGACTTCGGCAAGCTCGATAAGCGCTCTATCACCTATTATAAGGCGTATCTGGTATCGCGGGATCGGAAGACAGCCAGCCTGAGAAGGCAAGGCGAGAGACAGCTGGACTCCAGATCCGTAAACCGGATGCTGTCCGCGTTGAGAGGCTACCTGCGCTATTTGATTGATATGGACTATCCCTGCCCCCTACCGCCCGAGGCAGTAAAGCTAACCAAGGCAGGCAGGAAGCACCCACAGGTGGCGGAGTTAGAGGATTTGATAAGGTTGGTTGAGGCGCCCAGTACCTTAGAGTCAGGTCTCAAGACAGCTTTGAGGAACCGCGCTATGCTTGAGGTTCTGTTTGCCACCGGTATGCGAATATCCGAGTTGTGTAACCTGGATCGGAATCAAATCGACGACACCGGGCGGATCTTTATCACCGGCAAAGGCAGAAAGCAGCGCTTTGTGTATCTTACTCCGCGGGCCAAGCAACACCTGGACTCCTATATAAACACCCGTCAGGATGATTGCCCAGCCCTGTTCGTCCCTTATGCTGGGAAAAACGTAACTAAGCCGCGCAGAAGGATCTCCACCAATTACCTTCAGGACAGGATCAAGAGATATCGAGAGAAGCTCAAGATAAACGTCCCCACCTCAGCGCATTCACTGAGGCACGGTTTTGCCACTTATCTGGCTGAGAAAGGCGCGAATCCCGCAGCACTCCAGATACTCCTGGGTCATGAATCCCTGGATACTACCACCCGTTACGTACATGCCTCCGACAGATACGCGGAGGAGACGCACCACAAATACCATCCCCTGGCCGAATCCGATTAGAGCCGGCCAGGGGATGTGTTATGTAAAGCACCGGATTCTAGGGGAATATGCCTCTGGTACACATGGCAGTTGCGAGCTGTTTCAGCGCAGTCATATAGGCGGCCTTTCGCATGTCGACGCCCTCGCACTCGCTAATGCTTAATACTTGGTTAAAGGCATTGGTCATCAGTCTCCCCAGGTAGCTGTTGATCTGCGTTTCATCCCAGTAGAAGGACTGCAGGCCCTGTACCCACTCCAGATATGAGACTATGACGCCACCGGCATTTGCCAGTATGTCAGGAGCCACGAATATGCCCCTGTCAACCAGGATCTTGTGGGCTTCAGGCGTAGTCGGCCCATTGGCACCTTCTACTATTATGCGCGCCTTTACCGCGGATGCGTTACCCTTGTGAATCGCATGTTCCAGGGCTGCTACCACCAAGATGTCACATTTGAGCTCCAGTAATTCAGCATTGGTGATTGTTTCGGTATTCTGGCATCCTATGACGGAGCCCGTAGCCTTCTTATGGTTAACCACACTTTCCAGGTTTAAGCCCCCGGAACTGTAAACGCCACCACTGGAGTCGCTTATTCCCGTTACGCAGTAGCCTTCCTTGGCCAGAAGGTCTGCTGCCGTCGCCCCGACATTGCCGCATCCTTGAACTACAACGGTTGCCTCCTCTGGATCTATGCACAGATGTTTTGCCGATAACAAGGCGCTAACCATGGATCCGCGGCCGGTGGCCTCAAATCTACCTCGACTGCCACCTATTTCTATGGGCTTCCCGGTAACGACTGCCGGTACTGAATAGCCTCGCCCCATGCTGTAAGTGTCCATAATCCAGGCCATTACCTGGGGGTTGGTGCCCACGTCAGGAGCCGGAATGTCGCTGTCGGGTCCCATTATCAGCGCGATGTCGGACGCGTATCGGCGAGTCAGTCGCTCGAGCTCACACTGAGATAGCTTCTTCGGGTCGCAGATCACCCCTCCCTTGGCACCACCATAGGGAATCCCGGCAACCGCCGTCTTCAGGGTCATCAACGCTGCCAGGGCCCTCACCTCGTCAATGTTTACATCCGGGTGGTATCGTATTCCTCCCTTGCTCGGGCCCCGGCTATCGTTGTGTACGATCCTGAATCCCGTGAACACCTTCACCCCTCCATCGTCCATCTTCACCGGGAAGTTTACTGTCAACTCCCGCTCACAGTCCATCAGTCTCAAACGGCACTCGTCAGGTATGTTGAGCTGTCGGCAGACATCGTTTATCAGGGTCTTGACATTCTGGAATGCCTGCTCTTTCACGTCTTCACTCATATGTTCACCTCCTTATACTATTGGCTGCATTCTATTCTCATCTCCGTCAATATCGCTGAAAGCTGGAGTGCAGCTACCTCCATTTGTACCTCGTTGACTGATCACGAGACACGACCTCGGATTAGGCGGGCGAGCATATCTTGCGAACAGTCTGCTTGCCTGTTTCACATGTCGAAGGTCGTCTGTACGGGTGCTCTTGCCCAAGACCGACCCGGCTCTCCTCTCCTCTGAGGGAGGAGCCCCATGGGTAATGATGATCATCTATGCTTTTCACAAGTCCCTGAATCTGGTCAACTCTCCATAGTCTATGACGGTACTCATAGAGTAGTTCTCCGCTTCTATGCCGGACTCTACAGCAGCAGCCACAGGATTAAGCCCGCCAACCAGTATCATCCCCACCTTGTTCAGCTCGACCGGTACCCCACATACCGGCCTGCTCACCTCGCCCATCATAAGCAATCCGCCCAGACCCGCCTCCCTCAACCCGTCAACAACCCTATCTGCCACCGGTTGGCAGATAGCAGGCATCTCCCGAAAATTTGCCAATACTTTACCTTCCCCTTTCCTGGCTGCTTGACCAACGCTGGTCATGTTACTGGCGATGTACAACTCCGCGGGATCTAAGGATGAGGCCGAATACTGTATGAGCTCGACAAAGCGCAAGGGATTGCGGTTCTTGATCTGAAGGATGCCACTGAATCTGTAATCTATGGGGATACCTGCTTTGAGCAGAGCGCCATGAATGACTACGCTGCAAACGGTAGCCAGGCCTATCCTGCCGCGGGGTGTCGTTATTCCTCCCATGCATTCGCCCGACCGGGTTACAGCCACAAGCTCGCTGACGCATATCCCGGCCTGAAACGCTCTCTTCATAGCTTCAAGAGCTCTCCGGAACTGCTTCTCATGGAAGAATGAGATGTTGACCGGGACAGAACCCTGGTGCAGAGCGATGTCGAAGTCCATGCGGCAGGCTAGAAGCTCGATCCTGGAGGCGACAAAGCCGACCTTGTCGCTAACCAGAGCACTCTCCAGTTCTTCGCGACCCGACTTCGTGATCAACCTGCCCTCTCTTCCCATTCTCTCGGTGAAGCCGCGTTCATCCATCAGCTTGAGGTGATAGCGGACGGCGCGCTCGGTCAGGTTGATGCCTTGTCCCTTAAGGCGGTGTGAGATAACTCGGGCGCCGAGAGGTTTATCGGACTGGCTCAGAATCCTGAGAATGGCGATTGCCTTCCTCTCTGCCTCTTGGGCGTGGTGAGTGAGCAACTCTTGGTATCCCCTCTTATCTACCTACGGTAACCTTTTACCGTATGATAGCGAATATCCGGTACGGTTGTCAATTCTGGCAACGTGCTCATGGCACGGGAAGCATGGATTAATGTCTGGTATACTATCCGGTGAAACAAGGAGGCGGATTGCAAAGCATCAGGGTAGGCGTAGCTCAGATCAACCCCACTGTAGGCGATCTGGCGGGGAATACTTCCAAGATAATACAGTCGATCGACCGGGCTAGCTCCCTTGGGGTGAACCTGTTAACCCTTCCCGAGTTGGCCATCACGGGATATCCTCCCGAAGACTTGCTGCTCAAGCCGCAGTTCATCAGGCACAACAGGGAGAGCCTTGAGCGGATTATTGAACACAGCTCCGATATAGCTGTAGTCGTGGGTTTTGTCGACAGCAATACCGACGTCTACAATGCTGCGGCGGTAATCCATGATAGGAAACTGGTTGGCGTTTACCACAAGTTCTACTTGCCCAACTATGGGGTGTTTGATGAAAACAGGTATTTCAAGGCGGGCAGCCGCTTTCCTGTCTTCATCATCTGTGGCGTCGGCGTAGGTGTGACTATCTGCGAAGACATGTGGTATGAGGCCGGGCCGGCTGCTATACAGGCGCATGCCGGAGCCAGTCTGCTGATCAACATCGGCGCTTCTCCCTATCATGAGGGAAAGGGGTTGCTCAGAGAGCGAATGTTTGCCACCAGAGCATCGGACAACATGGCTATTGTAGTCCACAACAACTTGGTCGGTGGCCAGGATGAGCTCGTCTTCGATGGGAATAGCCTGATCATGAATGAGAAGGGAGAACTCATCGCTAGGGGGAAGCAGTTTGAGGAGGATTTCCTGGTAGCTGATCTCGATGCAGAAGCAGTGCTACGTACCCGGTTGCACGATTCCCGGCGCAGGAAGGACACTCCGTGGATTAGAGAGCGATCATCTGCTGCCTTCGAGATACCGGTGTCAAGCCATTGTCCATCAGGCGCCAGGCCTCCTTTGCCACCGCACTCAATGGAAAGGATGGATGAACTAGCTGAGGTCTATCAGGCTCTCGTTCTGGGCACGAGAGACTATGTGCGCAAAAACGGCTTTGAGAAGGTGGTTGTCGGCTTGTCGGGGGGCTTGGACTCAGGATTGGTGGCCGCTATAGCTGCGGATGCCCTTGGTGCCGACAATGTAATATGCGTCTCCAGTCCCTCGCGTTACTCGTCGCCGGGCAGTAAGGCGGATGCTGAGGCCTTGGCCCGAAATCTGGGGGTGGGATTCATGGTGATACCCATTGAGCAGATATTCTGCTCTTACTTAGAAACACTGGCCGAGCCATTCCGGAATACTGAACCGGATGTCACCGAGGAGAACATCCAGGCGAGGATACGTGGCAACATACTATTCGCCCTGTCGAACAAGTTCGGCTGGCTCGTACTCGCCTGCAGCAACAAGAGCGAGACGGCCACAGGGTACACTACCCTTTATGGAGACATGGCCGGAGGCTTTATCCCTTTGAAAGATGTCTCTAAGTCGATGGTCTTCGATTTGGCCAGATACAGGAATCACCGGGCAGGGCAAGAGTTGATACCTTCTGCAATCCTGACCAAGGCACCGTCGGCTGAGCTAAGGCCCGATCAAAAGGATACTGATAGTCTTCCTCCGTATGAGGTGTTAGATCCGGTTTTGAGAGCCTATGTGGAGGATGATGTCACGGCTGACCGGATAGTATCCATGGGCTTTGAGCCTGAGACTGTCAAGAGGATCGCTCGCCTGGTAGCTAGAAGCGAGTATAAACGTCGCCAGGCTGCTCCGGGCATAAGGATAACTCATAGAGATTTCGGCCGTGACAGAAGGTTGCCTATTACGAACCGGTTCAGCGAGGACATATAGCCCCTATCGAATGCCCATCTAACATGTATGGCATGGAAGCACTACCGCCTCTCTCATCTGATAAGCTTTCCGTTCTTGATCACTCTCTCGACCAGGTTCATACCGAACCAGTAGGGCAATTGGCGATGATCGCTGATGTCGAGGATGATTATGTCCGCCTGTTTGCCGACCTCCAGACTGCCGATTCTGTCGCCCCTGTCCACAGCGTACGACGCATTGACGGTTGATGCGTTGATAGCTTCCGCAGCGGTCAATTTCATGTATCTGCAGGCCAGTGCGATGATCATCTGCATGGAGAGTGTGGGGCAGCTACCCGGGTTATAATCGGTGGCTAATGCGATCGGGACTCCGGCTTCAATCATCCTTCTGGCCGGTGCGTAGTGCCCGGTCATAAGATGAAAAGGAACTCCGGGCAGCAGAACACCCATGATGCCTTTCTCCGCCATAAGTGCCATTCCTCTCTCGGAGATGTAGTCCAGATGGTCCACTGACATCGCCCCCAGTTCGGCCCCCAGTTCTACCCCCCCGATATCGGCAAACTCCCCGGCATGGAGCTTCAGTTTCCATCCGTATTCGAGGGCCTTGCTCAGGATCGCTCGGGCTTCTTCGACAGAGAACGCTCCTTCTTCCACAAAAACGTCGCAGAACTCTGCAAGTGACTGCTTTCTGAACTCCTCCACCATCCTCAGGACTTCCTGAACATAGGCCTGCCTGTCAGCCCTGAACTCCTCAGGCACTGTGTGGGCACCAAGAAAGGTGGACACCAACTCAACCCTCCTATTCGTGTGTAAGCTCCTGACCACGGTCAGTATCTTCATCTCATTGAAGAAGTCCAGACCGTATCCGCTCTTCACCTCAATTGTTGTGGTGCCGTAATCGGATGCCATGTCGATTCTGGAGAGGGCTGACGCTAAGAGATCCGGGAGAGTAGCTTCTCTGGTACTACCGACTGTGCTCAATATGCCTCCGCCTCTTTCCAGTATTTCCAGGTAACCGACTCCTTCGATCTTAGAGAGAAATTCACCTTCGCGCGAACCAGCGAAGACGAGATGAGTGTGGCAATCAACGAATCCAGGAAGCACTATCTTTCCCGTCGCATCAACTACCTTCTTGGCCTCTTCTTCTAGATGACCGATGGCAACGATCTTGCCATCCTTGATAGCCAGGTCTCCGTCCCTGACTATGTCCAGGACGTCCAAGTCCGGACCGGATTTGGGACCTGCGCCCTTACAGGTGATCAACTCTGAGGCTCCTTTAACAAGAATGTCTAGCACGGGATCTGCACTCCCTTCTGCCCGGCTGTCCTGATGGCGAGTTCGTAACCGGCATCGGCATGCCTGGCAACACCAATGCCCGGATCAACTGTAAGAACCCTGCGCAGCCTCGCTTCTCTCTCTCTTGTGCCATCAGCAACACACACCTGACCCGCGTGTAGAGCGTAGCCTATTCCTACGCCACCTCCGTGATGAAAAGAGACCCAGGAAGCGCCGTTGACGGCGTTCAACGCGAAGTTCAGAAGAGGCCAGTCGGCAATGGCATCGGACCCGTCCTGCATTCCCTCAGTCTCGCGGTTGGGAGAAGCTACCGAGCCCGTATCCAGGTGGTCTCTGCCGATAACGATAGGAGCCTCTAGAGTACCGCGGCCGACGAGATCGTTTATCACCTGGCCGAAATTGGCTCTATCACCATAGCCCAGCCAGCAAATTCTTGCCGGCAGGCCGATGAAGGGAACTCTATCTTGGGCTTTATCTATCCAACGATGAAGCGCCACGTCTTCCGGAAAGGTTTCGAGCAGGGCTCTGTCGAGTGTTAAGATGTCCTGCGGCTCCCCCGAAAGGGCAGCCCATCTGAAGGGCCCCTTGCCTTCGCAGAACAGGGGCCTGATATAGGCCGGCACGAAACCCGGATACAGAAACTGGCCGCTCTTATCTCTTGTTCTCAAGCCCCCTATCTCTGCCTGCTGGCGCAGGTTATTACCATAGTCAAAACAAATGGCTCCCTGTCTCTGCATCTCTAGCATGGCCTCTGTGTGCTTCACTATCGATTCGTAAGCTCGCTTTCTATACTCCTCTGGGCTTGATGGCAGTTCACCGGAAGGAACATAGCTCCAGATATCATGAGCCGGCGTCTGGTCAGTGACGATGTCAGGAATCACCCCTTTCCTGACCAGTTCGGGATGAACGTCGGCGGCGTTGCCTATCAATCCAACCGAGAGCGCCAGTCCTTTTCGCTTGGCCTCCAGTGTCCATTCCAGCGCTTCGTCGAGTTGTGTGGTCATTCTATCGCAGTAACCTTCTCTGACCTTTCTCTCGATCCTCTCCGGCCTGACTTCAACGTCGAGAATCACTGCCTCGTTCATAGTAGCGGCTAGAGGCTGAGCGCCTGACATCCCGCCCATTCCCGCCGTAAGGATGAACTTGCCCTTGAGAGAGTCGATGCCGAACTCTTTCCTGGCCAGAGCGGCAAATGTTTCATATGTACCCTGCAGGATCCCCTGGGTACCAATGTAGATCCAGGAACCGGCCGTCATCTGGCCATACATAGTGAGGCCCATCTCGTCGTATCTATCGAAGTTCTCCTGGGTTGCCCAATGGGGCACGATATTGGAATTGGCGATGATAACTCTGGGAGCTTCCCGATGCGTAGGTGCAATGTAAACGGCCTTGCCGGACTGAACGCAGAGCGTCTCCTCATCTCCAATGCTCTTGAGCGCCTCCACGATCTTGTGGTATTCCTGCCAGTTTCGGGCAGCCTTGCCCCGGCCACCGTAGACGATGAGGTTTTCCCAATCAATGGCCACCTCTGGATTCAGGTTATTCCTCAACATACGCAGGGCGGCTTCCGCATCCCAGTTCCTGCACTCCAACCTGTTGCCTTTCTTATTGCATATAGGACGCATTTTGTACCTCCATGAACACCCGTCTTTGACGATGCAGCCTGTTCCCTGAATCTAACCGAAGGCTTCTTAATGCAGGCGACTCTGAACCTGGGTCAATATTGCCTTAGACTCAGCTCCTGTCGAGCGAACCTTTCGGGCAGCCCTGAGTATCTCTGCCTTGTATTCTTCGTCTTCAATCGACAACAGATTGACCATTACATTGAGCAGAGCACCTTCAACAGCGGCTTCGGCCATCTTCGCTGCAACGCCTATGTCTGTGATCAGTCTAGGATTGCAGTCTTCAAGCAGAACTCCGGCCATGCTCAGAACTTCGTGAGCGTATCTCGCCGTTTGTAACGGAATCTCTGTCGCCTCTTTCAGATCGCCTCTGGCAAATGCCTCTGCGTCCTTATCAACGAGGCTCAGCAGGACGTCTGCCAGTCTCGCCGACTTGTCGGCTGCCTTCGTATCCTGGGAAAATGCTGCTGCCATGGAGACGAGGCCCGCGGCAAGAGCGCCTGAAAGGGCAGCCACGGACCCACCCCCGGGAACCGCTTTACGGGAAGCCAGTTTTTCCAGGAAGTCCCTGATAGTAGTCTCCTGCAGCATTGCTAGTCCTCCTTGATCAGATACTCGATGATTTTCTTGTCCGGTTTGAACTCCTTCAGGGAGTTCAAACCCAGGTTGTCTATGGCGGAGGCAACCAATCTCTCTTCCGATTTCTCCGAAGGAGAATAGAACCTGCCGGCCGCTAGAATAGCGTCCCTGGGTATCAGTCCCACTACCTCTGAGCCGAGCACCTCTCCGAACTCGGGAGATAATCTCTTAACCATCTCAAAGACTTCGTGGGGTGGAGTTATCTTGTAGTTCGTTAGATTAGTGGAAATCTGGTAGATGCCGTGCTCTTCAAGGGACACACCCAGCGCCTTGACCTCTCGGAAGGCCCCGGGAACGCGCACCTTCTTGCCGTCTTCGGATATAGAGGTCCAGCCAGATTCTCTAATACGGCCTGCGATGGTGTCAACTGCCGTCTTACTCTTCGCTCTAATGTTTATGTTGTAGGCAATCAGAGGTTCTCTGGCGCCAATCATCGTTGCTCCCGCTTTCTTGTTGAACACTGCGGGGCCGAAGTCGGGTTTCCAGTCAGGGTCTCTCAGTTTGTCCGGCAAGCCTTCATACTCGCCGGCTCTGACGTGGGCCAGGTTTCCTCTCTCCGGAGATCTAGCGGCCTCTCCGTATAGATATACAGGCAGGGCTAGCTTCTCTGCCACTTCACTACCGAGCTCATTGGCCAACGCTATGCAGTCTGCCATTGTGGCGCCCTGTATGGGCACGAAGGGACAAACATCGCAAGCACCGAGCCGCGGGTGCTCTCCCTGGTGTAAGGACATGTCTATCAACTGGACCGCTATCGCAATGGCGGAGAAGGCCCCCTCTCTGACTTCCTCCGCCGACCCGACGAAGGTAATGACAGAGCGATTATAGGATGTGCTGGTATCAACGTCCAGGACCTTTACTCCATCTACCTTTTCTGCTTCAGCGGCGATCAGGTCTACCTTTGACATGTCACGGCCCTCGCTAAAATTGGGGACGCACTCAACTATCTGTCTCATTGTCAAGGAATCCTCCCTTGCGTATGCGTTGATAGGTCCTCTCTATTTCCTCGGAAAGCATCCTGTCTTCCTTAGGTTCAGAGGCCTGAGAGGCACAGAGATGTTCAATCGCTATGACATATTCGGTGTTCTTAAGTATTTCCCAGGCTTTTCTGACTGCCCAGGCTCCCATACTGACGAAATCCTCCTGCCCCGCGGAAACCGGAATCGAATCTACGGAAGCGGGGTGCGAGAGAGTCTTGTTTTCTGAAACCAGAGCTGCTGCTGCGTATTGAGCGATCATCAACCCGGTGTTCAGTCCTCCTTCTTTGGCCAGAAAGGGAGGTAACCCTGAGAGCTTATCGTTGAGTAAGCGCTCTATCCTTCTCTCTGAAATGCCGGCCAGGCTGCAGAGGGCGATGGACAAACTGTCGGCAGTGTGGGCCAGAATCTGCCCGTGGAAATTGCCGCTTCCCTGAAGCAGCCTTGGACGCCCGTCTTTGAACAGGATCAGTGGGTTGCCGCCAAAGGAGTTGATCTCGACATTGACAGTATCTCTTGCCTTGAACAAAGCTTCTCTGAAGGTGCCGTGCACCTGGGGAATACACCTCAGTGAATAAGCGCCTTGCAGGGCCCCCGATTCTCTGTCACCATTCTTGGCCTTGAGGATGTTTCTCAGTCTCAGGGCTGTGATGCTCTGTCCCGGGTGCGGTCTCAAGCTCTGGATTTCGTCCTCATAAGACTGGATGTCGCAGCCCAGGATGGTCGTGGTCGCCGCTGCTGCCACATCCGCAGCTTCGATCAGGTTATCACCGTGGAAGACCAGAAATGCCAGAAAACTGGTCATCAGGCTTGTGCCGTTCAGCAGAGCAATAGCTTCGCCGGCTTCAAGTCTTACCGGCTGTAATCCGCAGTCCCGGAAGGCGGATTTCGAGTCCATGACAGTATTGTTGTTGGCGCAGGTTACCTTTCCCTTTCCTATCAACGCTAGAGCAATATGTGCCTGTGGTATAAGATCGCCACTCGCTCCCAGAGAACCCTTTTCCGGAACCTGTGGCGTGATCTGACGGTTGAACATCTCAATCAGAATCTCAACGGTGGAAAGGCTGATCACAGAGTAGCCTTTCTTGAGATTCAGGATCATGTGGAGCATCATCCCTCGTACTATCTCCCTGTCCAGGGATGGACCGATCCCGCAAGCATGGCTTGCGATCAGATTCTCCTGGAACTCCCCCATACTGTGCGCAGGAATCCGCTTGTTCAGAAGAGCACCAACGCCCGTGTTCACTCCGTAATAGGGCTTCTCGGGATCGGCTTTCAAAACTCCTTCAAAAGCTCGTCTGGAGCGTGTGATAACGTCCTTTTCTTCTTCGGTCAACTCCAGCTTCTCTCTGCCTTGGCAAAGAGTGACGAACTCGGTGTAGCTCATCTCGTCTTGCATGCCGCATCTCCTTTCAAAAAAGCTCCGTTCAGTATATAATATCTTTTTATTCAAAATGGCAAGTCTTCCTCACAAAGATCACCTCACTCTCACCTGGTCGAGGTGTATGCAGTGACTCAGACTATGAATGCTTGGAGAACTATGTATGTTGCATAGGATCTCCATAGACCATGATTCGTGTAAGGGCTGCAATCTGTGCCTCCAAATATGTCCCAAGAAAGTCTTCCAGGATACCGCGGAAATCGGTTCATCAGGGTTCAGACTGAAAGAGGCTGCTTATCCGGAGAAGTGTACTGGCTGTGGTCTTTGTGAATTGTGCTGTCCCGGGGCCATTAGCGTTGACCCAGTGCCTGGCGAGGTGCTTGCGGAGACTCTGTCGGAGCAAGCAGCCAGAAGGATTCAGAGTCATGCCCGGGGTGGCTGGAAGGAGGCAAAGAGTATCCTGTCCCCGGGAAGATACTTCATGACGGGAAACGATGCAGTCGTTGAAGCTGCCCTGGCAGCTGGCTGCCGGTTCTTCGCCGGCTACCCAATCACCCCGGCAAATGAGATCCTGGAGGGAATGTCCAGGAGGGTTAAAGAGGTAGGAGGCGAGTTCATCCAGGCCGAGGATGAGATCGCCTCAATGTTTATGGTGCTTGGCGCCGCATGGGCTGGATTAAAGGCGTTGACTGCGACTGCCGGACCTGGCTTTGCCCTGATGCAGGAAGGGCTGAGTCTGGCCGACATGGCTGAGGTGCCCTGCGTAGTTGTCAATGTCCAGAGGGCAGGTCCTTCAACCGGCCAGGCTACCAGACCCGGGGCAATGGATATGATAGAGGCGAGGTATGGTTCTCACGGCGGAGTTCAGAGGATCGTGCTCTATCCCGAGTCGGTTCAAGAAACGTTCGACCTCACTGTTGAGGCCTTCAATCTGGCCGAGAGATTCAGGACACCTGTCATCCTTCTCTCCGATGGCTATCTCAGCCATCTCTCCGAAAAGGTTGAAGTCAATGAGAAGCTACGCGTGTACGATAGAGTCTACGTGCCTGGAGAACCGGCGTTCGGTCCTACTCCTGATTTCGCTGCTCCTTCTATGCCCAGGTTTGGTGATGGTGAAAACATCTCGGTGACCGGTTCCACTCACGATAAGTTGGGCAAGAGGTCTACTGCTGACCCATCGGTTCAGCAGAATCTGGTCCTCTATCTTGACCGCAAGATAGTGGAACATGCAGACGAACTGACCGACTGTGAGGAGTTGTTTCTGGATGATGCTGAAACGGTGGTCGTCTCCTTTGGAACGGTTGGGCGGTCGGCGAAGTGGGCGGTCAAGCAGGCGCGAAAGATGGGAAATCCGGTGGGCTTTCTGAGGCCGAGGACTGTCTATCCGTTTCCGTGGCGTCGGATCGGAGAGCTGGCTGGATCGGTTAGAAGACTCATTGTTCCTGAGATGAATCAGGGCCAGATGTTTCATGTCATCAGCGAAAGGATATCCAATGAGGTCGTCTCTTTGCCGCAACCCAATGGCCAGATCATCGATCCTCGAAGGATTCTGCGCTACCTGATGGAGGGGTTTTGGTGAGGTGAATACCAGTCAGTTACGAAAGCTCTATCTGAGAGAAGAGAGGACGACCTTCTGTCCTGGCTGCGGCTACGAGATCTTCATCAACAGCTTCTTGAAGGCTATAGATGAGTTGGGCAAAAGACTGGATGACTACACGTTCACTGCCGGCATTGGCTGTTCTGCATGGGTAGTCAACAACTACTTCAGGGCCGACAATTTTCACACAGCACATGGCAGGGCAGTCCCGGCTGCTGTTGGTTTGAAGCTGGCCAACCACGATCTAGATGTGGTGACGATAGGTGGTGATGGTGATCTTACTTCGATCGGTGGCAATCACCTGATCCATGCTATTAGAAGGAGTACACCGATTGCCGTCTTCTGTCTCAACAACTACCTCTACGGGATGACCGGCGGACAGGTAGGACCTACGACACCCCAGGATTCGCGAACATCGACCACTATCGAAGGTAATCCTGAGCGACCATTCGATCTCGTGAATCTGGTTCTCAGCGTGGGCGGGAAATATGCCAGTCGGTATCCTACTGTTTATCCTCACCTTTTGACTAAGGGCATAAAGGGCATGCTTCTCTGCGAGGGGTTTCGCTTTATGGAAGTAATCAGTCAGTGTCCCCGACAATACGGCGTGAGAAATGAAGTCCCGACAGCTTCAAGCATGCTTGCCTGGCAGAAGGAGCACTACCTATCAAAGGAGAAGGCGCGGAATCTTAGGTCCGCTGAATTGGAGGACAAAACTGTATTTGGTGATTTCCGGAGTATAAAAGAATACTCGTGCTTCTTGTCGGAGGAAGGGGCATGATGCAGAAGGAGTTTCTCTTCTCTGGTAAAGGAGGTCAAGGTCTGGGGGTGATGGGCAGGATCCTGTCACTCGCTGCTGTGCTTGAGGAAAGGGAAGTCGCGAGTTCAGCCTCTTATGGGGGGGAGGTGACCGGCGGGCTTTCTCAGTCGGAGGTCATAATATCCGATGAGAAGATCGACTTCCCGGGCGTTATGAACCCTGACGTGATGATTCTTCTCAGCCAGGAGAGTTATGATAAGCTTGCCCCGGGATCTGAGGACAAGGCACTGCTCTTCTGCGATCCCAGTTTAGTCTGTCCTGGGGACAATCCGGTTGCATGTAGGACATTTTGGGTATCTTCTGCCGAAAGGGCAATAGAGAGTCTGGGTAGAAACCAGTTTGCCAATATGATTATGCTCGGTGCCGTCATCGCCGTTACCGGTATCGTTAGTCCCGAATCTATTAGCCGGATCATTGGCCAAGAATTCCAGGGCAAGAACCCCGAGCTGAATGCCAAAGCTTTTGGGATCGGGCATCAGATCGGCAGTGGTATCTGTGAGCATCCTCTGCCTGAATGGACAGAATGCCTGAAGCAAACTGACGATTAGGTAAGAAGCCTGTGAGGCAAGCAATAATCAGCGATAGGAGGAACATGACAGAGAGACAGTGGAGCGTCGGAACATCCAAAGAAGCGATTGAAATGCATGAGAGGTACATAGTCCAGACCTACAGGCCACATGAATTCGTCTACGCCAGGGCAAAAGGAGTGTGGGTCTGGAATCCCGAAGGGGAGAAGAAGCTGGAAATGCTGAGCTGTTATTCCGCTCTGGGTGGGGGGCACTGCCACAGGGATATCCTGCAGGCCTTCATCAGACAGGCAAGGAGATACTGGCCGGGATCAAACGCCTTCTACAACGACGTAGCTCCTCTCTTTGCCAAGGAACTTGTGGAATTCTGTGGGATGTTCAAGGTCTTGCCCATCAACACCGGGGCAGAGGCAGTAGAACGCGCTATCAAGATCGCCAGAAAGTGGGGCTACACGTGCAAAGAGAATGCCGGTGACTCTATGGGGTTTGAGACCGTCGTTGATGCGGTGGAGACTGCTAAGACCTGGGGCAAGAAGACCAAGGGTATACCTCTGGATACGGCTCAGATCATAATGTGTGACAATAACTTCCACGGGCGCACGATTACGGTGATCTCAGGTTCCAGCCATGACAAGTACAAGCAGTATTTCGGGCCGCTCACTCCTGGTTTCACCCTCATACCTTACGGTGACCTCCAGGCGCTCGAGAAGGCGATCACTCCTCACACCGTTGCGTTTTTGGCAGAACCGATTCAGGGTGAGGGCGGAGTGATGGTTCCTCCCGAGGGCTATCTAGAAGGCGCAAGGAGGATCTGTGACAAGCACAACATCCTGCTTATCTGGGATGAGATTCAGACGGGATTGGGGCGCTGTGGAAAACGCTTTGCCCATCAATATGAAGACGCCAAGCCGGATGTTCTAATCCTGGGCAAGTTCCTGGGTGGAGGGCCAGGTCAGGTGTCAGCGGCTGTCTGCAATGAGAAGGTAGCGGGTGTTTTGGATTATCCCGAGGATGGGAGCCCCTTCCAGTGCCATCCCATCGATTGTTCGGCTGCGATGGCAGCCCTGAGGCTGATTCAGGATGAGAAGTTGGCGGAGAAGGCATTTGAGATGGGCAACTATTTCCAGGCTGAGTTGGAGAAAATGAATAGTCCCAATGTCAAGGAGATCAGAGGAAAGGGGCTGCTGAAGGGTGTCGAACTAAAGCATGAACTGGGCGGGGCCAAGCCCTTCGTTGTCAGGTTGATTGACGAAGGGATACTCTGCAATCAGACTCATGAGCATACTATTCGTTTTGCTCCCCCACTCGTTATCAACAAGCGCGAGATCGACTGGGCATTGAAGAGAATAAAGAAGGTCCTGTTATAGTTATGGGTCTCCAGTTGCTGTCAGCTTAGTCTGTCTTTCAGGAGAGCTTATGTCAGGAGGTTAGTTATGGTTGGCATAAAGTCTTACGGAGCTTATATCCCGCGGTATCGGATGAACCACAACACTATCTTTGCGGCGGTTGGATTCCTGGGAACCTTTCCCCCGCCAGGCGAAAATGCAGTTGCCAATCATGACGAGGATGCGCTTAGCACGGCGGTGGCGGCAGGAGTCGATTGTCTACACAATGAAAGTAGGGAGGCGGTCAGCGGCCTGTATCTCGCTACTACCAGCGCACCATATGCGGTGAGGCAGAATTCAACTCTGGCAGCTACTGCCCTTGATCTGCAGCCAGGCATAAGAACCGCTGATTTCACAGGTTCTGCGAAGTCAGGGACCGGTGCTCTTCTCTCTGCATTTGATTCTGTGAAAGGAGATATGTCAAGCAATACCCTCGTCTGTGCTTCTGACTGTCGCTTGAGTAAGCCAGGCAGTCCTCAGGAGTATCTGTACGGTGACGGGGCTGCGGCACTTCTTGTGGGTAGTGATGACGTGATTGCTACCTTTGAAGGGTCTTATTCTGTTTCCTATGACTTTCCCGACCGATGGAGGGCAAGCGGTGAGCGATTTGAGCATGCATGGGAAGACAGGTTCATCCGCGACTCTGGCTACGGTCAGCAAATTGCGGAAGCGATCACAGGGTTGTTAGCCAAGTACAAGCTAAACATCAACGACTTTGCCAGGATAGTCTATCCCGGACTGTATGCACGTGAGCATGGAGCTATAGCCAGGCGACTTGGGATTGATCCCGAACAGCTTCAGGATACATTGCTGAGTACAGTTGGTGATACAGGCTCCGCTTCGCCTTTGCTTATGCTTGTAGGAGCACTCGAAGATGCAAAGCCGGGCGACAGAATACTGATTGCCAGCTTTGGAAATGGCAGCGACGCACTGTTTTTCCGTGTTACCGAGAGAATAGAGAGCATTACCGGCAGGCGAGGAGTGAAGAAGAACATGAGTTCCAAGAAGGAGCTTGCCAGCTACGAGAAATACCTTGCCTTCAGGAACCTGGCACCTATGGATCTGGGTATGCGTGGAGAGATAAGCATCCGCACGCCGATGTCGGCTTTGTACAGGGAACGGAAGGAGGTCCTGGCTCTGTGTGGCTCTAAGTGCACAGAGTGCGGTACACCTCAATATCCATATCAGAGAGTTTGTGTCAACCCTGATTGTGGAGCCATGGACCGTATGGAAGACTACCGCTTTTCTGATAGGAGGGGCGTTGTGTTTACTTATACTGGTGACAATCTGGCCGCCAGCGTTGATCCACCTTCAATATATGGACTGGTTGACTTTGAGGGTGGAGGCAGGTACTGGTTTGATTTTGCCGATTGTGATCTGGATTCTGTGAAAGTAGGTATGCCTGTTGAGATGACCTTCCGCAGGCGATATGTTGATGAGTCGAGTGGAGTGCACGGCTATTCGTGGAAGGCGATGCCGATGCGTGATTGACTACGGCGGGGAGCAATACGATTTACGGAGGCAAGAAGATATGGCAGAAGGTATCAAGGACAAAGTCGCTATCATAGGGATGGGTTGCACGAAGTTTGGAGAACTATGGGACAAGAGTGCAGATGATCTCATGGTTGACGCTTTCCAGGAGTGTGTGGCGGACGCCGGTATAGAGAAGAAGGATATCAACGCAGCCTGGTTTGGAGTTCACTTTGAGGAACAGAGCGTAGGTAAAGGTGCTACCTCCATGGCCTTGGCACTGAAGCTGCCCTTCATTCCCGTCACGAGAACCGAGAACTTCTGTGCTACTGCCACAGAAGCCTTCAGGGGGGCCTGTTACGGCGTCGCCTCCGGAGCCTACGACATAGCTATGGCACTTGGTGTAGAGAAACTGAAAGACACAGGCTACGGCGGGCTTCCCGGGGGGCCTGGCTTATTGGGAACAAAGAGTTCCCTTATCATGCCTAAACTGACGGCCCCCGGTGCTTTTGCTATGATGGCGACCAGATACTTTGCCGTAAACGGTCTAAGCCCGGAGGAAGGCAAGAGTATGCTCGCTAAGGTGTCAGCCAAGAGCCATTACAATGGAGCCCGAAACCCGAAAGCTCATCTGCGCCGCGAAGTTACTGAGGAACAGATACTGAATGCGCCTATTATTGCCTGGCCACTCGGGCTTTTTGATTGCTGCGGCGTCAGTGACGGTGCAGCGGCGGCGATAATAACCAGGGCTGATCTTGCAAAGCAGTTCAGGCCGGATCCAATTTATGTAAAGTCGCTCCAGATCGCCTTGAGTTCCGGCGAGGAGTTAATGTACACCAATTGGGATGGAGCTCATGTGGAGACCGGTTATCGCGCTGGCGTTCTGGCTTATGAGGAGGCAGGAATAGAGAACCCGCGTGAAGAGATAAGCATGGCGGAGGTACACGATTGCTTCTCCATAACCGAGGCGGTAACAATGGAGGATCTGCAGTTCAGTCCCAGGGGAAGAGTCAAGGAGGACATAGAGGCTGGTCGTTTCAATCTGGATGGCCCGCAGCCCGTCCAACCCGACGGTGGGCTTAAGTGCTTCGGACATCCTATCGGTGCTTCCGGTCTCAGGATGCTGTATGAGATGTATAAGCAACTGCAGGGCAGGGCTCAGCTTCCGGAACGACAGATCAAGAATCCCAGGCTAGGATTGACCCACAACATGGGGGGTTTTCCGGCCATGAACATCGTGAGCGTTGCAATTATAGGATTATAGAAGACAAGGTCAAGGAGGCCAGCTATGGTTGAACGCAGTCTGATCACCAATGAGCTACGAAAACTGATAGGCGTGCCCTTTGAGCCAATCGTCTTCAAGGTGGAAGAAGGAGCCATACAGAGGTATGCGCAGGCCGTAGGCGACCCCAACCCGCTGTACAACGACCCGGAGTTTGCCAGTAGAACAGAGCGTCTCCGCTTGCTGGCTCCCCCTGGTTTCACCGGTTGGCCGGTCAAGGTGGGACGCCCCACCGAAAGATTGTTCCAGTCTCTGGCAGAGGCCGGAGCCCCTCCCAGAGTTCTGGATGGCGGCGTGGAGTTTGAGTTCATGGAACCTGTCGGCGCCGGTGATGTACTGACCGCCACACCCATGATCGCTGCAATCAGCGAACGTGAAACGAGATTGGGCAGGACCATGTTTACCGTAGCAGAGATCACTTATGTAAACCAGAAGGGCGATACAGTACTCAAAAGTTGGGCGACACTGATCCAGTTCTAGCCCTGTCTAGAAGGATCTATCTTCGGAGGTAAGATGGCTAAGCAGGTTTTCTACGAGGATGTTCAAGAAGGCACCGAGATAGCTCCCCTGTCCAAGATCGCCACCACACGTATGTTGGTGCAGTGGGCAGGGGCATCAGGGGATTTCAACCCCCTGCATTATGAAGATGATTTTGCCGAGGCTATGGGTGTAGGGTCTCCCATCGTTCATGGCGCCCTTAAACGTGCATGGTTAGGGCAGTTGATGACCGATTGGATTGGAGAAGAGGGAAAACTCAGGAGACTATCCTGCCAATACCGTGGCATGGATTATCCCCGGAAGATGAGGACAACAGATACGCCTCATGACGGTGATACCTGGTGGTGCAGGGGCAGAGTGACCAGAAAGTACGAGGATGGCGGTGAACACCTGGTTGAGTGCGAGATATGGGTGGAGAACGGAAAGGGAGAAAAGACTACTCCCGGCTCAGCTCTGGTGGCTTTACCCAGACGAAGGGTGGACTGATCTGGAGCGCTGTCTTCGGATAGTCACTTAGGGCGATTTGCGCGGACAATAGATCTGAGCAGATGCCCTCGAATCAACACGTGTTAAGGAGGCGATAATGGGCAAACTGGACGGGAAAGTAGCGGTTGTGACCGGGGCGGCAAGAGGAATAGGCAGAGCCGACGCGCTGTTATTTGCCGAAGAGGGTGCTGCTGTCTTTGTAACCGATATTGACGAGGCGCCTTTGCTTGAGGTGATTAATGGAATCAGGGCGATGGGAGGCATAGCGGATGGCTGTGCAGGTGATGTGACAAACATCGATGATTGTCAGACTGTTATGGACAGGGCAGCCAAGGAATTCGGGGCTCTGGATGTTCTGGTCAACAATGCCGGGCTTACCCGAGATGCGCTTATCCATAAGATGACGGATGCTCAATGGGACTTATGTGTTGATATTAGTCTCAAAGGGACATTCAACTGTATCAGGGCAGCTTCGAAGTACATGTTGAAGGAAGGACACAATGGGAGGATAATCAACGTCGCCTCTGTGGCCGGTTTGATGGGCAACATTGGTCAGGTCAACTACTCTGCTGCTAAGTCAGGTCTTATCGGGCTAACGAAGACGGTGGCCAGGGAATGGGGACGCTTCGGTATTACCTGCAATGTTATCGCCTACGGCTTCGTAGATACACGGTTGACTAGAGAGAAAGAGGATCAGCAGGAAGAGGTGTATGGAGAAGCTGTGGGCATACCTAAGAAGGTGAGGGATCTAGTCCTCCTGCAGGTGAAGCCCATGACACCTGAAGATGCTGCTAAGCCTGTGCTGTTCCTTGCTTCTGATGATGCGGCCTTTATCACCGGACAGGTGCTGAATGTTTCTGCCGGGATCTATATGTGAGATCGTTGATATGAGGCCACTGCTACTGCTGGTTGGGTGGGTGTGGCCTGTCTGTACCGTGCAGACCCGGCAAGATCACGAGAGGGAGATGAACAATGACCAGGAGGCTTAACGGCAGAGTGGCAATAGTAACCGGTGCCGGACGGGGCATCGGCAGGGGAGAAGCTTTGGCACTGGTATCGGAAGGTGCCAAAGTGGTTGTGAATGATCCGGGAGGTGAGGTTGATGGCTCAGGGGCATCGAAATCGCCGGCGGACAATGTAGTGGCGGAGATCAGAGAATGCGGTGGACAGGCTGTTGCCAACTACGATTCGGTTGCTACTATGCCGGGTGCCGAGAGTGTTGTGAGGACTGCAATGGACGCTTTCGGCAGACTTGATATTCTGGTTAACAATGCCGGGATCTTGCGTGATAGGATGGTTTTCAACATGAGTGAGGAGGAGTGGGATTCCGTGCTCAAAGTGCATCTCTATGGCCACTTCTACACAATAAGAGCAGCCAGTCCCTTATTCCGCGAGCAGAGATACGGGCGAATAGTAAACACATCATCTGTGGCGGGGCTCTACGCAACCACGTATGGACAGACTAATTATGGTACAGCCAAAGAGGGGATAGTCGGTTTGACGAGGAAGGTGGCTCGGGATATGGGCAGGTACGGTGTGACCTGCAACTGCATTAGGCCCAGTGCCGGAACTCGGCTCACCCTGAGCGATGAGATGAGGAAGGCTCGCTCAGATGTCGTGGCAAAGTTTGAGAATATGAAGCCTGAGGATATTGCACCTCTGGTGCTGTGGCTTGCTTCTGATGATGCTGCAAATGTCAACGGGCGGACATTCTACGTGGAGGCCGGTCAAATTGGCCTTTACTCGGAGCCGTCATTGGAGAAGCAGTTGGTTAAGGCCGGGGGCTGGACTGTCGATGAACTCTTCATGTTCATGCCGTTGACAATGACGGGAGAACTGGTTAATCCCGACGCTCCCCAGCCGGAGTAGGGGATTACCGTAGGCTGCTATCGGTCTGAGCCTGTGACTGGGTGTTTGGAAGAGGGTTTCCCGATTGCGAGTGGACTCCCGCAAAGGAGAGAATGGACTTCACACTGAGCGAGAGAGCACTAACGCTCAAGGAAGACATCCGCAAGTTCGCCGAGGCTGAGTTGCCTCCGGGCTGGAAGCGGAGCACCCTGATCGATGGAGAGTGCAGGGATTTTGAGTTCGAGATAGCTATCTCCCGGAAGCTGGCCCAAAGAGGTTGGCTTGTCATGAGCTGGCCAGAGGAATATGGCGGACGAGGTGCCTCTATCTGGGAGCAGACCGTATATGAGATGGAGGTGGGATACTGGGGTATACCTGGGGCATGGATGGGTATAAGCGGCACACAATGGGTGGGGCCATGCCTGATGATGTTCGGCACTGAAGAGCAGAAGGCAACCTATCTACCCTTGATTGCCTCGGGCGGGCGAGACGGTGTTTGGTGTACCTGTTACAGTGAACCAAATGCCGGTTCTGACTTTGCCAATCTTCAGACACGGGCGGAGAGGGAGGGAGACGGTTACGTCATTGACGGCCAGAAGGTGTGGACGAGTGCTGCTCACCGTGCCAGATGGTGTTGGCTGGCCGCCAGGACCGATCACGATACAGCCAAGAAACACCACGGAATCAGCATTTTCATAGTGGACATGAAGAGCCCGGGCGTTACTGTAAATCCTATACTCAACTACTACGGACGGCACCACTTCAATGAGGTGTTCTTCGACAGCGTGAGGGTGCCGGCCTCAAGTCTGGTCGGAGAGGAGGACAGAGGCTGGTATCTTCTGATGCAGGCGCTGGCGTTTGAGCGGCGCAGCACGGCGCCTACAACCTACGGGCATTTCAGGAGGGTGCTGGAGGAGTTGGCCGAGTATGCCGCTAAGACCGAGTGTGGGGGCCAGCAGTTAGCTCAGAATCCCCTTATACGGTTCAAGTTATCGAGTCTTGCTGTCGACCTTGAAGTGCTGAAGATGTTTGCCTTCCAGCTTGCCTGGCGCATAGACCAGGGGCAGATCCCCGCCTATGAGTCTTCCAGGAACAAGGTCATGAGCGACGAAGTGATGAGACGAGTTGCTATTACAGGGATGGAACTCCTCGGGATGTACTCTCAGGTGGATCCCGATTCTGACTGGGCGAGACTTGGTGGCTCTATACAGGGTGCTTATCTCGGGTTCCCGGGTCAGGCAATAGCAGCTGGCACTGCTGAAATAGAGAGGAGCATAATCGCGAGATTCGGACTCGGTCTACCGAAGTCATACTGACGCATAGTAGAGATAGCTTCACGGGTCACCGCAGCCTTAGGCAGCGTGGCGATCCGGACTCTATGAAATTGCGGGTCAGGCACAGGTAGATTTCTCTGCGAGGTTAGCATGGACTTCAGCTTCACAGAAGGTCAGGAGATGCTGCGGACTCTGGCCAATGATTTTCTGGCAAAGGAGTGCTCCAAGGCCAGAGTGAGAGATCTGGACAAGGACGAGAGAGGCTATGATCCGCGATTGTGGCGCAGCATGGCAGAGTTAGGCTGGATGGGGCTTGTGTTTCCGGAAGAATACGGGGGCATGAACGCCGGCTTCATAGACCTGGTTGTCCTGATGGAGGAGATGGGAAGGTGTATCGTGCCCGGCCCGTTCTTCTCCACCATAGCTCTATGTGCCCTGCCTCTGCTTGAGTACGGCAGCGATGCGCAGAGAGAGGAGTTCCTACCGCGGATTGCCAGAGGTGAGTCTATATGGGCCTTTGCTGTTGCCGAGCCTGCCGGGGGGTACAACGCTTCCCAGGTGCAGCTCAGAGCTGCTCGTGAGGGTGCAGACTATGTTATCCAGGGGTGTAAGATGTTCGTCGCAGACGCCGACGAAGCGGATCACATCCTGCTGGTAGGGAGGACGACAGATGGGAAGACGCCCGAGGACGGGATCACGTTGTTCATCGTTGAGCGCGGTGAGCCGAATGTGCAGGTCGAGCCGATTCCCATTATCGGTGGTGACAGGCAGTTCAGAGTCAGCTTCAATGGCTTAGCAGTGCCCGAGTGTAGTGTGCTGGGGTCGCCGGGCAAGGGCTGGCAGATTGTGGATTTCATACTCCAGCGGGCAGCCGTGCTGAAGTGTGCCGAGATATCCGGAGCCTGTCGAGCCGTTCTTGATATGACCAGCAACTATGCTAAGGAGCGCATTCAGTTTGAGCGCCCGATCGGCTCTTTTCAGGCGATACAGCATAAGCTGGCGGACATGCTCATAGATACGGATGCTGTGCGGTATCTGCTCTACCAGGCGGCCTGGGGTATAAGCACCGGTTCTCCGTCAGCCTGTAATATTGCTGCTGCCAAGGCAAAAGCTAATGAGGCTTATCAGCGAATCTGTATTGAAGCTATCACTGCTCACGGAGCTATTGGATTCACCTTGGACCATGATCTCGGGCTCTACTATCGCCGTGTCAAAGCGGCGCAGTTTGCCGGTGGCGATACTGACCTTCATATGGATGCGATAGCAGCTTACCTCGGGCTCTAGTCTTGTTGTATGACAGGGGCAGTTCATCACGAGCATTCCAGACCATTACGTCTGCCAACGACTAGGTGTCCCATAAGCTCACCTTGGCTCTAAGTCTTCAGTCTTCCTCAGGGTCTCAGTTATCTGGAGTCGGCTCTTTGAGAAGGCTACGGGGTGGCATCACAAGAAGGAACTGGACTCGTGGCGAAGATACGATCGACCCTGAGCGGTACTCTGGATGCTCAGGGCTCTAAGGTACTGAACAAGTACACAAAGGTGGACAGATAGGTTCATCCTGTGATATCATGTAGTAGCTTATGATCAGGGAAGGAGGGATGAAGTCTCACAAGGAGGGTAACACAGTCTATGCCGCAGGCAGGCTCAGTACTATGAGTAATCATGAGTCTGCTGTGATGCAATTGAGAGACATAAGCTTGCTATTCTGTTCATAATGCGCTGTTCATTTTCTCTTATGTTGATCCCCGAGGCCATTCAGAAGGCCGATACCAAACTGCGCCTCCATTACTGACACTGCGCTCTGCACCCGTATTAGGTTACAAGTGGATTCTGTTCTGTTCAGCGTAAGAGCATCTGGCGGTAGCGTGTCAGATGAAAGGAGGATTGTACCAGCATGATCGTCACCGATGAGAGAGGTGGGGTGGATGTTGAGATCGACAAGAGTCAGGTATGTCACTTTATTGGTTATGACGATAACCACAAACTGTCGGCGCGCATTTCATCCCTAGTGGATGACTATGCCAAGAATGCTCAGCAACTGATCAACCCGCTGTACTCTTATGTAATCAAGGATGTGGAGTGGGCTCGGGGATCTATCGCCTTCATTGAAGATTCGATAATATTTAAGAGCAAGATTGTTGTTCAGCTATTAGAGCAATGCAA
Source organism: Dehalococcoidia bacterium (assembly GCA_003567655.1). GTDB lineage: Bacteria > Chloroflexota > Dehalococcoidia > GIF9 > AB-539-J10 > RBG-13-51-36. The sequence goes on from PWZA01000057.1 coordinate 37,353, forward strand.
GCAGGTCGCCATATTTGTTGTTACGATAGGCAAGTACCTTGAGGATACGGCATGGCAGCTGTCCCGAGACGGACTGATTCTCCAGGCCACTGTTCTGGATGCGGTAGGTTCAGATGCTGTTGAGAAGGCGGCGGATCGCGTGCAGGACAAGATAAGAGAGGCAGCAAGATCTGACGGACTGGTCATAAGTCGACGCTTCAGTCCGGGCTACTGTGACTGGAATATAGGCCAGCAGCGGATGATCTTCCATGCCTTGACCGGGCATGCGTTAGGGGTTCGTTTGACTGGAGAGTGTTTGATGATTCCCCAGAAGTCAATTTCCGGCATTGTCGGTATCGGATCGCCAAGCAGCAATGTGGAGAATTACAACCCCTGCCAGTTCTGTAATAAAGAAGATTGTCCCGGAAGGAGGTAAGGTCGTAGAGAATGGCCCGCAAAGGATTGGATGGAGGCAGTTTCAAGGTTCTGGATGAAGAATCTATATTTAAGGTGCATCAGACTGCGATGCAGGTGATTGAGGAGGTGGGATTTGAGGTGCAGTCGGACACAGCCCTGGGGCTTTTCGAGGGGGCAGGAGCCACAGTAGACCGCGGGAAGTACCTGGTGAGGATGAAGGAAAGCAAGGTCAAGGAGCTTATCGATGCGGCTCCATCCGAGATCAGGCTTTGCGGACAGGACTCGGCACACGATCTTACGCTGGGTGGCCGACGTGTTTACGCGGGAACAGGCGGCACAGCTCTCCATGTTTATGACCCTCGAGCTAACCAGACGAGACTGGCCAGCATGGACGATCTGAGATGCATCGCCCGGCTGGTTAATCGACTGGATAACATTCACTTGTTTATGTTACCTACTTATCCCAATGAGTTGCCTGTGGAGAAGGTGGATGTGAACCGCTTCTTTGCCGGACTGGACAATACTACCAAGCATGTTATGGGAGGCGTCTATACTCTGGATGGAGTGAAGAGTGTGATACGGATGGCGGAGATGGTCGCGGGTTCGGACGAGGCACTCCGGGAGCGGCCTCTCATCTCGATGATATCCTGCAGTATCAGTCCGTTCAGGATGGATAGTACATATGGTGACCTGTTGGTGACGATTGCCAGAAAAGGCATACCCGTCGCCTGCCCCGCAGAGCCTCTGTGTGGTGCCACTTCGCCTGTTACACTGGCCGCGAACCTGGTGGTGCAAACGGTGGACTCACTGATGGGGGTAATGCTCACCCAGATTGCGAACCCGGGCACCCCCGTTATCTTTGGCTCGGTGGCCACCAGCACAGATCTCAGGAACCTCAGATATCTCGCTGGTTCGGTAGAAATGGGTCTGATCAATGCTGCCGGTGCCCAGATGGCTCAGTTCTATCGGCTTCCCTTCTATGCGACTGGAGGCATGACGGATTCGAAGACTCTCGATGCTCAGTGTGGCTACGAAACGGCTCTCACCGCTCAGCTATGTGCCCTTGCTGGAGCGAACTTCATACACGACGCTGCCGGGTTAATGGAATTCGCCATGACCGTGTGTTACGAGAAATACGTCATAGACAACGAAATACTGGGTATGGTGATGAGGAGTGTGGAAGGGATCAGAGTGGATGATGAGACCCTTGCCTTCGACCTGATAAAGCAGGCAGGACCAGGGGGCAATTTCGTAGCTGCCAGGCATACAAGACGATTCATGCGCTCAGAGCATTACCAGCCTACCGTCAGTGATCGGCTAAGCAGGGAGGACTGGGAAACTAATGGAGGCTTGAATACCTGGGAGAGGGCGGCGAAGGTGGTGGAGGATCTGCTGGCAGGTGAGGGGCACAGCCTTCCTGATGCAGTGAGACAACAGGTGCTTGCAGAAATGAAGGACATAGTGGATTGAGATATGCTTGTAATAGGAGAGAATATAAACGCATCAAACAAGTCAGTTGCCGAGGCTATCGATAAGCGGGATGAGGCCTTCCTGGTAGATCTGGCCAAGGCTCAGGCATCGGCAGGAGCTGATTTCATCGATGTAAACGCGGGTAGTGGTCACGGTTCGGCCAAGAAGGCAATCGAAGATGTTCGTTGGCTCATGAGAATCGTCCAGTATGCTATTGAGAAGCCCTTGGCGGTTGACAGCGATTCTGCAGAGGTCATCGAGGCTGCCATAAGCGAATACAGCGGTGAGAGCCTGATAGTTAACTCCGTCACCGCAGAGCCAGCGAGGTTGGAAGCTATAGGGCCATTGGTGGCTGAGCGGCAGGCCCGAGTGATAGCGCTAGCCATGGGGACAGACGGGATACCGGCCAGCAAAGAAGAGCGTCTGGCAGCCTGTGAACGGATCATGACATACCTCACTGGTCTTGGCATCGAGCCTAAACAGGTGATGTTCGACCCTCTCGTGTTGCCTATCGCCGTGGATACGCGTCAGGGCTTGGTTACACTGAAAACCGTCGAAGAAATAAAGTCGCGCTATCCTGATGCCGGGGTGGTAATGGGTTTGAGCAATATCTCCTATGGCCTCCCCAAGAGGAAGCTGGTTAACCGGGCCTTTCTTGTAATGGCTGCTTATGCAGGTCTGGATGCAGTAATCACTGATCCGCTGGACAGCAAAGCAATGAGCCTTGTCAAGGTGGCTGAGATGTTGATGGGTAGTGATCCCTCATGCAGGGGATATCTGAGGGCTCACAGGAGAGGCGACATAGTAGACTGAACCCGGCTCAGTTTTTCTAGGGTCTGCTTGAGACGTGCGGAATTCTGTAACGGAGTCGGTCTAGCTTGCATGATGCTCGATGTACAGGGCAATGCAGTGTATTAATATGATTGAAACTGGAGGACAAGAATGCCAGACGATATTATCGGCCTTATTCGTGATAATGTGATTCAGGGCAGGGTAACCAGGGATGACGAAGGCATGGACGAAGGAATGGCAGGACAGCCCGGTGTTACGGAGCTTATCGAACAGGCTCTTGCTTCCGACCTGGATATCAAGGATGTAGTTGCCAGGGGGCTCTCCGGCGGCATGGATGTCGTGGGGCAGAAATTTGAGGCCGGTGAATACTATATCCCTGATATGTTGGCCTCAGCGGAGGCAGTGGGGGCGGCCATGGATATACTGCAGCCTCGGCTTGCAAAGGGTGGCGTTAAGACCA
>PWZA01000046.1 GCA_003567655.1 Dehalococcoidia bacterium
CGCCGGTGTGGTGGGGCGTGTCTCCGCATCACATGGGATTCCCGGGCACGATCAGCCTTTCTACGGACACGCTCATTGCCCTGCTGACCGACATATGCAGAAGCGTTTCCAGGCACGGCTTCGAGCGCATTCTGATCCTGAACGGGCACGGCGGAAATGCCGGACTGGTTGAAGTGGCGGCGCAGAGGCTGACCGAAGGGCCTGAGAAGGTGTGGGTCGCAGCCGCTACCTATTTCCGGATGATAAGCAAAGAGCTCGAGGCTATCGGCGAGAGCGAACTGGGAGGGATGTCCCACGCCGGAGAGATGGAGACGTCGGTCGTGCTCGCGGTGCGACCCTCTCTGGTGCAGATGGACCGAGCGGTCGACGAACCGCGAAGACGTCTAACCAGTTTCACCAAGGCTGACGCGCGCCAGGGTGGCACCGTCTACTACCCGCTGGACCTCAAGCGCGATAGTCGCAGTGGCGTCCTGGGTGTTCCGGGCTCGTCCAGCGCTGAGAAAGGCGAGCGCATTCTCCGCGCGGCAGTCGACAAGCTGGTGGCTTTCCTGCGCGAGTACCGAGAACTCCCATCGGAAGCTGTCTGAGACCGTCCGGAAGACCCGGTACCGCCCAGCGTGCGAAGCTAAGCCGCGTGCGAAGCTAAGCCGCGTGCGAAGCTAAGCCGCGTGCCTAGCTCGCGCAGCGAGTCCTAAGCCGCGTGCCTAGTTTGCACAGCGAGCCGTAAGCCAAGGTCGTCACGACAGAAGAAACAGCAGGTGTGGGGAGAGGATGCCCTTGGGTGCATTTCAGGTTTGGGGCGAGACGTGGCATAATAGCACAGTTCTGGTGATAGGATAGGAGAGGTGGGGATGAGGACGCGGGAAGAGATGAAGGCAGCGTTGCGGGCCGAGGCCGAGGCGGTGATTGAGGAATTGCTTGATCAGGTTGAAGGGGAGGAGCCGACGCTAGCAGAGCTGGAAGACATCGTACTCAAGCTTCGGAAGCGGCTAGGGGAACGGATGGGAAAGGTTGTGATCGAAGGACAAGAAGCGACACAGCCAGTGAAGCGGCCGAGATGTCCGGGGTGTGGGGAGAAGATGCGCTACAAAGGCATGAAGCCGGTGACAGCGGAGAGCCGCCTGGGGGCATTGGGGCTCGAACGAGCGTATTACTATTGTGACCGCTGTGAAAGCGGTCTTTTTCCCCCTGAATGAGCAGTTGGGGTTGATTGAGCGATGGAGCCAAGGGCTGGTGAAACAGGTGGTTTGGCTAAGTGGCCTGGTGGTGTTCGAAAGAGCGGAGGAGATTCTGGCCCGCGTGGGGCAGATAGCGATATCCGATAGCAGTATATGGCGGCGGGCTCAAGAAGGAGGAGAGCGCTTCCAGGAGGTGCTGAAGGCAGAGGAAGAGAAGGCCAACAGGCTTGGTAAGCGGCCAGAAGGCGGTTTTCACCGGCGAAGAGCGGCAAAGGGGCGAATGGGATCAGCGATGGACGGAACGATGATCCATATCCGAGAAGAAGGATGGAAAGAGCTGAAGGTAGGATGCGTGTTCAAGGTTGAAGTTCGCTCGATGCACGACCACGAAGCGGACAAAGTGAAGAAGCAAGCCCACGCTGTGGAGAACAGCTATGTGGCACACCTGGGCGGACCGGAGATCTTCGGGCAGAGAATGTGGGCAGAGGCAGATCGGCGATGTTGGGAGCAGGCTACGGCAACGGAGGTGCTAGGAGATGGAGCTCGCTGGATCTGGAACTTGGCCGAGGAGCACTTCTACGACAGCCATCAGCTCGTGGATTGGTATCACGGCACGAAACACCTGGCGTTAGCAGCAGGCTTGATCAAAGGGGAGGGAACACCTGCGGCAGCGGAGTGGTTCGAGGATCAGAAGGATATACTATTTCGAGGGCGAACCCTCCGGGTTGCGCGCACGTTAGAGAGCCAAGCGCAACAGTCGCCTGCTGAGGCTGAGGATCTCCAGCGTGAGGCAGGCTACTTCCACAACAACTGGCAACGGATGAACTACCAGGATATGCGGGAAGAGGGATGGGTCATTGGGAGTGGGATGGTCGAGAGCGGAGCCAAACAGTTCAAGGCGCGGATGGCAGGCCCAGGTATGCGATGGAGCCGCTCAGGAGCCGAAAACCTCATACCCATCCGGAAGGCGATCTTGAGTGATCGTTTCGATGATCTCTGGCGACAAGCCTACAGTTCGCCCCCAAACTGAAATGCACCCAGTCAAGTCGGACTCTTGACAGACCATCTGACGTGTGGTATAATATTCCACATGGTGGACGACTTCCCCATCTAGTGAACGACCGGTTCCGCCCGCCGGAAAGCTACTAGCTAATCTTGGGCGTCCTGGGGAGCATATCGTCACCAGACAGGAGACACAGTCACTGTCTCGAAAGGGTATTCTGATGCGATCTCCTCCCTCGCCGGCACGATCGTTCCTGATAGACAGCCTCCAGGTCCACGTTTATCCCGATCGACACGGGATGGGCGCGGCCGCCGCATATGCTGTTGCGACACAGATGGGGGCGGCTATCAAACGTCGCGGTTCTGCGACAGTGGTGTTTGCCGCAGCCCCTTCGCAAGACGATTTTCTGGCCGCGTTGGCGACCCTTCCCGATATCGACTGGGATAGCGTCGTCGCGTTCCATATGGACGAGTACCTCGGGCTGCCGGAGGATGCCCCGCAGGGATTCGGTAGCTTTCTCCGCGAGCGTCTCTTTGACTTGGTTGAGATAGGAACCGTGCACTATCTCGACGGTCAGGCTGTCAACCCGGAAGATGAGTGCCAGCGGTATGGCAGTCTACTTGAGGCGCATCAGGTCGATGTTGTGTGCGCAGGCATCGGGGAGAACGGACACCTGGCGTTCAACGACCCGTC
>PWZA01000191.1 GCA_003567655.1 Dehalococcoidia bacterium
CCGAGGGGAGGAGCATACATAGGGGCCATCGTGGGTGGCCCCGTCGCATCGGATGATACCCTCTATGTCAGTAGCTCGGATGGCAGCGTTCATGCCCTGGCTCTGTCGACCTTTACGCTTAGATGGAAGTCCGAGCAGTTGGCAGACAAGCTGTGGACAAGCCCTTCCGTTGTCGGTGACACTGTTTACGTGAGCACTTTCGACGGGCATATGTATGCCCTGTCGGCTGAAACGGGTGAACTGCTGGACTGGTCGTTTGAGCATGAGGCAGGCTTTGCTTCATCACCCGTGATTCAAGATGGTATAGTCTATGTAGGCTCATTCGACAACAACCTATATGCAGTGGAGATTGGTGCCGGTGAACCGTTGTGGACATTCGCAGGCGCGAAATGGTTTTGGGCTCCGCCGCTGGTTCATGAGGGAGTTGTTTATGCCGGCTGCCTCGACGGCGAAATCCATGCTCTTGATGCCAAAACAGGGGAAGTACTGGGTGAGTTTGATGCCGGAACACCCGTGGTATCATCTCCTGTTCTCAACAATGATTTGCTGATAGTAGTCGATGACAGCGGCACCGTCTATGTCTTTGATCTTGACGCCGAGCCATCGGGTCGGTTGACGCCTGTGACGACTGTCTCCATCGATTCAACTGTCAAGAGCTCATTTTGCGCCCGTGAGGGTACGGTCTATGTTCGAGGAGACGACAATCAGTTGTACGTTGTGGATATAGTTGCGGGGTGGGTTAGTTGGGTCTTCTCCTTTCGGATCGAAGAACAAGAGTGACATCCAATGCTTGAGATATGGTACCTGATCATACTTGATCCGATACTCAATGTGCTGATTGCGCTGAGCCATATTCTGTTCGGTCAGTTCGGTCTGGCTATTATCGCGCTTACCATTATCGTGCGGCTGGTCTCCTGGCCTCTTAACAAGCGACAGCTTAAGTCGACCAAGGCTCTACAGGATATGCAGCCCAAGATGCAGGAACTGCAGAAGAAATACGGCAAGAACCAGCAGAAGCTTCAGCAGGAGATGATGAAGCTATACAAGGAGGCGGGGGTGAACCCCCTGGGCTGTTTGTGGCCGATGCTTATCCAGCTTCCTATCTGGATAGCACTGTACCAATCCATAATGAGGGCGTTGGCCACCACGCCGGAGAATTTGCTTGACTTACATCGTCATCTGTACTCCTGGGATTTAGTGCGTCAGGCAATTCCCCTGAGCAGCCGGTTCTTATGGCTTGATCTGGGGGCACCTGATCCGTACCTCATCCTGGCCATATTCGTTGGCGGCACGATGTGGGTACAGCAGAAGATGACGCAGGCGCCGTCAACGGATCCCAGGCAGCAGTCCACAGCGCGGATGATGACGCTCATGATGCCGTTGATGTTCGGCATGCTGACCTTGATGTTCCCCAGCGGTCTGGCCCTGTTCTGGGCAGTTTCCAATGTGATCGGCATCATAACCCAGTATTTCGTCACCGGTGGCTGGGGTTACCTCAAATTCGGTTCTCCGTTTCAGTCAACACCGGTAAAGGGAAAGTGAGCCGAGGTCGTGAAAGCAGTGGCGGATCGCTGCGGAAGGACTGAACTATGGAAGATATTGAGATAGTTGCTGCCACGGTAGAAAAGGCCATTGAGAAGGCGGAGGCCCAGCTTGGACTCAGTCGGGACCGGTTTAAGGTGGAGGTGGTCACAGAGGAGAAGGAAGGGCTCTTGGGGGTAGGAGACAAAGCGGCTGTGATCAGAGTCGTCGCCATAACCGAGCCGGAGACGGTCAGCCTCGAGCATGCGGAAAGCGATGTGTTACAGGTGGCTGTGGAGGTTGTGGAGGACTTGCTTGAACTACTGGGTGTAAGGGGTAGGGTTGAGGTGCTTTGCGATGAGATGCCCCTGGCCTTTGATATTACGGGTGACGATCTGGGAATTCTGATCGGTAGACGGGGTCAGACGCAGGCTTCGCTTGAGTATATCACCAAGTTGATAGTAACCAGACGGTTGGAATCCTGGGTGCCGCTGACTGTTGATGTTGCCGGCTACAAGAAGCGTCGTCTCGATTCGCTTCAGAGGTTGGCATTATATCTGGCCGATCAGGTAAAGTCTCGACGCCGTGCCATAACTATGGAGCCGATGCCTCCTGACGAACGCCGAATCGTCCACCTGGCCCTGGCTGACAATCCTGACGTGACAACTGAGAGTGTAGGTGAGGGTGATGGCAGGAAAGTGGTTGTTCTGCTAAGGGAGAGTTAGCTATGTTCCGGGAGGTAAACGCCAGGCTCAACACCGTTCAACTGGAAGAGAACGTTCTCCGCTTCTGGAAAGAGCAGCGCATATTTGAGAAGAGCGTGGAGACCAGAAGAGGTGGTCCGCGTTATGTCTTCTATGAAGGTCCCCCCTCGACTAATGGTAGCCCGGGAGTTCATCACGTGCTGGCCCGCCTGTATAAGGACGTGGTTTGCCGTTATTGGACGATGAAGGGATATCATGTGCCGCGAAAGGCGGGTTGGGATACCCATGGCTTACCGGTTGAGCTTGAGGTAGAGAAGTCTCTTGCCATCACCACTAAGGCTCAAATCGAGGAGTACGGGGTAGCTCAGTTCAACGATCAGTGCCGGCGAACAGCCGCGAAGTATATTGACGAGTGGAAGGATATGACTGAGCGCCTCGGTTACTGGCTGGACACGGATCATCCTTATGTAACCATGGACAATAGCTACATCGAGTCTTGCTGGTGGATAATGAAGCAGCTATGGGACAGGGGGTTGGTCTATCAAGGCTATAGGGTGACGCCACATTGCCCCAGGTGCGGAACCTCTCTCAGCTCTCATGAGGTGGCTTTGGGCTATGAGGAGACGGAGGACCCTTCGATATACGTCAAGTTCAGGGTCAAACCTGCATCAGTTGAGAAGAAAACGGAAATACGTTCTTCTGCCGCTTTGTCTGGTTTGTTCAGTAAACCGGTTTTTCTTCTGGCCTGGACAACAACGCCATGGACACTTCCTGGTAACACCGCTTTGGCTGTTGCTCCCAAGGCCGAATATTCTGTGCTGGAAGGTGAACGGGATTGTCTCATCCTGGCCAGGACACTTGTCGATAGCATCGGAGCTGAGGGGTATAGCGAGTCGGGATTCGTGTTGGGGAGTGCCCTGGAAGGACTCGAATATGAGCCCCTGTTTAATCCGCATGACTTTGGTGTGCAGCGCCTCGGTCTGCCCGCGCTGCGTGCCGATGAGGCAGAGGACGATCTCTCTTATCCCGTGGTGGCGGCTGATTTCGTCTCCCTGGAAGAGGGCACTGGTGTGGTACACATTGCTCCCGCTTTCGGCGAGGTTGACTTTGGCATCGGAATGAGTAGCGGACTTGACTTCGTGCAACCTGTAGATCTTGACGGCAAGGTGACCGGCACCTATGCCTTTGCCGGGCAGTTGGTCAAGGATGCTGACCCCGGTGTCCTGACAGACTTGGAGTCACGGGGATTGCTCTATCGAAGCGAGAGAATCGTGCATACCTATCCCTTCTGTTGCCGGTGTGATACTCCTCTTCTCTACTATGCTAAGCCGGCCTGGTATATCAGGACAACGTCTGTCAAAAAGGAGCTTATCTCCGGCAATAGTGAGATCGACTGGTATCCGGACCATATCAAACGTGGTCGTTTTGGCGACTGGCTGGAGAACAATGTTGACTGGGCGGTCTCCCGTGAGAGGTACTGGGGTACACCGCTAAATGTATGGCGTTGTTCTTCTTGCGACAAGTGTGAGTGTGTCGACGGCGTGGAAGAATTGAAGTCGCGTTCGGATCTGAGCGGCTTGGCCATGCCACTGGATTTGCATCGCCCATACGTAGATGAGATTACCTTTGCCTGTTCTGAATGTGGTGGCAGGATGCAGCGTGTGCCCGAGGTAGTAGATTGTTGGTTTGATTCCGGTGCTATGCCGCTGGCTCAGTGGCATTATCCCTTCGAGAACGAAGAGGAGTTCAAGCGCAGTTTTCCCGCCGATTTCATCTGCGAAGCCGTAGACCAGACACGAGGCTGGTTTTACAGCCTGCATGCCATATCTACCTTGCTTTTCAATCGACCTTGTTACAGGAACGTCGTCTGCCTGGGGTTTGTTGTCGACGCCGCCGGCCAGAAGATGAGCAAATCCAGGGGCAATGTAGTCGCTCCCTGGGCGCTGTTCGGCAAATATGGCGCTGATGCCTTGAGGTGGTACATGCTCGTTTCTACCGCGGGGGAGGATACCCGGCGCTTCTCCAATAAGATGTTGGAAGAGGCGATGCGCAAGTCCCTGCTAACGCTGTGGAACACCTATTCCTTCTTCACTCTATACGCAAATATTGACTTCGGCAGCGAAGATGCCGGAGTGCGTAATTATCTGCTGAACCCTCAGTTGTCGGAGAGGGACAGAACCGATTTGGACAACTGGATCGTCTCAGAGCTTAACAGGCTGGTGAGTGAAGTTACCAGGTCTATGGATAACTACAACCCTACCGCGGCCACGCGCAAAATCGAAGGGTTTATTGACATTCTCTCTAACTGGTATGTCAGAAGAAACCGTCGCCGCTTTTGGAAGAGCGAGAGCGACTCTGACAAATTTGCTGCGTATGCCACCCTCTATGATTGCCTGACGACTCTCTGTAAGCTAATGTCTCCATTTGTGCCTTTCATGGCTGAGGAACTGTATCAGGACCTGGTGCGTTCTGTTGACCCCGGCGCCAGAGAGAGCGTTCATCTAGCTGACTACCCGTTGGCAGATGGAGACAAGATTGACGAGAGGCTAAACAGCGATGTCACTCTGGCCATGAAGATATCCAGCCTGGGCAGGGCAGCGCGGGCCAAGGTAGGCATCAAGGTGCGACAGCCGCTGAGCGAGGCCGTTATTAAGGTCGAGACCCAGGGAGAGAAGAAAGCTCTGGAGAGCTTGGCCCACGAAGTAATCGATGAGGTAAACGTCAAGCGATTGGTCGTGTTGACCGCAGCAGATAAGCAGAGCCGGTTTCCCTCCGATGAGCCGGACTATAGCGTGGCCAACGATGCCAGATACTGGGTGGCTGTCAGTACCGGGTTGACTGATGAGTTGATTGCCGAGGGAGTGAGCCGGGAGATTGTGCGGCATCTTCAAAATATGCGGCGTAATGCCGGGTTAGATATCACAGATCATATCATTACATATTATCAGGCAGAAGATCCTATGCTAAAGCGTGTGATAGGCACCTTCGCCGACTACATTCAGCAGGAGACCCTATCACACGAGCTCATCGACGGTCTCCCTCCTGATGGTGCTTTCGTTGAGAAGCAGCGCATCTCCCAGAGTGAGGTCTGTCTCGCGATCAAGCAGGCCAACTCTGCACCGTAGTTCTTGCACAGCGCTCAGATGCCGTGAGAGCAGAAGCCAGGAAGGTTGCCTTATCTACAGAATGCTTCTCGCGCAGGCATAATTCTGATCTGTGGTGCTTGATTCTGAAACCCTGCGTGTTGTGCTGTAGCGGGTATTCGATGACCGAACGTGAATTATGTTTGGATGGTCCTAGGGGCTAGGCCGTTCTATCAACTGCACAGGGGTTGTTCTGGTGTCTTCACCTCTAACAAAGACCACTTCTATATCTTCACCTATCTCGCTCCTCCGCACGGCTTTCACAAGATCGGCAACATTTCTTATGTCCTGCCCTCCGAAGCGTATGATGATGTCGTCCACTCTCAGTCCCGCGCCGTGTGCAGGGCTGTTAGCTACGAGTTCCACAATTAGCGCTCCATACTCTACAGATAGACCTCCTGCTGCGGCCAGCGCCGGATCGACGGTATACAGTCCTACTCCCAGCCAGGGATACGTCATGCGGCCATAACGTATCAGGCTGGGGATGATAAGCTCCGCCTCCTCACTGCTTATGGCAAAACCGGTACCCTCTACCCCTGTGGCAACTATTTTGATGCTCGTGATGCCTATCACTTCGCCGGCCATGTTCACCAGCGGGCCACCGCTGTTGCCGGGGTTGATAGCTGCCGTGGTCTCGACCAGGCCGTAGAGCACGTTCCCCTCTACGTTCAGCGACACGTTCAGGCGGCTCACTATTCCCTGTGTCGCCCTTACACCCTCTCCCAGAGCATTGCCGATGGCTAGCACCCACTCGCCAACCGATAGCGAGCTTGAGTCGCCCCAATGAGCATAGATCAAATCGTCGGCATCTATCTTTATCACGGCAAGATCAGATATGGGGTCGGTACCGACTATGTCTGCCTCGAAAACTCGGTCGTCATGCAACTCAACGTAGATGCTCTGGGCGTTCTCAACTACGTGGTCGTTGGTGACGATATATCCTGCATCATCGATAATTATGCCGGATCCGGCGCCGTACTCGGTTCGGGAACCGAAGAACCCGGAGACGAAGCTCTCTGTCGTCACGGAGACGACCCTGGGCATTACCTGTGCCACCACCGGACGAAAATCAGGCAGAGGAGGCGCCGGCTCGCTATGTGCGGGGAATTCCCAGGTGGGGTCCGTGTACTCGGTTGAGTTCTCGTAATCCGGCGGAGCATCGACCGGGGGCACGAACTCAAAACACGTAGCAAAGCTTATTGCCAGAGTGATAGGTATCAGAACGGCCAGGAGGAATCTTCTTGACATCTTCCTTATGCACTCATTATAGCATCGGTGTCCTGTCTGCAAAAACCTGTGTTCTAGCAGAAAATGAGCTCGACATGTGGCAACCCTGTCCCCCACAAACGCTGAGGGTCGCTACAGGCTGCCCAGATCGCATTAACTACAGACTCTGCTGAACAGGACAGCTTTGACTGACAGCGTAATCTGTGTCGGGCGGCTGCGTTGTGTCGGATTGAGAATAGGTGAACAATTGAGACTCGTGTTCTAGGCCTTGCTGGGTAGGCCGGCCAACGAAGAACAGCAGAGCCGACGTCGACCTCAGAATCCAGTGCGTAGGGCGGGCCGAGGCCCTTACCCTACGCACTCATATCTGTTGAGCCTAAGAACCGGCTTGCCAGCTCAGGAAGGGATATGTCTCGCCGTCAACGATATTCCAGGTGTGAGCAGTGTCCGCTCCGCCGAAGGCGACTGCCGATATGTCCCATGGCTCGTCCAATCCCACCGTCGTGGTGTCGTTGAAGGTTGCGATACTCATCATCTCCGTGGTGGTCTTGCCAGTTCCGCCGTCGCTCTCAGCCGTGCCGGACGATTCCTTGTCCCAGAAGGAGTTGCTCACAGCACCAACGGGCGCGCTGCCCACCAGACCGCCAACGTAGTCCTCGCCCGTGACGTTTCCGGTGGCATAGGAGGCTTCTACGGTGCCCGATGATATGCCCCCTACCAGACCGCCAACATACTGGTTGCCGGTCGCGCTGGCGGTGGAGTAGCAGTTGCTGATGGTGCCCGTAGAATTTCCTGCCAGGCCACCGATACGCCCCCCGGCCCCCTCACCAGTTTCGCCGGTCACACTGCCACTGGAATAGGACTGGTTTACAGTGCCGCCAAAGTTGGTTCCCACCAGGCCGCCAACATAATCATAGCCGGTCACGTTACCGCTGAAATATGAGTTACTTACGGTGCCGAGGTTATATGCTACCAGGCCGCCGCATAGTGTGCCTCCTGTTACAAAGCTATCTGCAATCCCCAGATTCTCCACCGTGCCTGTCTCGGTAATGACAGCGAAGAGCCCCACCGATCCCGCAGCGGGGCGGTCGATAAACAGGTCCCTTATCTCAAAGCCCTGCCCGTCGAAGGTACCCGAGAAGAACCCTCCAAAATCCCCAATCGGGAGCCACCCTTGTCCTCCGTTAGCTGTCGGACCGGCCAGTTCCTCATATCCGGCAGTGGTCGAATCGAGGTCGTGCATCAGGCGGTGATTGCCGCCCAGGTTGTCCCTCACGTCGTTGAGGTCACTCCAGGTCCGGATCTCCAGGTCAAGAGGGGGATCAGCATCTTCATCACAGCCGACTGCCCCCGCAATGAGGGCCAGCACAACCAGCATGATGCCGATTCGTGCCATGTAACGGTGTCTCCTCAGACTCAGTATTGCCTTCAAGTGGCACCTCCTTTTACTTTGTTTCTTCAGTGGCCTCAGCTATAGTATGACATCGAATACGTGGTGTCAAGAGTCGAGCGCACGTGCATGAAACTCGGATGTAGTCTCAAGAGTCAGGCGACTGTTCGTTCCGCAAAAAGAGAAACAAGAGCAGGGCAGCGATGCTCTTGGCATCACGAATGGTACCTGACCCTATTAGTCGAGGAATCTCTCCTGAAGGAACGCGCACCAGCTCGATGCTTGCGGTGTCCTCAGCAGTAAGACGCCCCGGCACAAGGTCCGTTGCCGTGAAGCAATGAAGGTATTCAGTGCCATAACCCGGGATGGCATAGAATCCGCCCAGTTTCTCTACTCTGCCAGGGAAGAAGCCTATCTCCTCCTGCAGTTCTCGACGCACAGTATCAACAGGCTCCTCACCGGGGTCGATCCCGCCGGCGGGTATCTCAAGAAGAAACTCACCTACTGCATGGCGGAACTGACTGACCAGAAGCACATTATCTTGTTCATCAAGGGCTACTGCTGCCACACAATCGCTACGCTCCACGATTTCCCTGGCCGTTTCCGCTCCACTGGCATCCTCCACAGTATCCACCCGCAAGGATATGGCACGACCCCGGTATATCTGCTGGGTGTCAATCCTTCTTTCCGGCTTCAACACGCTCCTGTGCTCTGGCCGGGCCCGCCTTGCCCTAATCCGCGGTTGCAGGTCCCCAGTCCTCTTAGTTTCTGCCACAGCGAGCCATAGAAGTACGGCGGCTGATGGATTCTCAAGAAGCGGACTTTGTGAGGACTCAACTGCACCCTGACAATCTGTTCCTCTGACAAAGGCACTTCCACCTGTCCGTCCATGCTCAGCACAACTCTATCTCTACGGGTGACCTTCAGGTCAACTATGCTCTGCTCCGGTAGTACCAGTGCATGACTCAACCCCAGATGGCAGGATATCGGCTGGAGTACGATCTCTCTGGATTGAGGGTGAAGAATCGGTCCACCCGAGGCAAGAGCGTAGCTGGTGCTCCCCGTGGCTGTAGCTGCAATTATCCCGTCGGCCCGGTAGGTGGTGACAGACGAACCGTCGATTTCTGCTTCTATGTTAACCAGGCGAACAGCAATGCTCCTCAGCACCACATCATTCAAGGCGTGAAAGCTCATGTCCTGCATCTTCGCCTCGAGCATAGCCCTTTCCTCTATCCAGCCTTGTCCCTCAAGTAGGCCGGGCAATGCGGTCAGCACTTCTTTGCCGCCTATCTCCGTGATAAATCCCAGCCTGCCCAGATTCACCCCCAGGATCGGCACAGATAGCGGTGTGATGATTCTGGCAACACGGAGTATGGTGCCATCTCCACCGATGCTTAGGATAAAGTCCGTGCCCTCGATCTGCGGCCTGGCCTTATCCTCATCTTGGGTCGAGCATTGCCAGGAAGGTACACCCCGGTCAGACAGGGCAGAGCCCACTTCCTGAGCTAGGTCCCTTGCTATATCCAATGACGGATTGTAGAGAATGCCTATGCGCTTCACAGACGAGCGAAGTGTATCATCGACATGTCGTGGCGTCAAACGTGCTGGCATGAGGCATTCCGCCCCCTGTGACTGTCTACGGGAGTAGCATTTCAGCCGACAGTTGTCGTACTCTTGTGTACTCGCGTAAGCAAACATGGCCGATGCGCCGACGCCGGGGACAGGCTAGGCCTTGCTCTGATATGCAGTTTCCTGCTGTCGGCAGCGGGCCGGTTAAGCGATGTTATTGCGCCTACCAGCGGGGCTTGCTACAATAGCCGCATCATTGACAACAGGGTTGTAGCTATGACGGAATCTCCTGTTCTAGTCCTTAACCAGAGTTATGAGCCCCTGAATCTCTGCCGCACGCGGCGTGCGATTGTGTTGGTCTTCAGAGGCAAAGCTGAGGTGCTGGAGAACAGCAGAGGTGAACTGCGGTCGGTTGATCGCATGTTTCAGATACCCTCTGTGATTCGTCTCGTCTACATGGTTAGCCGTCCCCGCCATGAGAGAAGGATGAGCAGGTTTGAGGTGTTTAACCGTGACCATTATACCTGCCAGTATTGCGGTCGTCAGACCAAAGAACTAACCCTGGACCATGTCATTCCGCGACGGTGGGGTGGGGAGCACACATGGGATAATGTGGTCAGTGCCTGTATCCCCTGCAATCGACGAAAAGGCGGACGCAACCCGGAGGAGGCAAGGATGAAGCTGATGCGTCAGCCACGTTCTCCCCGCAATGACGGCTTCTTAGTTCCCTATCACGTTCTGAATAGTCACAGTGAATGGCAGAAATACCTTCCCTCACTCAACTAGCTGGTCTAGCGGGAATTCAGCAATCGTCTCACTCTCTAGTTTCACCGTCACCGTTTCCTTCAGAGGATTGGTACTCACTATTGTGCCTTTGCCCCGCGGTGTCACAACCTCCTGCTTTAACCGGGGCATCTTCTTCCTGATGGCGACGTATTCCTTGTTTTCGTATGCCAGGCAGCAAAGAAGCCGTCCGCACATACCCGATATCTTCATAGGATTGAGGGCCAGACTCTGTTCCTTGGCCATCTTAATGGATACAGAAGCAAAGCTGGAGAGGAAACTCCGGCAACACAGGGGATAGCCACATCTACCCATGCTGCCAAGCAGTCTGGCCTCGTCTCGTGCCCCGGCCTGTCTTAGCTCCACCCGCATTTGCAGAGAGTGGCTCAATCTTCGTACGAGCTCCCGAAAGTCCACCCGCTCTTGAGCGCTGAAGAATAGCGTTAGTCGCTCGTTGTCGGGGTCGTGGCGAACGAGCAAAGGCTTCATCTCTAGACCGAGGTCATCCGCCATCTCTCTGCAGCTGGTCAACGCCTCTTCTGCCAGGCTCTGTCTGGCAGCCTCCAAGTCCTCCGCCTCTGCCTGGCGCACTATTGTCATAAGCTGCTCGCTTGAGCGGGGGGAGGCCTCCGGGTTCATGACTTTCGCTACTTCAAGGCCATTGCCCCTGTCCACCATCACATAATCGTTGGCTTGCACTGCCAGGTCATCGGCCTGGCAGTAGATCACCTTTCCCCTGGGGCGGAACTTAACTCCTACTATCTTAGCCATCGAGACGTATTATAAACCGTGTTGTCGGTTTTCCAAACCTCGTGCCGTCATCCCTGTTCTGCATTTCGCGCCCTGGTGCTTGCTGGCAGATCGAGCATCAGCGATTCCAGTGCCAGGCGAGGGTTCACATTCCTGGAGATTGACTCCTTTAAGGAGCAGAGACCGGCAATGAACTCCCTGATCTCGCTCAGACTCAATCCCCTGGCCTGTTCTTCCAGGTCTGTTGTATAATCGATGTTAGTCATAGCATCCCTGCAGCCCCCTCTTATGAGTAACAGATCGCGCCACCAATCGAGCCATGTTTCAATTGTTTCTGTTCGATCCCTCCGGCTCTGACTGAAATGGCCTGCCAGGTTCTGTGCATAGGAGAACCTCTCTTCCAGGCTGGCCGCAGCTAACGGCAGTAGCCGGGCTACCCGCTGAGATCGTTGCTCCAATAGATCGTCATCTGCCAGGGCAGATATTGCCCATCCCAGGCAACCGTGGCATAGCCGACTCAGCAGTTGTGCTCTGGCTGTATCAACTCCATATGATTTGATGAGCGTTTCTTGTGCCAGTTCTGAAGAAACAGGCTGCAGTTCCAATTTCTGACAGCGGGAAACCACTGTCGACAGGAGGCTCTCCTCCTCAGCAACCAGCAAGAGCCATACTACCCTTTGTGGCGGTTCCTCCAGTATCTTGAGTAGTGCATTGGCTGCCTCTGAGGACAGGTATTCGGCGTCCTTTATGATGAACGCCTTGCACTTTCCCTCATATGGCGGCAGGCTTGCCAGACGCTGCAGTGCTCTAACATCGTCAATGCCGATCTCAGTCTTGGAGCCCGGGTCGGTGATGCTGACATCGGCATGTTTGCCCTCTAGAATCCGCCGGCAGGAGGGGCATTGACCGCAGGGCAGTTCGGGCCCGTCGCAGTTCAGGGCCTGAGCAAGATCCAGGGCCAGAGTTCGTTTGCCTATGTGCCGTGGCCCTGTAACAAGATATGCGTGGGCTATCGTATCGGTTCTCAGGCTGTAGTCCAGCAAAGAGAGGGTCTTGTCCTGTCCTATGACTCGCCACATAGATTAAGCTGATCCTGTCGAGTTCCGGCGCCCTCTGATCTTGCGGACTGGGCGTGGTCGTATTCCATCACGATTGTTACAACTCACCCGAATATCGGAACCATATGCACTCTACCCGTGTGCAGAATGCTATCACTGCAGGTGAAGGGCTACCTTGTTCAGTCCATATGGTAACGTCTAATGCCTGAGCAAGTCAAAGCCTTCGCTACGTTCTTGATGGCCCGTGTAAAGGCTCTTTGGACAGCTTCAGAGGGCTCTGATACAATGCGAAGACTCAAAGTGGCGGCCTCTTATAGCTCGACCGGAGCGGGTGTGAGTGGCGTGAGAATCACATAGGAGATAGGGTATGGATCAGGTTCAGGCACAGCAGATCGCTAACAGAATCATCGAGAATATTGAGAAGGTCATCATCGGTAAGAGCCGCGAGGTAGAATTAGCAGTCATATCGCTCCTGAGCCAGGGGCACGTGCTCATAGAGGATGTGCCGGGAGTGGGCAAGACCATGCTCGGCAAGAG
>PWZA01000135.1 GCA_003567655.1 Dehalococcoidia bacterium
CTAGCTCGCGTCGGCAAGGCAGAGGTGAACCGGCGCGCTCAGCTGTACTTCATCATGCTTGTTGACCATGACCTCCGCCAAAGCAGAAGCAACGATACGTATGGTGTTGCCAAGGGAACTCTGGAGCGTTGGTGCGACAAGGATGCCAAACGCCGCAGGGCATTACTGCTGAGCAGGGACAGGGTCGGCTTTCTATACCCATCAGATCGGTGGGTCATTGATCCTCTTCCGGCGGGCGCTGTAGCAGATTTCTAGGGACACCGTGCGCATTGGCTCCACTGCGGCTCATCTCTTATGGCCCGGAATCCCTCGAATCAACCCAGTTCCTCTCATCACCCCCCAACCACCCCCACCCTAATCGGCCCCGTCAGGCCCGTAACCGTCCCGCTTCCGCCAACAGCCAGGTCAAACCGCTGCGCACCCCTCACTGGGTTATCGAGACATGAGTTCCAGTCTCAGGGGTTCACTCCACATCCTATTGGTTGAAAAGGGCCCAACACCATATTGCTATCGGACCTATGCCAACACATGGGGATAGCTTACAGCCCATTCTGAGTACGATACTGCCTTTTGACGTCCAACCTCCGATGTCGCAATGTACTCTGGCTTTGCGTTGTTTTAGGCAGTCAAATTCTGGCTCCTGTTCCACCTTGGCGAGCGCATCAGCACATTTCACTGCCCGGTCAGCACCAACGCCAATAACGACCGAAAATGCTATGGAAAACAGAATAGCCGCTATCGGCAAGACATAGCGTATCCACGAGAAATACACAGTTGGCACCGCCATATAGAAGCCTACCATTAGAATAGAGTTGACAGTAACAAGTACTGTTATCCTTGTAATCAGCGAACGGCTCTGGTCTGCTAGAGCTTCTCTCAAAATATGATACGCTTGAAGAGCATCCATTTGCCTCTCTGGACTGCACCCCTATGACTGGACAGATAAGGTTAGGAGAATCTGACGGGGTCTCTCGTTTTTCTCCTGATTCAGCAGCGCCTCCTCGAATCCGTTGGGTGGGCGGTAGCCAAGCGCCGAGTGAAGTCTGCTCTGATTATAGACTGCATCGATGGAACAAAGACTCTGCAAGTAACCCTTTCATATCCCTGCTCTCGAATCCATTTCAGCGCTACTCGTCAGCCACAGCATACATCGTAATCGTGATGCTGCCCGAGCTTGACGCAGCCGGCGCCTCGATATCGGCGGTGTCGCCCCTGTCGGAAGCCTGCAGCACGAAGACTGCCGCCAAGAGCAGAGCGAAACACACAAACCGAAGCATAACATAAGATATCATACAGCATTATCCTTGACAACCATATAGCACCATGCTTCGATCACCTTGCACCGAGACGCTGCGCGAGAGAGACTGCATAATGACTACGAACTACTCGCTGGACCTATTCACTGGCAAGACGTGGGAAGAGTTTCACAGGAACGGGGCCGCTGTTAGTGGTTTCAAAGAACGAAGACGAAGAATCGCCAAGAGAATGCAGACAGGCGATTATCTGCTCTGCTGCTTGACTGGCCTCAGCAGATTTGTCGGCGTATTGGAGGTCCTATCTGAGAGCTACTATGATGACACACCCATTTGGGAAGATCAGCTCCTCCGATAAGGTTCAAAGTCAGAGTCGTATACGCCCTGACTGCCAAGACGGCAGGTCCCGTCCACAATCTCAAGGACAACATATCGATATTTAGGGATGCTAGGGCCCCCGGTCGTGGTCAGGTT
Source organism: Dehalococcoidia bacterium (assembly GCA_003567655.1). Lineage (GTDB taxonomy): Bacteria > Chloroflexota > Dehalococcoidia > GIF9 > AB-539-J10 > RBG-13-51-36. The sequence goes on from PWZA01000135.1 coordinate 1,728, forward strand.
TCTTTAGTGGTTCGCCCGTTCGGTTTGACCCACTAGACGGCGAAACAGTGGTCGAGGCCATTAGAACTGCCTATGTCGATCCCATAGAGAGAGAATTCGACGAAAGAAAATATTGGCGTCGTACTAGGTTCTACCAATCACCGCTTGGGCAAGTCACAATACCTGAAGCAGAGGAGAACCGTGTTACGGAGCTCTTGTCAAATGCTGTGGAAATTCCTTCCAGCATCTCTCTTTTCTAGCTCCTTGCACCTACCAGTTCAGGTTTCTCTTCTCGCTGTAGAATGCCATCTTTAAACTGTCGTCCCTCTAAGACCAGCATCGTCAAATTGGCGCCGCCGTTGAGAGTTCTCCAGTTCCGACTCAGCCGCTCTACAATCTTGAACACCAGATAGAGGGCATTATCCTGCCGCCTCACCCGCCTGGCGGCATCTGTCCTGAGCCTCGCGCGCCTGAAGATAGATTCCAATGGGTTGGTAGTCCTCAGATGTATCCAGTGCTCTTCGGGATAGTGATAGAAGGTGACGAAGTCATCCCAGTCCCAGAGCACCGTCTTGGCAGCTGCCCGCTGGCCTCTGCCCATGAGATCGGCGATACTACGGACAACCACGCCGATATGAATGGTCCAGTCGATACGCCTAGCGCCTGTAGCCCTCTCGCTTATAGGGAAGTCACGATTCCAGAAGTACTGAAACAGCGCTGCGAAGTCTTCAGGTGTAGCCCAGCATGCCGGCAGTGGCATTCCTATGAACCGCCTCTCGATCGCATTGAGATCATTGTAACACAGGCCAGAGGCCAGAATCGGGGTGGGCATTCCGAGCGCCAAGTCCTACAGACAATCTGGCGGAATGCTAACTCTCGCCCTTGCGGTATCAGTCAAGGGGAATCGTGAGGGCAATTCCCCAGATAGCGGTCGATCGCCAATTAAGCGCCTTGACAAGGTGTCGGTCCGAAACTATACTCCGTCTCTGGCAGGCAAGAGCCTCGTCTGTAGGGATGCCGCAGTTTCATCTCAATTCGATGAGGCAACATATTCGGTGACAAATGAACACACAAATGGTTCCTGAACGATCAGAGCACCCCAGGCCACTGCCTCCTGATGAATGCTACAGGGCTGCGTTGGAACAGCACTCCAGCGA
>PWZA01000169.1 GCA_003567655.1 Dehalococcoidia bacterium
ATGGAGCTACCATAACGAACTGTTATTCTACAGGCAGTGTGTCCGGGGACGGCGGCTACGTCGGCGGTCTGGTAGGTAAGCACGACGATGGAGACGTAATCGACTCCTTCTGGGACATGGACACCAGCGGACAGACTGGATCGGATGGCGGTACTGGCAAGACAACGTTAGAAATGCAGAACATCGCCACCTTTACAGCAGTTGAATGGGACATCGTTCTGATCGATGCTTATGTCGACGAGACCTGGTACATTGAAGATGGAGTAGACTACCCGAGACTGGGCTGGCAGCACTCTTCCTAGTATACCCGAAGACGAATACGCAGGGTCGGGCAGAATGCCCGACCCTGTTCATGTCACTCCGCCCGGCCAAGCGTGGCGACTCAGCTCTCTGCAAGAGCCTTTGAGTCTAGACATTGAACAGGAAGGTAACTACATCTCCGTCCTGCACGATGTAGCTCTTGCCTTCCGTCCTGAGCAACCCTCTCTTTCGCGCCTCAGCCATGGTGCCGCAGTTCTCCAGATCGCTGAAGCTCACCACCTCGGCCCGTATGAACCCCCGTTCCATGTCCGAGTGCACTCTTCCCGCCGCCCTTGGCGCAGGAGTGCCCGCCGGTATAGTCCATGCCTTAAGCTCCGCGGAAGTCGTTGTGAAGAAGGATATCAACCCCAGGAGGCTGTAAGAGCGGTCAATCACACTGTTGAGTGCCGCCACGCTGAGACCCATTGATTGGCGGAACTCGCCTGCTTCCGTTTCACTGAGTTGCCCCAGTTCCGTCTCCAGCTTGCCGCAAAAAGCTCCCACGCCAACCTCCGGGTACAGGTCGCCGATCTCGCGTTCCATCTGTCGGGTCGCCGCTATCTGGTCCTCTCCCACGTTGAGGACTACCAGCATGGGTTTCGCGGTGAGGAACTGGTAATTGCACAGCATCTTCAGTTCGTCAGCCGTCAAACCCTGCCTTCTTAGCGGTACATCGCCCTCCAGTTCGGCCCTGACCTTCTGCAGCAACACCTGCTCCTTCAAGAGCGCTCCCCGCTCCGAGGCTGTGGCCCCTTTCAAGCTTGTCTCTAGCCTTCCCAGCCTCCTCTCCATTATGGCCAGGTCGGAGACGGCCAGCTCGAGATTCAGGGCCACCATATCCCTCTGCGGATCTATGCTGCCTTCGGGATGAGGGATGCGGTCGTCGGAGAACGTGCGCACTACCTGGAGCAAAGCATCGGCAGTTGTCAGATAGTTGAGAAACTCTCCACCGAGGGACTCCCTGCCCAAGCTCTTCGTAGAGCCGGCAGTATCGATGTACGTCACCTCTGCTGGAACAGTCTTCCTGGGCCGGAAGATCTCTTCCAGTACAGGCAGTCGCGCATCCGGCACTTTGGCCACCCCGATATTAGGAGCCAGGCCGGGAGAATGGGCTACGATCTCAGCCCTGCCTCCGGTCAGGGCACTGAAGACCGTCGTCTTGCCGCTACCGGGCATCCCGATTATGGCTATCTTCATCATCATATCCTACCACATACATCCATGCGGTCTCTCCCTTCAAGAACCGCTGCTATGCTAGAATACGAGCACGATGCTCTATGTTCTCTACGGTCAGGACCGGTTCTCCATCCACCGGACAATGCTGAAGATCAAGGCAGGATTGGGCGATGGGGAAATGCTGGCGACCAACACTACCACCCTGGATGGTCGCAACCTGACCTTGAGTCAGCTCAAGAACCACTGTGATGCAGTTCCATTTCTGTCGGCACATCGCCTGGTCATAGTCAACGGCTTACTGGGACGCTTCGAAACCGTAGAGAAGAAAACGCAGTCATCCAGGGGCAGGCCTCAAAGCGGACCGGGAGAATGGGAAGGCTTCGCTGATTACGTCAGCCACATGCCGCCAACTACGGTGCTTGTGCTCATAGACGGGGACACTAAGGCGCAGAACCCCCTGCTTAACCAGGTTTCTTCATTGGCGGAGGTGAGTACGTTCCCCGCGCTCCGGGGCAAGGAGCTAAAGGCCTGGATACGACAACTGGTAAGCGAAGAGGGCGGTACTATTACTCAGGATGCGGTGGATCTTCTGTCCGAGCTCATAGGAGGAGACCTGTGGGCAATGCACGGAGAAATCCAAAAACTGACTCTGTATTGTCAGGCACGGAATATAGGGGCAGACGATGTCAGGCATTTGACGACTCACGCCCAGGAAGCCAACATATTCGCCCTGGTGGACGCAGTGGCGGATGGTAAGACCGAGTTAGCCCAGCGCGTGCTTCACCGGCTTTACAACGATGGTGCAGAGCCAATGCATATTCTGGCCATGATTACCAGACAGTTCCGTCTCATAGCCCTGGCCACAGACCTGAAACCGGGACTATCCCGGCTGCAGATCCAGGAAAGACTAGGCCTGAGATCAAGCTACCCCGTGGACAAGACACTGCGCCAGGCCAGAGCGTATGACCTGAGCAGGGTGAAGCGGGCCTACAGAAAACTACTGGAAACAGACCTGGCCATCAAGACCGGCAAGTACGGAGAACGACTGGCTCTGGAACTCATGGTAACTGAACTGGCTCGCCCTGAATCGTGATGGAAGGCCCCGGGCCCACTAAGGCAGCCCGGTCAACTGCGCACGCGCCTGTACGCATTCTGGATAGAATGAGTTGCTCCCGCCAATCTCAATCGGCAACCTGTGCCTCGATTGCATCCGGCTCGGGACCCGTGGCAGACACCGCTCCACTGCTCAACTGAAGGAAGGCAATGGTGAACGCTGCATAGAACCAACCCAGTCCCAGGGCAGCAACGAAATCGATG
>PWZA01000231.1 GCA_003567655.1 Dehalococcoidia bacterium
ACTTTGTTGAACGATATAACAAGCAAGATAAAGAATTAGATGTGGCTGAAGCTGCTGCAAGATTACAGGAGGACTGCCATGAATAACCTCCCCCCAGGCGTAAACCTTCAACACGAAAACTGTTATGTATGCGGAAAGGAGATAGCACCCCATGACGGCATGGCATTTTGTTCCGACGAATGTATTAAGAAATTTGAAGCAGGGCATGACGAATTCCCCGAAGAATACGATCCATGTGAAAGGGATCAAAGCCATGAGTAACCTAAGCATGAAAAAGTTATATCAATTAGCTGCGGAATATGTCTCGGACCATGTTAAATATGACGAAACACGGGGTACAAACATTGAAAATTATGTAGAGCTTACAACCTTAATCGACTTTCTGGACTATGTCTGGAGAAACAAGGAGGACAAATGAGCTGGACATTTCATAACGCATGGAACCTCGCTCTGGAAACCCGTGAGGAACGCCCTGTAAAGCCCCGTACTAACCTGTGGGCGAGTGAACTTGGCAAAAGTCCTTGCGATCTATTCCTTAAGCTAAAAGGCGTACCGCCCACTAATCCGCCTGATTGCCGAGCATTAAGAAAGTTTGAAGCAGGGAATGTTATGGAATGGGTCGTAGAATTAGTCCTTACCCGTTCTGGTATCCTGCAAACGAAACAGGACTGGCTTTCCTATCAATATCCAGGGCTGTTAGAGGTAACGGGAAAACTGGACTTCACGGCAGGAGGCGTACCCGATCCTTCAAAATTGGATTATCTGGAAAAGGTCGGCATGCCTGAAATCTTTGTAAAGGGCGGAAGGAAAATCGTTGAGCATTTATCCACCAAGTACCCCGACGGTCTTGAAGATATAATTTTGGAAGTCAAATCATGTTCGGCATTCATGTTTGAAAACTACGAGCGAAGCGGAACCGCAAGCGATAACCATGTGCTACAGCTCTTTCATTATCTTAAAGCAACAGGCATGGATGTAGGTCATATCGTGTATATATCAAAAGATGACTTACGAATGTTAGAGATTGAGATACGGCGTGATGATGAAGAGATAGAAAAGGTATACAAAAGGCACATTGAGGTCATAACCGAAGCGATTAAAAAAGATGAGCAACCACCGCTTGAGCCATTGATCGTATTCAATTCAGAATTCATGCGGTTCAGCGATAATTGGAAGGTGCGGTATTCCGATTACTTAAAGCTACTATATAACTATGAAAATCAGGGTGACTTTTTTGACGAATTCAGACCGCAAGTAGAAAAAATGAACCGCGTATTAAAGCGGATTGCAACAGGGAAAAACCTCACAGATGCAAATATGGAAATCTGGAGAGGCGCAGAAAAATACTTTACACCGAATGAACTGGATCAGATTGTTTCGCTTACAAAAGAGAAGCAAGATAAGGAGGTGATATTCAATGAAAGTAAGTGAAGTATTTCCAAGCTACTTTTTGTCAGGTGATGAGATTATAGGCAAAAACGTTGCGGTTAAAATCAAGGAAGTGAAAACTGAAATGATCAAAGTCCGCCCCGACAAGCCCGAAGAAGAAGTCATCTCAATTTACTTTGAAGACAAGAAGCGTGGCGTGCGTCTTAACAAAACCCGTGCCAAAGAGATCGCACGAATACACGGCGACGACATGGATCAATGGGTAGGCAAAGAGGTCTTAATGTATACCGAACGAGAAAAGGCATTTGGCGAACTGTATAACGTCATACACTTTTCAAAGGTGGATACATCAGAAGAAGTGGATATAAACGATATTCCATTCGGAGAATAATTATTAAATTAAAGAAAGGAGAACTTATGAAAGTAGAAACAATAGAGCGAATATATTGGGCAGGGGTAGGAGCAATAGTGTTTGGCATGATCACCTCAAATGCACTCGGTGATATGGCTGACACAATACTGTTTGTAGGGTTCATCATCTCAATGGTAGCAGGGGGAATATCAATTTATAAACGTAAAAAAGGAAAGGAGAACAAATGAAAAAGTATATATCCTTAATAGCAGGAATATTAGTAGGGTTGATTATAGTCGGTGGCGGTGTATCCATATATCGTAAGAACGGACAAATCGATTCTCTAAACCATGAAAACGGCGAACTCCGCAGGTTAATAGAAATGGACAATAAATTGTTCATAAACTTAGCGGATATGCTTGAGGACATGGGAAGCTTGTTGGAAGATGACATCAACTTATTTGAGATGATGTCTGCGGTAAATAGAATGGAGCGCAAAGCCGATGAACTTGAACCAAAGTTAGAAGAGCGTTCTAATTTATATAATGAATTATTCAAGGAGGAAGTATGAAGGTACCAGCACAACTCACAGGGGCTTCATTCTCTAAAGACGGAGGCATGAGAATAACCTTCCGTACCAACGAACTAACCCCCGAACAAGAAAAGGAAGTCAGAGAAGCGTTTCAGGACTTCGGGGATTTAACGTTTGATGTAACAGCGGAGAACATTAACTAAGGAGACCACATGAACCAAGAAGAACTATGGGATTACATCTGTTCTCACGTCGGCTTTGACGAGGAGGGCAAGGAAATCCAAGAAGCGATACGGAGATTTGTAGACCAAACCCGTCAAGCCACTATCAAGGAGATAGAGGAGGCGTTGCCGGAGGAGAAGGGAATGACAGGTGCTAATGCTCAAGATGTAATAGCTTCGTTTCCAGACGTAGAAAACTTTGGCTACAACCAATGCCTAAGCGAAATCAAAAACATCTTACACAAGAAGCTAACCCTTAAA
>PWZA01000110.1 GCA_003567655.1 Dehalococcoidia bacterium
CGTACGAACCCCTGGCTCCTGTGCGTTTCAGGGGGTGTTTAAGGCGGTGATCGGAATAGACTATCTGCGGCGCGTATCTGCCGCGCTGGCAGATCATGCCCAGGGTGTGGGTTTCGTCGGCTCTGATGTCAACCAGCCTACCGTTGGCCAGGCCGACTTTCACCCAGCAGCCAGCCGGGCATATACCACATAATCCCTCGCGCCATTCGATATCGCTGGATTGTTGCCCGTCTTCGATGGGTGTCGGATCCGTGTGTGTCTGCTTCATCATCCGATAGTGGTCCTGTTATGTTATCAGCATTGACGTAGCCTGCTCAAACACGGTTCGTGCTCCCTTTGCGGTCCGGGGGTTCAGCACCATATGCCCGAGATCAATGGAGTCAGGATGAGAGACAGGTCTATGGGCAATCTCCATCCTGTATGGAACCATTCGAAGGGGTGGAGTTCTGTTATCGATTCATGGAATGCTCACCGGTCGGTATGCCTGATACGGCCACGGGCTTCGCATTCCGGACGATTATGGCGGCACCAATGCACTCGTTAAGGCATGGTACTACAGGAATCTACAGTCCGGAGAGGATCCGTTCATGTATCTTGAGGTCGTCGTCACTGTGGAGCACAAAGCGGATCCTTTTCACATTCCTTAGCTTGGGTACAGTCTCCACGATAGCGCTGAATGCGACAACGGCAGCATCCTCCACAGGATAGCCGAATGCACCGGTGGAAAGTGCGGGAAAGGCAATGGAATCTATGTTGTAATCATCTGCAAGCTGCAGCGCGTTGCGATAGCATCTGGCCAAAAGTTCATCCTCCGGCTTGTCCCTGCCGTAGATCGGTCCCAGACAGTGGATAACATAACGGTTGGGCAGGTTGTGCCCGCCGGTGATTACCGCTTCACCCGGTCTGATGGGAGCCAGGGGATGGCATTCCTCGCTGAGTCCCGGGCCGGCAGCGCGGTGAAGGGCCCCTGCCACTCCGCCACCCATCCTGAGCTGGGCGTTTGCCGCATTCACGACAGCTGTGATGTCTGTCTGTGAGGCTATGTCACCCTCAGTACACTCGACTATCACGCCTGATATTGTCTTCCGCATGATCTGCACCCCCGGTTCGCAGTCCCGTGTGGCGACTCCGGATGAACCCAACGTTTCCCGGTTCGCTCCACACTCAGGAATTCTAGCCTTCAGTCTGCTGCTGGTCAAGCTCGCCTTGTTGTGGATCAAGTGGTCCGCGCTTGGGTGGTTATGCGGGACGTTGTATTCTGGCCATCATGTAGCAGGTGCTGTCCCGAGGTGGCGCGGGAGGATGGACAGAGAACAGTGAATTCGGCATAATGGGCTGAGCAGATCATACTCATATCACCTGTCCGGATCTGCTTGAAATGCCAGATGACCTCTTTTGCCGATAGGATCGTAGGAGTCTACCACTTTCTTGGGGACAGGATACCGAGGGGCATTCCGCGTGTGGAGCCCAAGCCGTACAGGAGCAACGCCTGGATGAAGAATGGTCGGCCGGTCGTATCGATGGTTAGGGCCCGGGGAGACATCCGTGCAGCCGTCGAGCAGTCAATAACATTGCTGGGTGGCCTGGAGAAGGGCATCGGCAGGGGTGACCGCGTTCTTGTTAAGCCGAATTTCAACAGCCCGGACCCGTTTCCGGCTTCAACGGATTTGGCCTTCCTTGAGGTAGTGGTGAAACTGCTGCTGGACGTGGGGGCTAAGGTCACCATTGGTGAGAGCTCCGGCGGCTTATGGCGACCGACCAGTAAGGTCTTCGAGCAACTAGGTGTCCCTGAACTGGCCCGAAGACTGGGCGTTGAGCTTATAGCGTTCGATGACAGATCCGTTGCCTGGGTGAGGATGAGTGTCGGAGGGGATTTTCTGAGCGAGGCCGTAATGCCCCGTTCAGCCTACGAGGCTGACAGGCTGGTCTATCTACCGTGCATGAAGACTCACAGCATAGGTGCCTTCTCCGGCGCCATCAAGCTTGCCTTCGGCTTTATCGCGCCGGGGCAACGACGCGGTGCTCACGTTAGCCATCTACAGGAGAAGGTGGCTGAAGTGAATCTGTGCTGGCTGCCTGACCTGATAATCATGGATGGGCGGAAAGCCTTCGTCTCCGGCGGACCGAACAAGGGCGAAACGGTGGAGCCAGGCCTGTTGATTGCCTCCGGCGACCTCATCGCTGTCGATGTTGAGGCGATGAAGGTGCTCCAAGACTACGGGGCTACCAATTACATCCCTGCCAACCCCTGGGAATTGCCACAGGTTGCCACGGCGCTTAGACACGAACTGGGGGTGGGTGAGGGTCAGTACACAGTGGTCGAGTAAGCGCGAATCCGTGGCGGGCTTGCTCGATCGGATACTGGAGAGTCTTTGTAGACGGCAGGCCTGATCACTGCAGACTCGGCGAGTCATGAGTCTTTAGCGTCATTGAGGAGGTAAGGAGATTGGTGAACAAAGCAGAGATAATGAAGGTACTGGTTGTTCTGGGCAGTCCGCGCAGGAATGGGAACAGCGCTATATTGGCGGGCCGGATTGCTCAGGGGGTGGAGTCGGCCGGCGCGCATGCGGAAACGCTGGTCCTCCAGTACCTGGGGATCGCTCCCTGCAGAGGGTGCGACACCTGCAAAGAGCCCGGCAGCAAAGGATGCGCAATCAATGACGATATGCAGGAGATATACCCGAAGCTGATAGGAGCGGATGCCTGGGTCATAGCGAGCCCGGTCTACTGGTTCACGATGTCCGCTCAGA
>PWZA01000201.1 GCA_003567655.1 Dehalococcoidia bacterium
GTCGGTTCAGCCTGGATGAGTTACCGCAATTGTTTAACGTGATACGTGGAGAGATGGCCATTGTGGGGCCGCGTCCTTTGCCGGAACGTGATTTCGAGAAGTATGAAGAGGATTGGCATTATATTCGGCATGGAGGCCTCCCGGGGTTGACATGCTTATGGCAGATATCGGGCCGCAGCAATCTGAACTTTCATCAGATGTGCATTCTGGATATCTATTATTTGCGCAATCACACGTGGATCATGGATCTTAGTATTGTGTTGCAAACCGCGCGGACTGTGCTGTTTGGTGTGGGTGCTTATTGATTTTGGCGTGATCGGGGGTTTTTATGGGAAAGCGTTCGAAGAAGAAAAAGAAGCCGCATCGTTCGGCGCAACCGAAGCAAGGTGTTGCCGTCGCTGGTTTTGCATCCGTTACGGATGAGTTGGCGGCTGCGTTGTTGCAGTTGCGCGGGCGGCGCAGTGTGGTGCTGGCGCGGCAGTTAAAGTCGGAAGAGAATCTATCGCCAAAGCGGCGGGGAAAGTTAGTGGCGGCAGCGCATGAGGCTTATGCACGCGAATTGCTGGATGGAGGTCATACGGGGTCGGCTGTTGATCATATGCGTTCTTTTGCTGCGAAGGAGCCGGAGGTATGCAAGCATGTTTCCTTGAGTTTGCAAGTGCGAATGGGGTTGATTCCTGATTTTGCGGCATTGTTTGAAGATGGAGCCTGGCGGGAACGGTTGCGCCGGGAGCTTGTGGCGCCGGATGATCTGCTTGATTGTCCGGTTGATTCCGTGGCGGCGGATGCGCGTGCTGTGTGTGACGCTTTGCAGGATACGGATCGCGGGCTGGTGCAATCGGCGCGAGAACGGATTGCCGGAATCGGCAGAAGGTCGGTGCTTGTGGACTGGCGTTTGTTTGCACAGGCGAATTTGGCGTCATGGGAAGGGCGGACAGCGGAAAGGGATGCTGCTCTGGCCCGGATTATGGCGGGGACGCCTGCCGCGCATCTGGGCACGATGTTGCGGGCTTGCGCGGAGAAGGATATGGAGACCTTGGCGGGGACGGAATTGTCCGCTCAGACCAGCATCTCCGAGGCGGATTGCCGTGCGGCGGCGGAGTCTCTGGCTAAAGAGGTGAAAAAATGTCGGACGGGTAGGGCAAGTAAAGCGCTTTGCAATCGCTTTCAGGAATTGCTGAAATTGTTGTTGCTTGCCAGGCGGCAGTCTGCTGCCAACCTTGTGTTTGCATCGGTTTGCAGGGAATGCCGGGACGACATGCTTTTTGATGCGGCCATAGAGGCGGGGATCCCTTTGCTTTATACGCGTGTGTGCGGTGTGTTGTCGGATGTGTCTGGAATTGTATTGGACGATATTTTGGTACGTGCCCTGGGGCACAAAGGGTGGGGCGCACAGGAACGGGCACTGTTGTTGTTGGAACGCGCGAAACTTCTCAAGCGGATGCGTGAAGCGGAGCATACGGACTTGTTGCCGTGGGAAGATTATGAAGCAGGCGGGGTTGATCTGACCACGATACAATCCTTGTGCCGGGAGGCGGCCGGTTGCTGGCCGGCGGTTCGTGAAGCGTATGCTATCTGGCGGTGGGCGGAGCAGTATGAACACACGTATCATGCCGTGTCTGCCGAGGTCAGGGCGTTTCCGGCTGATCCGCCTGCCTGGGAGCGCAAGATCCGGCGGTTGGCTGATTTGCGGCATTTCAAGGAGTGCGAGAAAGCATTGGCGTTGCTGGCTGAGCTGCCGGGAACGAGCGAGCTGTGCAGTCGTCTTCTGGAGGATGTTGCTTTCACCAAGATGTTTGAAGCGTTTGAAAATCATGTGCCGTTCATGAAGTTAAAGGTTCTGGGCGAGGTGCCGCTGCAAAGTGGCATCCCTTTTGTTCGTTGTCAGGCAGCCTCGATGCTGTGGCTTCGTTCGAAAGGAAACAAGCAAAAGCGCCAGAGCGGGGTTGTGCTATCTGATCTGGACCACCCATGGTTGACGGCTCTGTTTTGCTACATCCTGAGTCGCGAATCAGTGAAGATTTCGCGATTACCGGCTTCTATCCGTCGTGCCTTGCATACAGACCCTGTCAACGTGGTGCGCGACTTTTTGCTTTTTGCCGATGCACCGGTTCGGTCACAAATTGGTTTTGCCACGCCGGCTTTGTTGCGTTGCCTGGTCAAAGCAGCGGCGCATCCGGCGGTTTCGCTTCAGATGGCTTGCGACTGCGCGCGCCATCTGCTTCTGGAGGATTGGCATGATGAACGAACAACGATTGTCTACGATTATCAGGAGGATATGTTGGCAATCACGGGGCGTTTGCTCGATTCCGGTTCGCATCCGAGTTCTGTTGCGGTTTGCGCCATGGCGATGCGGGCGTTTATGTATCATGAAATCAGTATTGCGGCTTCGGAGGAGGTTGCGACGCCGTTGCTTCGGGCGGCTTCGGTTTTGTCCATGGATGCCCAGTCCAAGGGGATCGTACGTCGGGTTTGGGATTTGATGCGCGGGGACAGGCATGCGGGAGACGGTGCGATCAAGCAGGAGGATGCGTTGGCACGCTGGCAGCAGGAGTGCAGGATTACGGATGAGTCGCGGTTCTTTGATGTCATCATGCAGGCGGAGGAAAACTTCCAATCGGCAGCCATTGAAGGGGTGCTGTGCCAGCAGGGGGCGGTGGGTTCCTTCGAGGATGCGATTGAGCGTTTGATCGACGTTTTGGATCTGGATAGTGACGAGGATGATTGGGATGATGAGGATGCCGTTGA
>PWZA01000095.1 GCA_003567655.1 Dehalococcoidia bacterium
ACCTGTCACAGACTATGGTGTCCGCATCAAGCCATCCTCCACCCCTTTCTGCCTTGCCCCTGACGTAAGAGATGTAATCCGGAGAGTGTACCATCTCCAGTTCTTCCACTGATGCAGGACGTGGAGAGACCATAGTAAGCCTGTCCGTTGTTCCCGTCTGCTCGAGATGGGAGATGGTCGCTATCAGCCTCTGCGAGGTCTCAACGTGCTCACCGGTGTCATGTTCCAGGTAGATCGGGTCATACACCAGCCCTGTCTTCATACCCGCATCATAGCAAAAGCGCTGCAGCAGGGACAATCGTCGACCGGGATGCGGCTCATCAGTCGATCGGAGTAAGACTTTCAGACGAGAGGCGACTGATCAAATGACTGGCTTGTCGAGGGCGTTTCTCCCGATTAACGTGTATACTTTGCAGAAGCAAGGGGCTTCGAGCTATGACCGACAACGAGATACTCGAGCTGCTGAACGAGGTTGAGACTGGCCTCGCCGGGAGGGACAGACTGGTGTCTCTGCAGGCGAGCAGGGTGGTCTTTGTCGGCGATACTCATGGTGATACCGGGGCCACAGAGCGGATAATCGAGAGGTACCTCAAGCCTGAAAACCAGCTCGTCTTCCTGGGGGACTATGTGGATCGAGGACCGGCCTCCCTGCAGAACATCAACTTGCTGCTGCAGCAGAAGATCAAGCACCCCGACATCCTTCACCTTCTTATGGGGAATCACGAGGGGTATGCTCTGAAGAGTTTTAGTCCTGCCGATTTCTGGGAAGGGTTGGAAGCTGGGCTTCGCGATCGATACGGTGAAGTTCTCGCTGCTCTACCGCTTGCGGCTTCCACCGTAAACGGGATCATCGCTGTACACGCAGCACTCCCCGATGTGGCAGGTCTGGAGTATATGGCTGGGATTGAGCCGGGCAGCGCTGAGTGGCATCAACTGACATGGGGAGACTGGCAGGACAGGGAAGGAGGAGATCTGGGCACCGACCCCTTCACCGGGAGGCCTCAGTTCGGGCGCGGTTGGTTCGAGGAGATGATGTCCCGCCTGGGGAAGAAGGTGCTCATAAGGTCACACCAGCCTGACGCCCCGCAGTTGATGTACGATAAGAGGTGCCTTACCCTGTTTACCTCCTGGTCATCCACGTATTACGTCGGCGAACGCACGATAGCACTGGTTGATACGGGCAAAGAGAGTAGGGATGCTGACGATATAACTATCGAGAGCATCTAGAGCCCGGCTTCTTTTCTCAGGGTTTCCGCCTTGTCCGTTCTCTCCCATGGCAGATCGATGTCCACTCTGCCGAAATGCCCGTATGAAGCAGTCTGCCGATATATGGCGCGCCGCAATTCCAGCGTCCTCATTATGGACTCGGGGCGAAAATCGAAGTGCTTGTCGATCAGGTCCGAAATGACCTCATCTGCAACCTTGCCGGTGCCGAATGTCTCAACTGACAGAGACAAAGGATAGGCCTTACCTATGGTGTAGGCAACCTGAAGCTCCAGGTAATCGGCAAGTCCGGCGGCGACTATGTTCTTGGCAACATATCTGGCCATATAGGCGGCGGAGCGATCTACCTTGGTAGGATCTTTGCCTGAAAAAGCGCCCCCGCCGTGTCCGCAGGCACTGCCGTACGTGTCAGCTATGATCTTGCGACCGGTAAAACCGGTGTCGCTGACCGGTCCGCCGATGACGAATTGCCCGGCACTGTTTATGTAGTATTCAGACTCGTTGTCCAGCAGTTCGACCGGGATCACCTTCTTCACCACATTCTGTACAAGGTCTTGCTCGATAACGCTGTGATCCACACCGGGATCGTGTTGGGCGCCCAGGACGATACAGACCACTCTCCCCGGCACGCCCCGGTTGTACTCTATGGTTACCTGGGCCTTGCCGTCGGGCCTCAGGTAAGGCACCGTTCCGTCTTTTCTTACCTCAGCCAGTCTCCGGCACAGCTTGTGCGCCAGGGTAATGGGCAGGGGCATGAGTTCCGGAGTCTCCCGGCAGGCAAAGCCGACCATCATGCCCTGGTCACCGGCGCCGGTTCTGTCCAGGACCTCGTCGGTTGCCTCTCCGGTTCTGGTCTCCAGGGACTCGCCAACCCCGGCCGCGATGTCGCCGGACTGTTCCTTCACCGACACGAGGACCCCGCAGGTCCGATAGTCGAAACCGTATTCCGGTTTCGTGTAGCCTGCGTCTCTGATGACCTGTCGCACGAGCTCGGGGATCTCTACATAGCATTCACAGCTGATCTCTCCCAGGACCAGAACCATGCCCATGGCGACAGACACTTCGCAGGCCACCCTCGCGAATGGGTCCTGTGCCAGCATCGCATCGAGGATGGCGTCTGATATCTGGTCGCATAGCTTATCGGGATGCCCCTCTGTCACACACTCCGCGGTCGCCAGATAGCAGTCGGATTGGTTAAAACTGTTCGGCATTCTTACTCCTTTCTACGTTCCCTCTTCCCAGCTCTCAAGGTACTTCTTCTGCTCTTCGGTCAGGGAGTCGATTTTGATGTTCATGGAGGCGAGCTTCAGTCTGCCTACCTCCTGGTCGATGTCCTCGGGAACGGGATAGACATCAGGTGTAAGCTTGCCCGTCATCCTGGTAAGATACTCCAGGCACAGGGCCTGGTTGGCGAAGCTCATGTCCATCACGCTGGCCGGGTGTCCCTCGGCGGCGGCAAGGTTGATCAGTCTGCCCTCGCCCAGAAGGTAGATGTGCCGCCCGTCGCCCATGGTGTATTCATC
>PWZA01000004.1 GCA_003567655.1 Dehalococcoidia bacterium
CCTGATCCCGAGCAATACAAGTGGGTTTGGGAGAGATATGTATCTGTCTTGAACGGTGAGTATGCCATGAACGAATAGAAGGGCAGCAGCCTACAACTGTAAGAAAGGCATTGCCGTGAGCGCTATGACAAGCACCGACCGCTAATGAAGCCTCCTGGTTTGGACTATGCTGATGGTTGATCAGTGCAGAGAGGTTGGCACCCGGGGCAGAAGTAACTGCCTCTGTTCTGGATTGGTACCCGCTCGATTATGCCGCCGCAAACAGCGCAGGCCTTGCCCCCTCTGTGAGCGACCTTGAATTCGCAGTGAGCGGTACCTGCCTCACCATCAGGGAGTACATAGGTATCTACGCTGGCACCTTTACATTCTATGGCCGTCCGCAGTATGCTGCAGATGCACTGATACAGCCTACACACCTCCTCGGCGGATAGTTCACTTGCTCTTCTCAGCGGATGAATATGGGCGGCGAAGAGGGACTCATCAGCGTACATGTTGCCTATGCCTGCCACTATTCGCTGGTCAAGAAGCGCTGCCTTTACCGGGATGTGACGCCGGCTCAATTTCTGCTCCAGAAGGTCCGGGGTGAAATCTTGTTCTAAGGGCTCGGGGCCCAGTCTACCTATCACAGTCTTCGCATCATCGACCAGCCAGATCAACCCGAACCGGCGCTGATCTCTGAAGACCAAACGGCAACCATTACCGAGAACAAGGACTGCTCGTGCATAGCTGTCTATTTCGCTCGGGTTCAAAAGCAGAGCGCCCGTCATTCTGAGATGCATAATCAGTGACACGTCGCCTGATAGATGGAGAATGAGGTACTTCCCTCGCCGTGCCAGTGTCTCTATACAGCGCCCGATCAAGCCGTCGCGAAGCTCGTCAACTGAGCCGCCTGCCAGTATCTTCTGATCGAGTATGACAGCATCGGTGAAGCACTGTCCCGTAATCCGGGGCGAAAGCTCGTTCTTGATCGTCTCGATCTCAGGCAGTTCAGGCATTTTCGTTGACCCCTCCACCCGACGTGCTCTGTCTGCCAGGGTGCGGCGATGATCCACGCAGTTGAAAAGCAGCGGTAGGAGAGAGGGTCTGGCTCCTACGATACTGTGCTTGCATCCGTTATTGGGTCCTTCACCTCATCACGAGCGGTCCGTTATCGGTTGTCGGACGAAGTCGACATCGCCAAGCGGCTAAGGTATCGCCTTGCTTCTTCTATTACCTGCTCGCGCGGAAGCTCAGCTATTTGTCTTATGCTGTATTTCTCCTCTAGCCAGAGAGTATATGTCCAGCCAAGATAGTATCCTGTCTGACTCCGCCCCAGCACGTCGCGCCAGTCTCCATAGAAGTCATTCACAGGCTGCTGTTTATCGACTCTGTCCAAGTATTCCTTTGCCAGCCGTTGTTTGTGGCTTCGACACCATAGGAGCCAGTTCTCGCTGTCGGCCTGACTCCATCTCTCCTGCCCTAATATGAGATATTCGCATCTCTTGGCAAAACCTTCGCTGTACAGAAGAAACAGGGGATCCTCTTCGTGCGTCTCGAATTCCTCGAATTCATCCCGGCAACTCATATGGACAAGGTGTCCTATTTCGTGAGCCACCAGTTCGCGCAGCTGCTCCTCAGAGCCCCATCCCAGTTCGACGATCTTCTCCAGGCCCAGAAGACATGCGGGACAACCCTGGTATTGCGTTGCCCATCCGGCCCCGCACCCGATACCGACATAGATCACAAAAGCAACGGGGAAGTCGAGTCCGAGTGCCTCCACAGCCTCTCCATAAGTAGAGCCACAGACGTGGAGCAGCTTCTCTCTTGCGTTTCGCATGAGAGGAAGATAGTCGTCCAATTTGGAGAAGACCTTTTCTCTCGCAATCTCCCTCCACTCGTAGCCCATTTCTTCGTAGTCTCTTGTTTGCCTCTGCAGCAATTCGGGGTGTTTCTGCATGTAAGACGTTGCCCATAGCTCTATCTTCTGCTCCGCGGTCTTGTCACAGGCATCCTGCCAGTACTGCAGGAAGTCATCAAGAGTATCTACCAATCTATGACCTGCGGGTTGCTTGTACATATGGCAGCCAGCAATCCTCTATACGCTCTGGGCAATTCTACCCGGCGCTACCGGATGGGGCGTGATCCAGCATATCATCCCTCAATGGTTGACGATCGGACCGTGGACGAGTGGGGACGATCTGTGTACGCGAGATCAAGTCAGCCCATCTCTGCCCAGTTTCTGCCTACCTTGACGTCCACCTTCAGCGGAACTCGCAGTTCCACAGCATCAGGCATCAGTTCGTCGACCAGCGATCTCATCTCCTCCAGCTCTTTCTCAGGCACCTCGAAGAGCAGATCGTCATGTATCTGTAGCAGCATCTTGCTTCTCAGCTTGCGCGCCTCCATCTCCCTGTGCAGGTTTATCATAGCCACCTTGATGATGTCAGCAGAGGTGCCCTGCACAGGAGCATTGATGGCCATGCGCTCCGCAGCCTCCCTGATCATCCGATTCGGTGACTTCACTTCAGGAAGCAATCGCCTCCTACCGAGTACCGTTTGCACGTAGCCGAATCCTCGAGCCTGCTCCTTGGTTGCCTCAAGGTACTCCTTGACCTTCGGATGCTCCTCGAAATAGCGGGCTATGAACTGAGAAGCTTCCTCGCGGCTGAAGCTTGTGGCCTGCTCCAGTCCGTAATCGCTCATGCCATAGACAATGCCAAAGTTCACTGTCTTGGCATTTCGGCGCATCTCTGGGGTCACCTCTTCGATAGGGATGCCGAAGATCCTTGATGCGGTGAGTGTATGGATATCCTCATCTCGAGCAAAGGCATCGATGAGACCGGGATCCTGAGAGAGGTGTGCCAGTGCTCGGAGATCGATCTGGGAATAGTCGGCGCCTAAAAGGTATTGCCCGGTTGAGGCTATGACAGCCTTCCTTATCTTGCTTCCTGTCTCTCCCCTTACAGGTAGGTTCTGGAGGTTGGGCTCGCTGGAGGAGAGCCTCCCAGTTGTGGTGCCCGTCTGGTTGAAAGTCGTGTGAACCCTTCCAGTAATGTGATTCACCATCGACGGCAGAGCGTCAACATATGTGGATTTAAGCTTGGTGATCTGTCGATATTTCAGAATCAACTCAACCACCGGGTGAACTCCTCTTAGCGCTTCCATAACCGAGGCTTCCGTAGAGAAGCCTGTCTTTGTCCTGCGGGACTGAGGCAGCTTGAGTTCTTGGAAGAGCACCCTGCCCAGTTGCTGAGGCGAGTTGATATTGAAATGATGTCCGACGCTGTTATAGATTTCCTTTTCCAATCTCTGCACTTCTTGCCCGAGTTCCAACGACATGCGACGGAGAAGCTCGGTATCCAGAAGAATGCCCTGCCTTTCCATCGCCACCAGAACAGGGATGAGGGCCATCTCTACGTCGGTGAATAGTGAAGACTGTTCGTGCCTGTGCAGGTCAGCGGCCAGATTGCTCTCCAGATCCCAGAGGATACCGACATTGGGGCAGGCGTGTTCGGCTATGTGTTTAACCTCTACCAGTGACATTGATCTGCGTTTGTTTGCCGGCCCTGTTAGCTCGGAAGCTGCGGACAGTTCAACGCCCAGCCTGTTAAAGGCAAGCCCCTTTAGTCCCAGGTTCTTCTCCCCCAGGAGATAGGCGGCAAGCATGCAGTCGAAACGCAGATTGGCAGGTCTTACACCTTGACCCTCCAGGACCGACGCTAGATACTTGCCGTCATAACAAACCTTGCCTATGCCGGTATCTTGCAGGATCGGTTTGAGCTCGGCAATGACATCGGTCAGCGGCAGCTGAGAGGGCTGGTTGAGACCCTGATGTCCAACAGGTATATAGAATGCTCTTCCCTTGGCCGTCGATACTGCAATTCCCACCACATCTGCTGCTATAGCTTTTCCACCCGTGGTCTCGATCTCGATGGCCAGGTCCTGTGCCGTCTGAAGCTCAGCCACAAGCTGGCCCAGCGATTCTTGGTCGTTAACTATATTACAGGTGATCTGCGAAGAACGGGGGTTACCCGGATTCATGTCGGGCAGCCTGGACAGCATCTTAGTGAACTCAAGCTCACGGAAAAGCTCTGTGACTTTCTGGCGGTCATAGTGGCTAACCTGACAGGTCTCCAGGTCGAGTTCGACCGGAGCATCTCTCACTATCGTCGCCAGTTCCTTGCCCTGGAAGGCCTGGTCGCGATACTCTCGCAGCGTTGCCTGTAGTTTGCTGGGAGTTATGTCTTCCAGGTGCTTGTATATATCCCCGAGTGTTTCATACTGCTGAAGCAGTCTGGTGGCTGTCTTCTCTCCAAAACCCGGCAGGCCCGGTATGTTATCTGACGCATCACCGACCAGCGCCTTGAAGTCAGGTAGTTGTGCCGGTTTGATGCCATATCTGTCCTGTACCTCTTGCTCGTCGTAGAGGACCGTATCCGTAAAGGTCCGCTTTGGAGTAAGGGTTCTCACCCGTGGCGAGACCGCCTGCAGCATGTCATTGTCGCCCGTGACTATGATGCTGTCTATCCCCTTTTCCTGGGCTTGCTTGCTCAAGGTCCCCAGGACATCGTCGGCCTCGAAACCATCGACCTCGAAGACTGGTATGTGGAAGGCCTCAACTAACTGGTGAACCCTCCTTATCTGACTCTTTAGCTCTTCAGGTGTGGGTGGGCGCTGCGCTTTGTAATCTTCGAACATCTCATGTCTGAAAGTCGGGGCAGGACGATCAAAGGCGATGGCCCAGTGGGTAGGCGTAAGGTCAGCCAGCACCTTGAGCAATGTGTTGGCAAACCCATAAACAGCGTTTACCATCTCACCGGTTCTGGGTTGGGTCAGTGGAGGGAGCGCATGAAAGGCGCGGTGCACCAAAGCATGCCCGTCGAAGAGCAGCAACAGAGGTCTCTGATCCCTCGCCATCGCCCAATTATACTATGCTCCGGCTCGGATTTGCTTGTCGTGCCCTTTCGCAAGGAGCATCCCTTTTGCTTTAGGGATAGGCTACCGTATGTGTTCGAAGATCATCATGTCCCGGCAGGAGTTCTAAATAGGCTGCCTGACAACGGCTGAGGGACGATGACCTCCAATGATGATGGCACGGCACGAATGGTTACAGGGGTGTTGGTAAAGGGTTCGCCGTCTACGTGAACCGGCAGCGAGCGAGCCGCCTCAACAGCTATCTCATGGCATTGATAGTATTCGACATTAGGATCCTTCAGATGTGTGTGAGACAGTATCTTCATAGCATGCTGCACGAAGGTGAAGAAGCCATCTCCTTTCAGAATGCAGACGTCTAGTCTGCCGTCATTGACACAGGCCCTGGGTCCTATTGCCGCCATTCCGCCATAAAGCTGTATATTGGTCACGACGATCAGTGAGGTGTTGACGGATAGCGGCTTTCCATCGAGTTTAAGCATGACCTCTGTCTCTGAGTATCGGTAGGCGGACCCGAGCGCGGTCAGTATGTAGGCCCAGGATCCCAATGCTTTCTTCTCCTTCTTGGATATCGCCTTCACAATGGCTGCTTCCAGGCCGATACCTGCTGATATTAGAAAGTAGCGCCCGGAAACCTCGCCCACATCGATAGCCACCTTCTGCCCCTCTACCAGCACACGGGCTGCATCCTGAAGCAATTTACGATAGTAGTTAGCAGGTAGGGTTAGTGCGATTCTTTCCTCGAGACCGGCGACCAGTTTTGCCGCCTGCACACCGGGCAACATCGGGTTAAGAGCGGGTATACCCATTTGCAGTGCCCAGGAGTTGGTTGTGCCTACGGGAAGCACTCCCATAGTGACACCGCTGTTTACCAGGCCATTTGCCACCTCATTAACAGTTCCATCACCGCCACCGGCGATGACCACTTCGGCACCCCTTTCAACAGCCCGCCGCGCGAGCTCGGTGGCCTCCAGTGGCTCACTGGTTTCCAGACAATCGACAGACCATCCATGGCGGCCAAGATAGGCAACCACACTGTCGAGTTCGTGCCTGATGACCATCTGACCGCCAGAGGGGTTGTATATGAGTTCAGCCTGCATTAGATTCTCGCCGTTACCACACTGTTATGCCTGGTTCAATCGTATCCTTCAAATCGTGAACTGTCAATCTGACAGCGAACTGGCCGAGCAATGTGATAAAAGCTGTTTAGTGTAGACGGTCTCCGTGATCTGCGTTTTCCCATGCAGGATAGTAGACGCTATAATTGCTGCAATACGTCATTCTTGCGAGGAGGTACAATTGGATGTCTATAGTGAACGTGCCAGGCGCCAGGTCCCGGGAGGTCATGCTCTACGCCCTTAGCACATGCGGATGGTGTCACAAAACCAAGAAACTCCTGGACGATCTGGGTATAGAGTACAGCTATGCTTATGTGGATCAGCTTGACAGTGACCAGAAGAAGGAGGCTGTTCGTAAGATAAAGGAGTGGAATCCAGCCTGCAGCTTTCCCACGCTTGTTCTGGACAACAAGAAATGCATCGTCGGCTATAATGAGCAGGAGATCAAGGAGAGACTACGAGTATGACGGGCGACGAAGTAGACATAGCTGAAGTTGATAATCTTTATGAGCGATTGAGTAGAGAAGCGGAGGCTGTTGGGTACCATCTGAACACCGACACGGGATTCGCCAAGTGGCTGATAAGAAGCCTGATCATAAACGAGCGGAGATATGGCTACGGGGCCTGTCCCTGCCGCCTTGCATCCGGAAACAAGCAGGATGATCTGGATATAATCTGCCCCTGTGACTATCGAGATCCCGATCTTGATGAGTACGGCGTCTGTTACTGCGCACTGTATGTCTCCGATGCTGTGCGAAGAGGCGAAAGCAAGGTTGGCAGTATACCTGAGCGGAGGCCGCCTCCCGACCGGAGAACTGAGAGGACAACCGAAAGCCGTGGTGACCGCTGTCGGTTTTCCCTGCCTGTCTGGCGGTGCAGGGTCTGCGGCTATCTCTGTGCAAGGAAGTACCCTCCTGAAGTGTGCCCCATATGCAAGGCGAAGGGGGAGCGATTCGAGCGGTTTCTAGAGGCGTAGTCCAAGACTTGGACAGTCGGATATGATATATGGTTGTCCGCAGAACGGATGAGGCGTGGATTTGCGGCAGCAGCCTAGAAGACTGCCGGCAATGACCAGAGTGGTCGGTGTCAGCAGGATCGCCAGATACCACCGGGGTTTGATGCGCCTGACATCGATTATTCGCCGCAGGTATCCTCCCCTTTCCGCCCCAGTGAGAATTAGAGGCGCCAGTACCGGGCCCGCCAGGAACAGCCCGGTCCGCTTGGCGCGAAGAAGACGGTGCCGACACGTTTATGGACTTTTCCGACCAGTGCTGCAGCGATGAGGAAGGCCCAGGGCACTCCATTAGATGTGCAGAAGAAACTCACGAGGCTCACGAGGTAGCAGTCCGCCTCCCGCAATGTGATCCATGACCTGCATGCAGACTAAGCGGCATTGATAGAGAGCTCCTCGTTTCGACGACACGCCTTATGACCGGGTCGGTATCATTGATGATGTCATCCCGTGTCTTGCTCACGAGTACATGGGGATACAGCGCATCCTCAGGGTCATTCGAGGGGTCGGGCCGGGTGAAGTATTTGTATGAAACACCCAGGATAAACTTGGTGTTCGGGAGTTGGAAGGAAATCATGTCGCCGAAGGAAGACGGCGCATTGCCAGTGGGTTCGCCGATTACCGTGCCCAGCTCGTTATCATAGAATACAACCGCTATCCAGTTCCCCGCGCTGAAGGTCTGGTTTCCTATCAGGACGAAGACGTCTCCGGTAAAAGGATTCTCCACCGGGTCTATCCGCCTCGTCGATGGGGAAAAGGTTGAAGTCCCCCGGGTTCTCCTCATGCCCACCCTTTCAGCCGCCTGCTTCGAGTACCTGATGGTAGAGCCGTAATTTGCGTAACTTTGAACAGGCAGGTGTCTGAGAAACGATTCCACCACTCTGGATTCCCCACCGATGTTTTCCCGCACGTCTATGACCACATTCTCGATTTCGTTACCCCTCACGGCAGCAAAGAACTCTTCGACATCCTGCCTGAAAACCTCGTCGTCCACGCAGACCACGATATTGAATACCCCCAGGTTGTTCTCCAGGTCTATGTGCCAGTCGTGCCGTCGTGCCAGCAATTCCTCCGACCTCTCCTTGAGACCCGGTAGCTTGACCTCAAGTTGCGCAGCTAACTCCAGAAGTTCACCGCCTCTTTCTATAGTGAAGAGTACGGAGTCATTCTGGACTAGATCGAGATGGTCCAGGACCAGTCTTCTTCGCAGATGTCTTCTAGACTCGTCCCTGACTCTGTAAACATTCTCCGAAGACACTATCTCATCCAATCGGTCAAGCAGCTGGCGAGGACTCTGGTCGCCAATCGTCAGAATCAGGTCTCCTTTCCGGAACTGTCCATAATCCTCGGCTATGACGAGCCCCTCTTCGACCCATTCGAACGTCACGGGCAAACCTCTGTCAGTTTCCTCGAACCGCAAAATGTTGTGGGCATCTCCGGCGGAAGTAACCAGGCTGTTCACGGCAAAATAGTATTGCGCCGCCGACAGAGGGCTGGCAAATAAATCCCGCAGCGTATCTTTGTTGCGCTCCCATTCGTCTTTCCCGATGCGTCCATATGGGTCGGGATGAACATCCTCAATGGTTCTAACCAAGTATGCGAAATCCTCCAGCATTTCAGCGGGCTGCAACATGTCGGAGCTCTTGAGGAACTGCTCTTCCGGCTCAAAGGGCACAGGCTTCGCCGGAAATATGAGGTTATTCACGTACGCCCAGATGGAAAATCCGATGGCTGTGCACAGGATGGCAATTCCAATATGGATGAATGCTTTCTTCATGACCCGAGCATTACTGACCCAGCACAACCCATAGCATATTCAACCCCACTAAGAGAAAATTCAAGTAATTGTGCACTAGAACGGGAGCCAGCAAGCTACGGGTCCGGTGGAACATAATTGCATAGATGATTCCCATGACGAAAGACAATACAAGCTGTGGCGGGTGGATACGTGTAATGTCAAGAGGCCATACCGAAAACCCAATATGAGCCAGCGTGAAGAAGATCGCCGCAATCAGACCGGAATGCGGAATCTCAACGCTCTTGATATTGAGGCTGCCGGTAAATCCAGGGTACAGCATAATCATGACGAACCCCCGAAAGAGAGGTTCTTCACACGTGCCTGAGAGCAGAAGCTGGAAGCCCAGATAGCCCAACACGTTCTCCAGGGTCAGAGGAAAGTCGATCCATACCGGTGATGCCACGAAATAGAGCACCAAGTCCTGTATCACGAAGAAGCCGGTAGCATATAAGACGAACAGTTTAAGATGACGCAAACTGGTTTCACGGTTGTCAAGGTTGAATCCCCAGGCCCCAAGATGCCAATTGAAGATGAGCATCAAAGCGATTGTTATTATCAACTGCCAGACGTGGTGCACAGAAATCCACAGGTAGACTCCGTCAGGATCAATGTCGCCGAACCACGCACCCGATAAGGTCGCCAACTGGCCGGCCACTCTTGGGATTATCAGTATAGCCAGAAACGTTATCAGTATGGCAAGTGGTCTGGACTTGAGCCTCATATACGGTGCCGCCTATCGGACGTCTGCAGTCCCTTCAGTGCGCCACTCGGATACTAGCGTATCAGGGTTGAGACCGTCAATATCCATTACCGTGATGGGCGACACGCCGTGACTCACACGTTCGCTATGGATAGCAGGTGTCCGTTGACGACAGTTCACCTTGTTGCTACTATGTTCTCAGGAGGTCATCATGGAACTATCTCCAGAAGAGAAACGTAAGATCTATGAGGAGGAAAAGGCGCGGATCGATGCTGAACGAAGGGATCGTGTCACAGGGGGACGTTCCAGCACCGGGCTAGAGCCGAACACTGCCGGGTTGCTCTGTTATCTCGGCTTCTGGATTACCGGCATCATATTCCTTGTTATCGAGCAGGAGAACAGGTTCGTCCGCTTTCACGCTCTGCAGTCAATCGTCGCATTCGGGGCACTTGGCGTATTGGGTGTTATGGTAAGCTGGATACCTTTCGTAGGTGCTGTGTTCGGCTCTATCATTGGCATACTGGTTCTGGTTCTGTGGGTGTTCATGATGGTCAAGGCGCATGAAGGTGAGCTATACAGGCTGCCGCTGGCCGGTCTCGTAGCCGAGGGAGTGCTACCTGTGGAGTGGCGTACGGGAAGGCCCGGGACTGGAAACGAACAGGAAGAGGATACGGGTTTCTCGCAAACCGGTGAAAACCCTGAGCTAGCATCGGTGCATGAGGAGGAACCGCCATTGACATCCAGTAAACAGAGCGTTAATCGTGACAACAGACGATGGGATGACACCTCCAGGGGTACCAGGGTGGCTGGATACAGTATAGCAATCGTTTTCAACGTTCTTCTTCTCGTGTTCTTCGCCCTCTTTCATAGATACATAGCTTTCTACTATTCAGACCCGGGCGGAGGCATCATCAGAGTGCCCATTCTGACCGAGGCGTATTTCACCTTTCTGCCTATCCTGGCTGCAGCCCTGGTGATAGCCATAGCCGCTTACGTTGTTCTCATCATCTATGAGCGATATCCCTTGAGGGAGATCATTCAGATAGGGCTCGCCGCGATCGGCGTGGCGGTTATGGTGAATCTAATAGCGATATTCCCCTTTGACTTCAGTGGACTTCCGAATGACTATGTTGCCGGGATGATGCCATCAGTGATGACTATCATCTTTGTCGTCGTTGCGGTTGCTCTCGGGATCAGTGCTCTGGTGCGGTTCGTGAAGTTGATGGCCACAATTGCGCAGTAGATTGCGGGCCGTAACGAGCAAGCATCACGAACTAAGACAATCGATTGATGAAAGGAGGTCTCACATTATGTCGAGAAATGCAAAGATAGCTTATGTCAGTCTTATCGGCCTGGCGGGGCTAATAGTCCTCCTGGTGGGGCTGTTTACGCCTGCATACGGCTTTTTCACCGGGCTAATCATAGCTATAGCCTGCTGGGTGGGCAGCGGAATTCTGGGCCGGTATTGGGAAATCAAGAAGTAGCTCAGGAGGCTCTGTTGCCATAGATGAACGACCTATTACGCCTTGGCAAGCCAGACGTCAGGCGGGCAGCCGGTGTCTTAGCTTCAGCGTTTCACGATTATCCTTTGCTGCGCTATTCGTTCACGGATGAGACACAGAGAGGAGAGACGGCCCTCTGTTACTGTCAGACGGTCTTGTACTATGGTATCCGCTACGGCGAGGCCTATGCAACGTCTCCCCATATGGAGGGCATTGCCGCATGGATCACATCCGACCACTTCCCCATGACGTTCTGGAGGAATCTGCGATCGGTCCCGCTTTCGGTCCTGATATCCTTAGGCAGGGCTGGAGCATCCGGGATGGCGCATCCGGGCAGGTATATCGATGCGATGCACAAGCGTTACGCCCCCTTTAAACACTGGTTTTTGCTTCAGGTCGGTGTGGTGCCCGAGATGCAGCGCAAGGGGCATGCGGGCAAGCTTCTGCGGCCTATGCTGGTAAGGATGGATGCGGAGGGGCTACCTTGCTACACAGAGACTATGGATGAGAAGAACGTCGGTCTGTATGAGCATATGGGTTTCAGCGTGATGGAGGAAATGGCCATCCCCGACACCGAACTCGTCACCTGGGGTCTGCTGCGAGACGGGCATCAAACCGTGATCGCTCCCCGACAGACGTGCTAGATCGTGTTCGGTATCAGGCAATCAAACGGGAAAGGAGAGCGCAGAGGGATGTCAGTGACAAGATGGGAATATCGTCGCCGGTGTGCCAATCTATTCAATGAGATGCATGTCATGCGCGAAATGGGAGAGGAAGGGTGGCAACTATGCGCTGTGTGGCTCTTCCTGCTCTATTTCAGACGGCCAGTTCAGCGATGAACTCGGCAGCGTAGAAGGGATCATCCCCGGACAGCACACGTCGCTACGGTATCGGGTGCAGCCCGGGCATATTCGGTACGCAGTGACAGCTCAGACGGCTTTCCTGCGAAGGGGGCAACATGAACATCGGAAGAGGAATAGAGGACAATATCAGGAGGTTCGGCGAGTATCACAGCCTCTACTTCGAGGGTAGATGGCACACAAATGTCGAGATGAATCACAATGCCAACCGGTTAGGCAATGCGCTAAAGGATCTGGGGGTGAAGAAGGGGGACAGGGTAGCGGTGCAGATGTCCAACAACCCCTGGCTGGTGTCGGCCTTTGCCGCCATATACAAGATGGGTGCCATCATCGCTCCGCTGAGCCCGC
>PWZA01000192.1 GCA_003567655.1 Dehalococcoidia bacterium
ATGTCTGTCCTCTGATGGACAGAGAAAAGGCACTGAGACTTGTCGGTGCTGTGAACGTGAATAGTGATGTTTTCATCATCTCACAGGCGTTAGCTGCCAATCAGCTAAGAAAGAGCGGAGTAAACTTCTTCCGAGCAGATGGCCGTCTAGGTAATACAGGCGTTGCCCTGGAGAGATTCCTGAACAAGGTGGGCAGAACCGTCTATCCCAAGCGGACCATACTGATGCCTTCAGGCGCTATGATCGATGCGTGTGGTGCTGGATATGTAACAGTCTACAATACGGAGGTGGCGCAGTGCTACCCAGGTAAGAATGCCCTAGGCAACGGAGATAGAGAACCAAGCAGGCGTGAGTTAGAGACGTGTGTGGGCAAGGGGTTTCTGGTAAGGGAGATTGACCATATCGGGCCAAGGTTACTACTGCTGATGGGCAAGGCAAGCCGGGATGCGTTTTTCAGGTACGTGGTGAAGGCCGAGTATCCACAATCTCTTACGGAGCACATCAGCAGGATAGTCAATAATGGTAGGATCCCAAGACTGACGCTAGGCAGCATCAGTCTCTACGTTCTGCCAATTCAGCACGCGTCTGGAGCCAACCCAAGGTTTCATAGCATGCTGCAAGACCACGGACTCATAGAACTCATTAGGGAGGTGTTAGATGACTGACTTGATTGGCAGGCAAAGACTCCATGACGCGCTACGCCAGATTGGGAACAAGCAGTTGAAGCCGAAGTACAAGGATCAGTGGACACCTGAGCGCCCCACCACCGGCTATTGTTATGTCGTTGCGGAGGTCGTATTTCACCACCTGGCGCCAGAAGGATACCGCCCCCATGTGATGAAGACGGGAGGCGATTATACACACTGGTTTCTGAAGAATGCGGAGGGCAGCGTGATAGACCTTACGGATGACCAGTTCGATTGCGAGTTGGACTACTCACAGGGAAAGCCGCAGAACTTCATGACAAAAGAGATCTCAAAGCGTGGCAGAATGCTGGCTGATCTGCTGGATTTGCGCAATGCCATCAGATGACTTGTACGTGTGTCAGATCACCTGCCGGTTCCGCCATGATAGCGCCTGACCCGGTTCGAAACCAGTAGCTTGAACACAGGGTCCTGCACACAGCCCTGGAATGCGGGATAATAGACGTAGACCTCCATAACCATACGGAGAGCAGCACAACAATGCTGGGAGCTATCGCTGGAGATATCATCGGCTCGGCCTATGAGTGGGAGAGGACCAAGTTCTATGGTTTCCGACTCTTCACGCCCGAATCGACGTTCACCGATGACACCGTCCTGACCGTAGCGGTCGCGGACTGCATTCTTCACGGTAAGGACTACACAACCACCTTCAGGGAGTACGGGCTTCGATATCCCGGAGCCGGCTGGGGCGGCATGTTCTTCAGCTGGCTGTTCACTCAGAACCCGGCACCATACAACAGCTTTGGCAACGGCTCAGCCATGAGAGTTAGCCCGGTGGGTTTTGCTTTCGACACTATGGAGAAGGTCCTGGCCGAGGCCAAACGGTCGGCAGAGGTCTCTCACAACCATCCCGAGGGGATCAGGGGCGCACAGGCGGTTGCAGCCTGCATCCTCCTGGCCAGGCAGGGCAAGAGCAAGGACGAGATCCGGACATTTGTCGAGACCGAGTTTGACTACGACCTGAGCCCGACGCTCGATGACATTCGCCCGTCATACAGATTCGACGAAACCTGCCAGGGATCGGTTCCCGAGGCGATCATAGCCTTCTCGGAGTCGACCGACTACGAGGACGCAGTGAGAAAGGCCGTCTCACTGGGAGGAGACGCCGACACCTTGGGCTGTATGACCGCCGGCATCGCCCAAGCCTACCACAAGGTGATCCCCGACAACATCATCGAAGAAACCAGAAGACGCCTCCCCGGCGACTTCATTGCCATCCTCGACGAGTTCGAGGCACAGTTCCCCTGTCCGCGGTAACCTTCTGCCTGCGTCAGGAGTTGACAGGGAGCATCAACTGGTGATTGGTCATAGAGCGTAACTCCAGGGCGATGTTCCCGGAAACCCGGACAGCCATCAGAGCCTGATTTCGGTCTTGGCCAGATTACCACGAACCTTCGGTTTCTACTCCCTCCAATCATAGGCCAGATTACCGCACTTGCACCTGATTTCGCTCTCCACACTGTCGAAGTACTTAGTCGCGATGATCGTTTCGCAGTCGTTGCAGTAGAATGCCCCGATGGTCTCACAGATGCCTTCCCACATCACTTGCAGGTCTTCAATACCTGCATTGAACTTGCTGTCGTGCGAAGCGATGTTCGCAATGAACATTGGCATTCTCTTCAACCTGGGAATATCAGCTATCTCCTTCAAACCACTCCCTTTCCTTGAAATGCGACTATGCACAGCATCCAATAGCTCAGAAGCCATCCTCTTTTCGTTCAGTTCATTGTACCGAAAGGCTACCTGAGCATCTATGTTGCAGGCAATCTCCTTCATCACTCTTTCAGTGTATATTCTCATATCATTGCCCAGTGAGTCAGTGTTCCTATCCCGAAATCTGTTCTGGATTCTTTCTCTCAGATCTGCCACTCCATGTTCGATGCTCGATCCATTGTCTTCTGACCACACAAACCGTCGAATTAGCCAACCCTTCCCCTTGACCTCACTGGATACTAACTCAAAGAATTCTTGCTCATGTGTAAGCAACAAGACCTGATACTCGCTGAAATCGCGCGTCAACAACTGAATAAACCTTGTTCTATGCGCCCTGTCGAAACTGGAAATCACATCATCAAGTACAATAAACCTATTCTCCTTGTTGAACGCTCTGACAGAAGCCAGGAAGAAAGAGAGGCCCAGACAGTTGACGTGACTTTCACTTAGATACGCGCTTGGCCCCTTCTTGGTCTCATCGAAGAATCTATACTCAATTGAGATCCCGACCAAGTCATCGTTCTTGTCTTTGACTGTAACCAAGTTGATGTCCTCAACTCTTTCGCCGGGATTCATTGCGGCATAGTAATCACTGATGTTGGCGGAGAACATGGTCAGAAACGAGTTCAGGGCTTGTTCTTGTCTTCTGATGAGATCGGCAAAGAGAGCCTGAAATGTCACTTGTTGCCTTGTCAGCAGTGCCTGCATTTTGTCAATCCTCTGATACTCCTTGTAAGCGCTAACTGATTGGAACAGCTTGGTGTAGATCTGAAACTGGATATTGGACGTCTTACTCTGGATAAGCGCTGCTGCCGTGTCTTGCGCTTTCTTGACAAGAGCCGAAATCACCGCTTTGTCAATACCGACTTTGCCCGGTTCCTGAATCGGAGTTTGGTGGTTCAGGTCTTTCTTTAGTTCATCGGAGAGCGTCTGCAGAGCGGTCCTTATGCCCACAACCTTGTTACGAAGCTTGGAGTCTTGCTGTTCTCTGAAACCCCTCTCTCTCAGCAATCCAGCAACCGTACTGATGTTAACCTCCAGAGCATCCTTCAAATCCCGCCCCCGCTCGTCTAATCTGCCTTTTTCTTGCTCCAGCTCCTCCAACTCTTTGACCCTCTCATTCAACTCCGCAATCAACTCGATCTTGCTCTTCTCTTGTCGGCACAGAGGACAGTAATCGTCTTGTACAACATCGTTGATCAAGACGCTCTGTCCCTCTTTGAGCAGGGCGAGGAGTTGAAGCTTCCTGATCTTGCCTGGATCTTGTCGAAGCGCCGTATAGGTCCTGTGGTATATTTCGTAGCTTGCGTTTATGGCATCAACATTGCCAGCGACTTCATCTAAGCTTTCTCCAACTCTCGTCTGGAAACTGATCTGCTCAAGTAGACCTGTATCTTCCTTGGTTTCAATCGCCGTCAAAGCCTCTTGAATGTCCCGCAGCGATTTGATTGCCTTGCCAAGTTTCAATGGTCTTATCAACTGATTGGCTCCCGCAAAGAGCTGTTTGTTGGTATAGGCGTTCTGACCAAGGTTCTTGAGAACAACTGCTTGTTGGGCGTTCTTCTGATTGTCATAGTTGGCTGACTTGATATTCCGGGCAATCCGTCCTGCGGACTTCTTCAGCAGGTCTCGAATGTCGGCCACCTCAGCAAAACCTATAATGCTTTGCAGGGTCTTAAGTCTCTCGGTCTTTGGGGCAACGATGAACCTAACCAAGTCTCTGTAGCGAAGGATCAAGTTCTCCGACTCACTGGCGACCATGTATTCATCGAAGTCATCTGATCTGTTGGAGTTAGATGTCCTGAATGAACTGTCCATGGATTTCTTCGAGTCCAATGTACTGTTGGAATACTGAATCGCGATGTAGGCATCTTCGTCATCCAGAATGCGTAGATTGCGTAACGCTCCTCTTCCCTTCGTTGACTCAGTTTCCTCACTGACCAAATGCTGAATACCGTCTGAATAGTACCACTCAATGGCGTCAGTCAAGGAGCTCTTTCCTGAGCCATTCTCACCAAACACCAAGACTGAACTACCGTTCAGGTCTAGCGGGGGAGATCGCCTGATGCCCCTGATCCCGCTTATGTCGATCGATCTAATCTTCACCATCTCGCTCCCCGATGTTTCCGAGTTCTTCTTGAAGCAGTTGCTCCATTGCATTCCGTATATTAGTGTCGGTCAGTCTCTTCGCACTGTGTAACGAGATCAGCTTCTCAACTACTCTACTGTCCACCCCTTCGACATCCCGAATCCCTGCGAAGAACTCATCAACTACCACCCTGCCACTCTTCGTTTCATCACTCATTCTGCATACCTCCTGGCATTGGCTGTTTATTCAAAATAGGGCCAGTCAATCACAAAACTAGCCTTTAGCTCCTTATCCAATATCTCATACCCAGACTTATTGTTGCAGATGGGATACACTCCATACTTTTCCACAAAATCCAAGAGGAAGTAATTCTCAAGGTCTTCTATCCTGTAATCCCATAAGCTGTGAAGCATCTCGAAGTTGATGTATGTGAACAGCAGTCTTTCGGCCTTGCGGTAGTTCACTAGTCCCAGGTTCTTGCTCCTTCCTTCGAAGTGCCCGATCAGTCGGCTTCTCATACTGTGTGTTTTCTTCTCACTCATCCCGATATATAGCAGTCGTGACTTTTTGAATGGATACTGGATCTTCATCTTTGCCGTAAAGATGAAGTACAATCCTATGAGTCCCGCTAGTGGTTGGATGTTCTGTGTCTCAAATGTCCTTGGTCGGTCAAAGAATATCTTCAGTTCTGCCGTTTCCCTGTTCACCATCATTGTCCTATCGAATAGAGCTTACTCCCAACCACACCCATTATCAACCATCTAATGATCATGACGTGAACCCCATGAACCTGGAGTCGTCAGGCCACTGATATGATACTCCATTCTGCCCTGATTGCATAGGCGAGTGGACTATGGTGAGGCAGAGCCCGGTGCCGCCGGTCCTCGTTGTAGCACGCGCAGTAGGTTTGTTGCCCCCTGTCATTGCTTCGGTAAATCCATGACATTCACGAAGGTACAGTTCCTCTGTCCTGTAAATGCCGATGGACAATCCGTCATTCTGTGCAATGAGGAACAAAGCTAGCTCAGCTAGCGCATTGACACCTCCGATCAGGGGATCATCCGAGTGCAGGTATGGGTTGAAGCTAGAGGCCAGAAGTGGTAGATGAGCAAACTATGTTCGGCGGAATATGGCTCGTCAACTAATCATCAAGGAGGTGATTGACTAACGCCGGTGCAATCCCTAATGCCGTCATGATGAAACGCTGTTTGGCTATGCCTTCAGCCATATTCCTCTCTCTGACATGCTGTCCTATTCCAACTATCACGTCCGCCGATGGGAGAGGCATTTGGCGTAGTTGAGAAACGTTTACTTGGGTACTACCGTTCGACATGTTGAAGTAAAGATTGTAGAGGGTAGAGCTAAGCACCGCAGCCAGACCGTATGCTTCG
This sequence comes from Dehalococcoidia bacterium, assembly GCA_003567655.1. Classification (GTDB taxonomy): domain Bacteria; phylum Chloroflexota; class Dehalococcoidia; order GIF9; family AB-539-J10; genus RBG-13-51-36. The sequence continues at coordinate 5,898 of PWZA01000192.1, forward strand.
TCCTCCGTCAACTTAGCTCCAGCCCTGTATATGTAGTTGACGTGATTCTCAATTGCGATGAATCGTACGTTAAGCCAGCTTTCCAGAAGCACGCCAGCTTGTATTCGTCTCTTGCCTTCCTTAGCGCTGAAACGCTTTATCAACACGTAGTTACTGTTCGGAATGCATAATCGGTGGGTTCTTTCCCCAACGAGTAATGCCACCGGCTTCCTATTGGCGGATAGAGGCCAAGACACTCTGCCGAAGTCTACGCTCTCCATCCAAAGCAATGGGGCAAACTCACTCTTGTCATCCACCGTATGTAATAGGTGCTCCCTTGCTCTGAAAGGCACTACTGGTCCAGTTGAGGCTTTGAGACCCAAGTCTGTAAGCGTATATTGGAGTTTGTCAACTTCTCCGGCTACCAGTTCGTCCATAGCATTGGTCGGAATCCGTATCCGGATATCTTGACATTTGGACACAACAACCATATCGAAAGGTGCTTCTCTTATAGCCACCTGCGCAGGCTGATCAGGTTCTTTGTAACTCATACTTATCGCAATAGTGTCTAGTCTTTCACGTCCTCTCACTCCTTTTAGAATCACCATCTCTTGCAGCACCGAGTCCGTCGTGAGCAACCTTCTTGACTCAAGCACATGCAGTCTCACCGGTGTAATCACGTCAAAGAACCACTTCCTGAATTCACTGAAATAGTCTCCAGAGCAATAGCTTCTCGGCGTCAGAACAACAAGCTGGCCTCCGTCTCTCATCAGCTTTGCTGCCATGGCGAGGAAAAGCACGTATATGTTTGGCTGGCCTTTCACAACTCTTCTCATGGCTAGAGCCTCGGGAGAATTCTTCCTGAGTTTGTAGTACGGTGGATTACAAATCACCAGGTCATAGAGTGCTTCGTCGGGACGTGTCCTGTCACCCGGTTCTCCGCTGAACTCTTCAGCGTGTGCTAAGATGAAATTCGTCTTGAATATGCTATAGGAGATGTCAAGCCCTTGCTGAGCCGTGACCTCTCGACAGGCCCGCATATTCATCTTCAGGAGAGGCATGATATCTTCGCAGTCTTCATACAGATCGAATGATAGACGAACCCTGCCGGCCTTCGACTTTACGTACTCACACAACGCACTCTCGAGATTCCCAACTCCCGCACCAGGGTCCAGAATCCTTAGCTCTTTGCCCGTAGGAATATCATCAATGAGCCGTACCATGAATTCGCTTAGTCGCTTCGGGGTGAAGTACTGCCCCCTATTCTTCCGATAACGCAGAGGCTGCTTTCGGACATACCAATCGGACAAGGTCTCTGAGTAATCGGTGAGAGTCTGTTTGTCGCCCATTGTGGGCAATTCGCCAAACTGTCCGTGAGTCATTATCGTGCTCCGTGACCTCATGAGATTAAGGTGCCCAGTATTGTATCAGTTGTACTGTTTACGCAAGAACAGAACTTACTTAGGTAGCTCTGTTGAAAGGCGGTCTGGCTCTTCATAACCAGGCTCTTCCACTCAGGTTTCTCTCTTAGGTCTCTGGAGTCTTCGTGGAAAAAGTTGACCAAGATCAGCTCACACATCAGGACAACATCCATAGGAGGAAAATGGAATCTGGGAACTTCCAGCTGCTTCGGAAACCAGCAGTTTTCATCGTCAAGAGGGACGCCACCTACCTGTAGATGATACATTGGCTCTGGCTCTACAGTCTCTGCCAATCTACGCTCAAAATGGAATCGCACTAGTACTCGGCGTCCAGTCTCTTCAAATCTGGCTCCAACCAGGTCTGCGTCTAAGTTTTCTCTATAGCAAAGACGCTTATCAAGGCACCACACGCGCAGTAGAGCTGACACTTGCGTAACTTGGTCTCCCGTTCCATCAACTACTGCTGCAACATCTACCTGCAGTTTCCGACTGTTCTCTCTGAAGGTGAGCGGCCGCTCTCTCGGAACGCGAAACCTCCATATGGTTTCTCTGCGTTGAGATCGCAGGTCAGCGATCGCTTCCTGTAGCACCTGCTTGCTTCCCGGAGCAAGGAACCTTCCTATGAATCTCTGGTCGACCAGAAAGGTCAGATTTGTCACGTACTGATCAATTCGCACTTGCTGACCCCGCAGGCTTCAGCATTCTTCGTACAGCTGGAATCAACTCTCGTCCCAGAGCATCAACACGCCTCTCGTCGAAATCATTCGACGTCCCGACTGCTTCAAATGACACTCTTGCTTCGTCCATGACTGCTGGTCTATCATCAGCATCATAGGATAGTGAGTACTTGATCATAACTGGTTCTTTCAGAATATGACATACCCAGTCGGCAGGAGACTCTCCGCTGAAAATGCATTTCGCTCTGTCAATCGAGACCCCCTTGCTCCTCTCCCATGCTATTGGAAACCCGTGCCTCACCAGTAACTCCCTTTCTCTCTTGTTCATCATTGAATATGCGACTGTCTGTAGTTTTGATCTCCACCAACGTCCCTCGGGCGGTGCGAAGATACCTGCGTATTTTGCAGGTGCAAAAGCACTCTGAACACTTTCAGACAGAAAGCCATCCTTAGATACCCCTAGAAACGTTGCTGCATGGAGAGCATCGTACAGTATTCCCGGAAACGTCAGCACGATATCTCGAATCCATGATGCCACAGCCGCTGCAGACCACCTTATCCTGGGAACTACCGGAGGGTTTGACTGTTCGAGCAGGTCTGAATCACTCCGCGAAGCTCCCAGCAGCCTCAGTAAGTCGTTCCAAGACCTATTCGTCTGGTCTCTAAGTCTCCTACAGCCGATCGCTAGATTGTACAGGTCATCAACTGTCGTGGAATCGGTCTTGAATACTTCCTGTTTGTAGACGATTTCGTCGATGCTGGACAACGTCTCTCTTATTCTTGTGTAGTCTTGGATATTGAATACGCTCTTTCTAGTAAACAGAACGATTGGAACCTCGCGAAACTTCTGCCTTAGTTCCGTGCTCAGGGTCACCCCGGAGATACCGATCACCTGACCGTTCTCGTCGGGTATATCAAGGTTGAAGTCAAGCAGTAGTAGCTCCGGGGCTGCTTCGCTGATACGATCGTAATCTGCTGGTGACTTCGGAGGGTTGAAGGTCTTGACCGTGAATCTGCCGGCCGCTCTTGAGTCGGTCGTGAACTTAGCTTGCCACTTCCGCAGTTCGTGGCTTTGATCATCGATATATACGACATTGACTTCCATATTATTCCTCCGCCGGAAGAGTGATTTCAACACAAGTTGACCAGCCAGTAGGTGGTTCGCTGAATTGCGCTTCTCCACCATAGGACCGAGCAATGTCTCTTACTATCTTCAAGCCGAGTCCTGTTCCAGCGCCAAACGTGATATCCGGTTCACTATAGCTCTCGAAAGGTTCAAAGACTACCCCCCATTTGCCTCTATCAAGCCCCCTGCCCGTATCAAGGAACTGAATATGTGCCACCCCGTTCTCGCTGAATCCTGTGACTTCGATGCGCCTTGATTGCCGCCCTCTAACGGCCTTAACCGCATTTGTCATCAGATTGTGCAGTACCGACACTAACTCTGACCGGTACATTCGTGGAGTTCGCAGATCCTTTGGAACGGCATTGGTGTACATTATGCCATACTCTTCCATATACCATCTGAATGGGCCAAACACCTTTTCCACTATAGGAAACACCGCCCAATCCCGTTTCTCGCTTCGACTGTCAGCCCCCATCGTCAGTCCTAGGAAGTCACCCAACTCCCTAACCATCTCTGTACGATTTCCAAAGGAATCCAACACAATCTGGAAAGCCTCTTGCTCGTCATCACGCAGCTTTGCGCGCAGTGCCGAGGCGCTCGCCAGCATCTCCTCCATATCGTCTATGAGAGCCTGCAACTCGTGTTCGAAGATGAGGACTAGTGTGCCAGTCGAGGCAAGTACTCTCAATAAGGAGAATTCCCTTTGCAGCTTCTCCTGCCTTAGTCTTAACTCGTCATCATCAGCCTTTCTTCGGGCTTCTTCTGCCTTCCTTGTTTCTTCCTCAGCTTTCTTTGCTTCGCCGATAGAAGCTATCAGTCTCTCGTCGGCCGTCACTCTTACCGATTCGGCATGATCGTGGGCCTTACGCTCTGCTTCGATCGCTGCTTCCTCAGCTTCGAGAAGTAGCTTCTCCTTGGCTAGAGCTGACTTTAGCGCATCCCCTAGACGGATGGAGTCCGGAGATTGGCGCGCGTCTTCTTCAATGTCACGTCTCTGCTTTTCTGCTTCTCTCCTAACGTGTCCCGCGGCTATTCTACTGTCAGTGGCTCTCTTTGCCTCTAGTTCAGCATTACGGATCTCTTCTTGAGTTCGTCTCTCCTCCTCCTCTGCTTTCCTCATCGCATCTTGGGCCTTCTTTGTCGCTTCCTCCGCCCGCCGCCTGGCTTCCTCCAAAGCTTCTTGATGGGCCTGTTCACGAGCCCTTCTTCTTTCTCTCACCTCTTTCTGCTCTCTCGCTACTTGGTTTGCATACAAGACAGTTGCGAAATCAACGCCGAGTCTCGCGAACTTTCTCAGTTCTTCAAAGGCTTCATTACTTGTGATTCTGTCTCGGTTCACTGTTATCTCAAGCATCTTGTTGGACGCACGTGAGAACCCGACGTGTCCGAATAGATTGTTGTTACGGAACAGTGCTAGGCCCGGGCGTACCCCTTCCTCAGTATACGGGGCAACCTCCCGTCCCAGACTTATCAAGGACCTAGCACGATCATAGACTGTTCCCAGCCAATCATCTCCTTTAGTACCATACCCGAACACTCTGAAGTTATCAGCATATACTCTTATCCCCCCGCGCTCATCCCCAACTCTCCTGGCCTCCCACATTTTCCACTCAGAATCTCTGAAGAAATCCGTTCGGTAACTGAAGATGTAGGCCTCCATACGCGTATCCCGCAGATAGCTAAACGCCTCTTCTCTCACAAGCTCCTTATCCAGTTGGTACTTGATACCCTCGGTTGTCTCAAGGTGATAGGCTGCAAGCCCTGCACTGTCTACAGAGGCTGACAGCCTGGCCCAAGCATTCCGGAAGAACGTCTTGTCTAGTGGTTCCACTTCCATCTGGAACTCGGTGCACTCGAAATCTATCCTGAAGCCTGGGTCGTAAGTCTTCGGTTGGATATCCAGTTCTTCCTTGAACGTTATAGGTGAGATCAAGTCCATGAGCTCCTGCCTGAGTCGCCGGATGTCAGGGGCCCTCCATGGTTCAGTTGTCTGCTTCAATCGCAGAGTTGTCCCTGTTGGAGTGTCTTGTTGGACCAGGTGGGTAGAAAGCAATATCGGTATCCCGTTTACATCTGAGCCCGGTAAGAAATCCTCCCACTTGAACGTTGCTCTTAGCTTATGTTTCTGACCAGTGTCGTCTTGCGCGATGGATTCCACTTCGAGAAGCTCCGCTAGACGTCTACAGGCGAAACGACCAATGCCTTTCTCACCAGCCCTCTGCCTCTCATACTTCGTGGAAATAGGATTCAGTTCTTTGTCAATCGTTGCTATCCTCATCCAAGTCTGTTCAAACGTGGCTGGTGTTATGCCCGTACCATTATCTTCAACTACGATCGTCCCCCCTCGTGCCTTGACTTCCTGCATTCTGACTGTGACGTATGTGGCATCAGCGTCATACGAATTTTTCACTAGTTCGGCCAGAGCAACTGCTCTATCCGCGACGAGTTTCTCGCCGAGCTGGAACAGGAGTCGGGAATCTACGGTGAAATAAGCCTTCTGGTGGTCTTCCATATGCTCTGCCATACTCTGTACTGCCACTATCTTACTTCTATGTCGCCAGAAAGACAACATATGCTGTCAGTATCACTGTATGTACTGCCCGAAACCCGCCCGCCTGAAACTCATGTAACCCTCGGCACGGCTTGCCAGTCTGGTCAGTGCAAGTGTGGCAGGTTGTGCGATGTGTCCACCAAATCGCTGTCACTGCTGACTCTCCGGCAGTCGTCAGCCGGCCTTGGTCTACTCACGTCGATTACTACCCATTCATCAGTATCGCCAAGGAAACTGGCAAGGCGTGCTTTCAGCACAGATCAGGATTCAAGGATGGGCTGTCTGGGATTCGACGTATTCTCTTACCTGCGTACCGCCGATTGGAGTCATTCTAGATTATCCGCCGACAGTGCACAACATACTATATGGTTTTGGTCAAGTGCTCCGGCAGTATCACTCCTGTCATGTCTTTACACCGGTGGGCAGTCCCCAGCCTCTGTTTTCCTGGCTCCCAACTTAGCATCTAGATAC
>PWZA01000156.1 GCA_003567655.1 Dehalococcoidia bacterium
AGTGCGAGTAATCAAACATTTACGGTTTACTGTAACGGTAAACAATACCATTATAAGGTAAGGGATAGTGCAAGTAATGCCAAACAGCTGCTTATTGATAGCGTGGACTATTTGGAGGAAAGAATGTTCCCGCTTTGCGTAAGGCAAGGACACCAGCAGAGATAAAGCCCGCCATTGCTAGCGATGGCGGGCTTGTAGTGTGTGTGAATGACGCCGAATATAATCGGCGTGTTTGGCCGTTACAAACTGAGTACACCCATAGGCATCAATCCCGTTTTAGAGGTGATGTTTGCCTGAGCCTGCCAGATTAACTCCAGCGGGGCTCGGGTTGGAGGGAAGTAAGTTCATACATAGGCACCACTCCCTCTTCATGCAGTTTGTCAAGGCGCCGCTTTTGGTTTTACTCCGCTGCGGCCTGCGGACGGAGTGAGGCTGGTACAAGCATACGCATCACTCCCTTGGTTGTAACGACATCCTTTGATGTAGCGGTCCCGGGATGCTACTAGTTAATTATTTCGAGGTTGTTTTTGGAAGTCCTTCTTTTTGGCAGGACAATTTCTGCTGAGATTCAGGAAATACTGCAAACAGCGCCTCATCTTAGGTACGCGTCGAAGTGTTACAGGATACAATGTGGTGTTATGCAAGCTTCGGTAGATTGCTTAGATTCAATGCGATATTCGCTGGCAGCTGTACGGCAGGCACAGGCTAGTATCGGGATACCTGGCCACAGATATGCTACATAGAGTGTACACACCAGCGGGGGGAAATTGGCTGGTGAGGCGACTGTCTGAAGGTGGGGGGAGAGGCATTGTTTTGGGAAAGTATCCTTGGCATGCTATTGTCAGCGTGATGTCAGCGTGTTTTGAGCATTTCAGTCAATTGCGCTGTCGTTAGGCGGCGGATAGGGGAGAGGTGGTGCTACTGTATGCTGTAGCTGCTGAGCAAGGCAGATGAGTTCAAGAGTGATGTTCTCGATCATTGTTTGAGTTTTAAGTTGGTCGATTGCGGCGGCACGCAGTTTGGCTTTAAGCCAGCCTGCAGTTTTGCGGCTCCAGTATGCCAGTTCTGCATCTGCAATGGGTGTTTGTCCTGAGCAGTGGATTGCAGTTAGAGTTTTGTTGAGAATAGCTTGCTTTATGCCTTGGGATTTCAGTATTGCTGAATTGCTGTGAGGTCATCGTCGTTCTCCTTTGGTGAATGTCGTATCTTGCAATAGGCATCACCGGCTGTAAACTATGCGCATATCCCATTCTCGATGCTCTTGTCGATGATGGCTAGTGCATCATTCTTAGAGATTGTTCCATTGTGAAAAGCTAACGCTATCTACGAGGCAACTTCGTAAAAGGTGCAGAGCTGGGGGTTGACTGTAATAGCTATTTGCCAAAAGACTGTGGTTTGAGTAGTAGATGGAGATGCAGCTGTTGTGCCGGCATGGCTACAGTACCTAAGCACAAGTTCACGATGGGGGAGAAGGTTACAGGGGATAACTATCTTCGGGGTTGAGCCAGACAGCGCATTACGCACACTAAACCGGGATTACCACAGCAGGGGGCCCCTGATTACCTCACTATCATAGATATTACCGATCGTGTAAGTAATCTTCTGCAAAGAGCTGAGCCATGGTATCTCCTATTCTGAAAAACTGCATTGAATAGCGCAAAACTTGCTTCTCGTATCAAAGCCAGCCCCAGTCTTGTCACTGAGGCTGGCTTTGTAAGTTCTACTATTTGTGTCTCTGAGGCCTGTTTAGCTCGAGCAAACGATTTACTGAAAGGTGAATTGAGCTCACAGCCTGGCGATTATGGCATCCGCCATCTCGCTGGTGTCAACAGCGGTAGGATCATCACGGTCCGGTTTGAGATCATAGGTTACCGATTCGCCCGCTGCAATTACCTCGGCAATGGCTTGCTCCAGACGGTCGCCTGCTTCAGTTTCCCCGATATGTCGCAGCATCAGGACCCCTGAGAGAATCGTAGCCGCCGGATTAACCTTGTTCTGACCAGCGTATTTGGGTGCACTGCCGTGAGTTGCCTCAAATAATGCACAGTCAGCGCCGATATTAGCGCCCGGTGCAACACCCAGACCACCAACCAGACCACAGCAAAGATCGCTCAATATGTCGCCATAAAGATTCGGCATTACCAGAACATCATAAAGGTCTGGCTTCTGCACCAGTTGCATAGCCATATTATCAACGATGCGATCTTCAAACTCTATGCCGCTATCGCTGTATTCCTCAGCCACTTCGCGGGCGCACTGAAGAAACAAACCATCGCTGAATTTCATAATATTGGCTTTGTGCACAGCGGTAACTTTGTGACGATTATTGGCAATCGCGTAGTCAAAGGCAAAGCGCACTATCCGCTTGGAGCCGGTCTCTGAGATAGGCTTAATGGAAACTCCAGAGTCTTCGCAAATGGCAGAGCCGGAAAGATCTGACAAGAACTCAATGAGCTTGAGACAATCTTCAGTGCCTCGTTCAAACTCGATACCAGCATAGAGATCTTCAGTGTTTTCTCTCACAACCACCAGATCGGCTTCAGGATAGCGCGATTTAACTCCTTCGTAGTACTTGGATGGACGCAGGCAGGCATAGAGATTCAGCATTTTGCGCAGGGCAACATTGACACTACGAAATCCCGTGCCCACAGGCGTGGTAATGGGCCCCTTAATCGCCACGCGATTTCGTCTAATGGA
>PWZA01000232.1 GCA_003567655.1 Dehalococcoidia bacterium
ATGAGGCGAAGTCCGGTCCTTCTGATTTGTGCAGGGAATAGGGGGACACCATACCAATCGAAAATTCAGGGCCAGGTGTTGTGTTCGTACAACCCGGAATACAGATCTCAGGCTGTTGCCAGACCCTCTCTTTTCATCATTATCCCGGGGATTCCCGCCTGTGATTTCTCGAGAGCATTAATCTACCGCAGTGGATTTCGGAGTGATCCTGCGGAATGCGACACGAACCTATGATAACCCGCGGGATCCACGTGGAGTAGGCCGGGTTATCCGCGGCATGAGGGCTGGCTCCTGCATCGTTAATCAGTATGGTGTCCCCGGATTCCCGCATAGACCAAATATAAAGACCTGACCCCCCTGCCTTTGTATGACAAACCTCGCCAGTTCACCTCAAAGGAAGCGAACGGCGAGGAAGATTGAGTTCATGGTAACGTCTCTTCGCCGGTTTGTCAAGTCGCACTCTCTTCCAATGCAAGATGAGCCTAGAGGGGGTATCGATTTCCAGCACAAGGTGAGCCTGAAGAGTTGAGGTAACTCGTCTATGATTGGAACATGCAGCTGATCATGAACGACTGGGGATTACAAACGGTCGAGCAAGCAAGGCTATTTCTGGAGGGGAGTCAAGTAGTAGAGTTCAGAGGACGCACGACCCAGGAGAAATACTCCTGGGTGGAGGAGGTGTTGATAAGGTTCGGGTATCATCTTCTGAGCAGAGATGAAAGAGGAGTATTACGAAGGTATGTAGAGAAGGTAACGGGCTACTCCAGGTCACAGGTATCGAGGCTGATAGCACAGTATACGAGGACAGGTCGGTTAAGGAAGAGGAAATACAGGAGGCACCGATTCCCGCAGAGACCAAATATAAAGACCTGACCCCCCCCCACACACACGTTGGAGCGTCAACGATCTCTAGGCGGAGCGGGACGCGCAGAATCTGTGTGCGGGTTTCTGTTCTCCTGTGACGGCCATCCAAACCATGTCGTCCGAGGAAACCGGGTATGGACACAGCGCACAAGTGGCAGACCGGCCTGAAGCCTCCCGAATACGTTGCCCTTCCTGAATCGCCCCTCGAAGGTCCTGCGTGATGCAGGCGAGTGTTCGCAACCAAGTCTCGAATCTTGCGGTCACCGCACTGACCCGGGTTGTGCCCTGATTAATGCTGTCTACAAATCTTCCAGATGTCATGACTCCAGCGAGCCTGTTTCGCAATATCAAACGCAACAGGTCGCGGTCTGCGGGACCTGCATGTCCCCAAAACTCGTCAAGCGCATTGCCAAACTGAGCAAAGCCCACCATCTCGACCTCGTATACCAAATCGTAGCGGCGTCGTCCCCATTGACCAGAAGGGTTATCTCTGTTACCAATGAGGAACTGGCGCAGCACCTCATTGCCGAACCCCCGGTCAACCCAAGCCACAGCGGTCTGAAATTGCTGCCGATACTGCTCGCCGTGTTCCGGCTCTAGATGACGGCCGGCCTCCATCTCATCATTCAGGAACGCCCGAAACGGTGTACGATACTTGTCCCTCCGATGGAAAAAGGCGAAGAAGCGCAGCACCAATTCCCGATGGCGCATCCGCTTATCCGGGCTTGCCCTTCCCCACAGTGCGAGAAAATCACTGCTTTCACTTAGACGTGCAATCAGCTGGTTATAGGCGCCTCTGTATAGGCAGTTCCGTAGTTCTTGGCTATTGAGGCTCATTGAGCCTTGGTTAAGCCGTGCGAAGAGGAGGTATTTCATGTCAGGATGAGATGTCTTGGGAATCTGGATTATCGAAAGCGGTGTGTCCCACAGGCGATCTCTGTCTTCAACGGTGAGTGCCTCTACTGCCTTGCCGTTCAATTCGGCCAAGACCTCAAGACTCGTCAGAGTCAGTGTATTCAGCACACCGAAGGGCAGAGCTACATTAGCGCGTGCCCTAGGACCTGACAACAGCGGTTGCATATATCTGAACAAGCTCTCCAGCCTCTGGTGTCCATCGATCACAATCCACCTGCCGTCTGGCTCCTCCGATAGGAATATCGGAGGAGTCGGAAGGCGCAGCAGGAGGGATTCAATGTACCGACTCGCTTTCATGGTGTCCCAGACATAGCTGCGCTGGAAGTCCGGCTGCAAGATCAAATCGGCGTTGCAGTAGCGATCCCACAGTTCACGGACCGAGATCTTAGCTTCGGCCGCATTCAGCTGCCGGTATTCCTCAGGTACATACAGTGGCACAGACAGATCATCTGCCTCATTGTCATACCAGTCCTCGTAGACCGGTGCACGCGAGCGTCTCATAAACACCTCCTAACCTGCAGTTCCTGCAAGACCTCTTGGATCATTGCCTAAGGTATTTGCCTAACAGGTTATCAATCATCTCCTCTTCAGTAAGTGCCTCCGCTACTATCGTGGTGAAGTAGTGATTCAGCTCCTTTGTGGCTCTGCGTCTTTCAGCATCGGAGCAGTTCCCCAGTGCCCGAACACATGCCCTAGCTGCGGGAACACACAGGCCGAGCTTACGCTCAAAGATAGCTTGGAAGAAGTCCTGACTGCTCAAGGCAATGTCGACCAGATCATAGCCGTCTGCTTCGGAGTAGAGGGCTTCAGCGCACCACCACAATCGAGCAAAGGTGTTACGGCTAACTCCATGTAGTGTTGGAGCACCCAGAAACCGTTCTGCCAGAGATGGGGATATGATTCCGCTGAAATCGGCAGGTATGCGACCATACCATCGGTACCATACAATGTTCTGAAACTGGCTAATGCAGAGCCAGTGCCAGAAACGCATATCTGTGGCTTTGCGTCTGGACAACCCTTTCAGAGCTCTGTGCAGCGGCACGGCAAGCGCCCTGTCAAGCTGGGCTCTCTCTAGGGACGTGGCCTCGGGAATTGCCCCGTAGAATCGGTCAAACCCGTCCCAAACCTCACATAAATCAGCTGCAAAGCCAAGCGACTCACTCTCAATGTGGTCCGGGTTCTGCAGGACTGCAGCCAACTGGCGGATTGTCGTAAGGGGTATCGCCAGTCTTCTAAGTTCGACAGTCATTGGGTTCCCAACTCCTGCACCAGCCCCCTGAAGCCTCGCCATGTCCCATATTGTCTTTGAATGGCTTCAGGGAGTCGCCTGTATAGTAGATCGCAAGACCAGGCACCAGTCCGTATTGCGGAAATGAGACGGGAAGGGGCTTCAGCGACATCCTCTTCAGGGCAGAGTTTCGGTGCCCAGTCCATGAAAAGGGCCCGTTGCCACGGCGGCAGTTCGTCCAGAACCAGATCGATGCTTTCTTCATCGCCCATTCTTGTTTCAGATATGCTAACGAGGGTTTCTGCTAGTAATGAACTCCATACTTGGTGAACGATCATGTAGAACGTGGCGTCACGTATTCGAGCTATCGTGCCACTGTTGGCCCCGCTATTCAACACCTGATAAGCTTGCGGTAAGCCTTGGTTCAGTAGGACAACAGGCACTTCACCTGATGTATCAACAGCGAACAGATGATCGTGCTGTCGCTGTAGCCATTCCTCGCTTACGGCGAAGTCTTTCCAAACTATCGATATGTAATCCCCTGGCGGTAGTCGCGGCTCATCAAACAGTATGCGCGTGCTTTCAGACCAAGCCAATAGGGCCCCTGCCTTGTTGGCGTATCCGTCCGGCAAGGCAGGGTTGTCTGTCGTGCGAACCAAACATGCGCGAAGCTCAACAGCACCGCGCCAGTCATCTTTCTCGAACTCCAGTGAGCATTCACCACTGCTCCCGTTGAGACTAAGCGAGGCACGGTGGCGAGATGCCACACTATTGCATGTCAATATCATCTTAACCGGATGGCCCTCGTGTTCCGAGATATCCAGCACGTCGTTATGCATGGTCTCAGGGACCTCGATATGGGCAGTTACAGCTACATGATCGGATTCCAGTTCATATGCGAGCAATGACCCATCAGCTGACCTCAGTACCTGCTCCGCGACAGGTATCAACTGCAGCTGGATGCTGTCAGGTCGAGTTCTGAAGGGGTAGAACTCGCTGATGCTCACGGTTCACCTATGAATCTCGGCCTGACTTCAACTCGCAGCCTCGTGTCTCTGAACATTGCGCGCTGTTCTTCATCAACGCCACGTGTCTCGCCACTGAAATCTACTATGGTGATGTGCCCAGGCACCACTACCGTGCCTGCTACCGGTCCTAGTGTGACCTCACCATGATTAGTTTCGAGGCGACTAACTGGGACAAGGTCACCTTTTCCCGTCTCGCCAGCCAGCCATATAGCTACAGTGAACTCCCAAGGGCCGCCGCTCTCTGACTGGCGGCTTACCCTGCCTGAATAGTGCCAGACGCCTGTGACCAAACGCGCAGTAACACCTGTAACGCGAAACTTGGCAGGACCTCCCCCTCCGCCTCCTCGCCCCCCGATTCTGAACATACGTGCTAGTCTTTCTGGACCCTCTGAAGTCGCCGGAATATCTTCTTGGCATAGTCTGCCAATCGCAGATTCCATATTGTGCCACAAGCCCTGTAACTGCGACTGAGAGCCCCGCCTGTATTCAGCTCGCAATCTGTCGGTAGTGCCAACCCATTCCTTATGTGATGGTGGCTCGGCTGCCCTGAAAAAGTGCTCCGCCGCTCGGTCTGCGTCATCATCACCGCGCGCAAGTCCTGCCAACAACACTCCATGAAACCTCTTGTCACTCAAGGGGATAGCTACCGGTCTGTATTGCACGACCATGCCGGCACCCCGTACCAGCGCTATCCTGTTTCTGAACTGCGCGCCGTCCTCTGTTCCACCTTGGCGCACGATGAGCTCAAGCTGTGCATCAAGCTCCCGAGCCTCGTTGTCGCATGTGTGAGTCTTTCTTGCAGGGATCCGGAAAGGGATGATCTCTCTTACCACATCTTCCTGCTGGTCAAGCTTCTCAGCGAGTCGATCCGTTGAGAGGGCCATAGTGAAGGGCGCCACTTCACTGCTTACCTCAACCCTCTGGTTGTATACCTCATTGCCATTGTCATAAACCTCTACGTACACGGCAAGCCTTGGATTTGGCTCTCTTAGGCTGGGCCAAAACCATCGTGAGACTGACAGTGCAATTTCATGAGCAATGTCTCGTAGAGGTCTCGCCTGTTCTTCGCCCGGCTCGTCAAAGCCTACAATTAGGACTGAGGTCCCAGTTCCCTGGTCGTAATCTCGTGCAAGATGTGCCGATATAGCAACCTGTTCTGCTGCATCATCCCAGGCAGAAACAGCTCGAGGCAAGCGGTCTGCCGTCATCGCGGGCTTCCCGTACCATCCTGGTCCATTCCATCGATGGGAGCCTGTAGTGTGATAGGGTAGTTCGGAACGACCAAAGAGCCGAAACCTGAATGAGGAGTTATTCTCTATGAGAGATGAGAAGAGCACAGTGGAAAGAGATGAATAACTCCAGAGCACTGCCTTGCCCAACCCATAACTACCTCCCCTGAGGGGTCTGTCTAAGCAGGTGTCCAGCGTATTCTTGCACAGCGCTCCGAAGTTCCTTCCCAGTTCATCTTCAGCGCCGACCAAGCCCACCGTTCCGTAGTCCTCCACTCTCAGTATGAGCAAAGCATCACTTTCTGCTTGCTGAAGACCTTCAGCCAACCTGGGTGAGATTGTGGCAAAACCGGCTTCGGCGGCTCCAGCCATATGCTCGCGTAGATTGTGCCACCCTATTGCACCCAAGAAATCATCCTTCATATTGGCTTCCAGTCGCTCAAAAACGAATCTAACTGTTACCAGCTCGCCCTTTGACTGGTCAAGCGAATTCTGAACAACCTCCCGGACAAATGTATCAAGGTCGGGTCGAAAAACGTGGGATGATGGCACGCCTCCTTGAATTGCTCCAGAAGGAGGAGGAGGATCGAATATCCAGTCCATCTCACGCTGACAGGCTGAAGTCGCTTGGCTTTCGCTAGCTTCCTGCTCCACTCGTTGCTCCTTACTAAGGCTGGCTGCCCAGCAGTCATTGGTAGCTCTATCGTATCAAGAAGGCCTCGCTAGTGGGGCGGGGTCTAACAGACGGTGAGCCTGTGCATTGTGGTGGCCATAACCAGTTGATCACAACCTGAAGCCTCGTTTGCATTTGGGGCCTCTGAAGCTATGTTCGGTCTCGCGAAGACGGTTCCGGATCTCTCTGAATATCTTATCCACCTGAGCATCGGTGTATTCATAGCTCCGTCTGTTCGAACACTGCCCCAGCAACCGAAGCGAATCCAGAACACGCTGTGTACGTTTCTCCGCGATTCTGACAAATCTTTCAGCCTTCTTGTTTCCTGTAAACGGTATCACCATCTTCACGCTCGCTGTCAATAATGCTCTGTCTTAAGTCTACCCGAACACGACGGTTTTGTCAAGCATTATTTCTGCAATAGTGTCCAAATAAGTGCAAAGACAGTTGGCTATAGTGGCGATATACTGCCGACTGACGTGCTATCAGGCTTCGCAGACAAGAAACACGCCATCTCGTAGCTACCGTAGTTTCTAGACATGCTTGTATCCCGCAGGGTAAACGACATAGACTGTGTAGTTGGCGGCGGCAGTACACTGTGACTCTTGGTTGCACTACAATGTCTGCCTCGGGATGGTGCAGCAGAGCGCACTCCGGTTACTGCGATAACCTGCTTTGAGACGCAAAGACTCCATGGACAATCTCAGCGATTGATCTTGCCAGAAGCGGCGGCACCGCATTGCCCACCTGTTGGTATTGTGAAGTCTGAGGGCCCTCGAAAAAGTAGTTATCCGGGAAGGTCTGTATTCTTGCAGCTTCCCGTACGGTCAGGCTTCTGCTCTGATATGGGTCAGGATGAATGAAGTAGTGCCCATCCTTGGCTATGTGTGAGGTTATCGTTGTTGCTGGAGCATTCCAAATCTGTACACGAAATCGGTCGGAGAAGAGACCATTTCCGTTCTTCGCTGCCTCCGCAGCATTCCTGTGCTTTGGTAGAAGACCGTGGGGGAAGTCCTTGAGTAGCGGTGTGCGTTTGTGGATAAACCCGAAGCACGATACAAAGGCATACCTCTGGATGTCAGTTCTCATGTGTGACCTTGAAGAATGGTTGCAGGCCCCACCCAAAAGCCTATCCGAGAACCAGTCCGGCATGTACTTCGATTGAGGGTCACACTCCAAATACCTCCCGCCGGTAGCAA
The DNA here is from genome assembly GCA_003567655.1 of Dehalococcoidia bacterium. Taxonomy (GTDB): domain Bacteria; phylum Chloroflexota; class Dehalococcoidia; order GIF9; family AB-539-J10; genus RBG-13-51-36. The sequence continues at coordinate 7,137 of PWZA01000232.1, forward strand.
GGGAGGCGCGTACCCGTCGCGAAACTGCGATCACCTTTGACCGCACTGTAGCCTCGAGGCGAGCATCGTCTATCCAAGAACACCTGGCTATCGACCTGAGAACCCGACTCCATGTTTTCTCGGAATCGGCTTCCTTTGAAAGACGGCTTCTCAATCGTGGCAGATCGCTTATTACACTCTTTAAGGGAACATGCCTATTCACCTTCTTCAGATACTCTGGTTGGACATCCATATCTTCCCTGATGCCGAGGATGATCACTCTATTCCTATCTTGGGGAATACCGTAGTGTTTCATCCTTATCAGAAACGAAGATGGATCATACGAGCAGTCGCGCAGAGGTTCTGCGAGTGAGTAGAGTCGGTACCTAACGGCACCGGATCTCTTTCGTTCCGGAATGGCGTCTGAGGAGCATCTAAGAGGCTCGCGAAGATCAGAGAGAATATCTGTGAAGATACGACCGCCGTTGATTCTGGTACTCAGAATCCCCTGCACGTTTTCCATGATGAACACGGGTGGTCTGTGTACGGCCAGAATGCGAAGATATTCCCTGTATAGGAAATGTCGAGGATCCTGCTCAAATCTGATCGGGTCGGTGCGTTGCATTCTTGACCTGCCAATCACTGAGTAGGCCTGGCATGGAGGCCCGCCAATCAGAACCCAATCTTTGGCTCCCTTCAGTGATTTGCGTACTCGCCGATCAACAACCGCTGGGGGAAGGTGATGAGATCCTAGTTCTGCATGCCATGCCTTGGACGATGCCGCTTTAGCCTGCACTGGATAAGTCCCGAATAGCTCCTCACGTGTGATCTCTCCTCGCAGGTAACGGTAATACTCCTCGGGAGCCTGCCCATCAAATTCCCTGAAGAAAGCACGCAGTTCCAGTGTACGGTGAGCTTGATGGTCCTTTTCCACAGAAAGAACAATCTCGAAGCACGAGTTCCCGAGGTTGTCACGAGCAGATGAGAAGCCCTCCCCCAATCCGCCCGGGCCTGCGAACAGGTCAAGTACCGGAATTGGTTTGTTACTCCGATCCATTTGCCTTTTTCCCGTGTTACTCATCCTCTTCCCCATATCACCGCAACAATGCCCTGTGCTGTTGATCTGTCGCAAGCGCTCTATGGTACTGGCAGAACTCCTCCAGGGGGCATTCGTCATGAAGTGGCGTTTTACTCCTACAGATCTGTGCAGCGAGGTCAATCAGGGCATGGTTGAATTCTCTGGGATGCTCTCTGTCAATGAGTTGCTCGAGCAGTGTTCGAAATCGTCTGCTTCTTCGAGATGAGTCTGTCACGGCCAGTTTGAAGAGACGCCCCACAACTCTAACGGTGTTGGTGTCTAAAATGACGTCTGGCTTACCAAACGCAAAGCATCTCACGGCCGATGCTATGTAGTGACTCACACCGGGCAGTGAAATCAGTATCTCGAGGTCTTCCGGTATCTGTCCATTGAATTCCTCCTCCAGCTGCGCAGCCATGGCATGAAGCAGGCGCCACCTCCAGTGGAGACCCGCTGACCGGAAGAGCTGTGTCAACTCGTCAGGTGAACTCGTAGCCAGACTCCCAACATCACTAAAGCGTTCTACAAACGTTTCATATAATGGGACCACCTGATCGGCGCTAGTCCTGTGAAGGAGTACCTCTGCTATAAGTACTTTGTAGGGGTCCTCTGTTTTTCTCCACGGATAATGCCTCTTTCCGTGACTCCACCATCGTAGAAGATTGAGCCTCATGTCATCGACCGGAAAACCCCTCAGCATGGTTTCGTCGTCGATTTCCATAGTCCTGCCGCCTAGAGCTGCAACGATTCTACCATGCTCGCGAGAGTCGTGTATAGCAAAGCTCGTCCGATTCTTGTGTGTCGAAACGCCAAGCACTGAACCCACCCCTCGTATCTTGCCGATATGGTATTCCACTACTGAAGACGGGCGAGACAGGCCGTTCCCCCCCGTATGCTGCCCAGGTGCCGGCGGCCGTAGCAGTTGGGCCGGATGACGGCCATGGTGGTTATGAGAAATCCGCCGCAGGCGCGCCGCAGCTCAGGTACTATGCCCCTCGAATCCAGAGCGCGATTCTGTGCCGAGCTTGCGGATCGCGCAGCAATTAGTGTAGTCTACAGCAAGAAGGGAGGTGTATCGATGAAGGGATTGGGTGAGCAGGCTTTCGAGGGGGAGCTAGAGCTCATCCACAATAACAAGATTCGGAGTTTCGTGGTCGAGGTTCTTCGACTGGCTCCACATTACTTCTGGCACGTTCCTAGTTCAACTTCTGGGAAGCATCATCCTCCCGATGAGAGCGAGCCTGGTGGCAGGGTGTTGCATACCAAGCGTGCGGTGTACGTTGCACATCAACTAGCTAGGATGGAGGAGTTGCCCCCCACAGAAAGGGATCTGCTATTGGCTGCGATGATAGTTCATGACATCTGCTGTCAGGGGTTGCATGATGTCGCTTCACCAAAGACGGACCCTGATCACCCCATATTGTTGCGAAAGAAGACCGCGCACTTGTCAGATGAACCCCACTATGACGCCGTAATGTCTATCGTTGACGCGCACATGGGTCGATGGGGCCCAGTGATGCCGGAGTCCAAGTTACAGCGTCTTGCTCACACCGCGGACTACATCTCGAGCAGAAGACACGTCAGGATTGACCCTCCATACAGTGATGGATGAGGACTCGGGCCCATCGTGGTGCTACCAGAGAGATGAACGCCTACTTGCACAAGTGAGACCCACTAAGGCGTTTGTCGATTCTCGCCTTGTGAGACCCCTTCCTCCGCAGGGCAGGCCAACCGGGAATGGCTCTCCCAACTCCGGGAAGCTCTGCGAGCATCTATGTTGAACGGACTGCCGTTTGCACGATGCCGAGTGGTTCGGTATAATCCGCCTACAGCTACCGCACCTGTTTGTCGGAGGTGATGCGCAAACGTGCCAGATATGGACTTCATTCGCCTTGCATACGAAGTCTCAAGGGGTTCGAACTGTCTGCGCCGTAAGACAGGGGCTGTGTTAGTCCGAGACGGATTTCCTTTGGTTTCGGCATTCAACGGGACACCACAGAATACCCTCCCATGCTCTGAGGGCGGCTGCCCAAGGTGTGCCTCGGATACACCCCAGCTACAGGGCTACGACAACTGCGCCTGCATCCACGCAGAAGCGAATGTAGTAGCAATAGCCGCCAGAATGGGCATATCCACAGATGGCGCGACGGTCTTCTGCACGCTTAGGCCCTGCTTGGGCTGCCTTAAGACCTTGATACAGGCGGGTGTAAGGAGAGTCGTCTTCTGTGATACATATTCTCTCGACCCAGAACTTGAGAGACTGTGGCACCGTATGGCCGAGGAAGCTGGCGTTGTACTAGTCTGTGAGGCGAGTGAGCCGAGATGACACCTTTGCACACTCAACACAAATACGAGGGTATCTCCACCGATTAGAGGCTAGGAGGACAATGAACAGGCAAGAGCGGAAGCTGACGACTAAGGACTCTTGGGAGGCAGCATCGATAGACGAGTACGTCAACGACGTTGGCCTAGTATGGGGTAGCCAGGATGCAGGGCGGTCAGTCATCGATGTTTGGCTCCGCGTAGTCCAGCACGCCAGCGAGTTGGGCGAGGTCGTCAGGCGTGGCAAACTCGATGCTGTCCAAGAACAACTTGGCCACATAGCTATATGGATGCTCAGTTTTGCTGCCAAGACAGGGACGGCTCGAAAAGGTGCAGAAGGCCTCTTCAGCCTTACGCGACCCCTATCAGAGGTCATATGGAGAAAGTATCCCAACTGTTGCCATGCTTGCTTCACCCGCCGCGCCTATATGGGCCAAGAGCATTGGCAAGAAGACATAGTCGAGTGTAACTGTGTGATGACTCTTGCCGAGACCGAAGAGAGGGGCGTTTTGCTGACTGACGAACAGAAGTCAGAAGCTAAGCGGCTCCGCCGAGAGCATGCCGATAGAGCTTGGACAGAGGGGAGAAGTGACTACCAGAAGCTAAGTCTCATGCAGCTTGAGAGGCGGTTCGAGCACATATTCAAAAGGAGTATTTTCGCACAGGATCTTGAGCACGTTACCTTCCATTTCTTGGAGGAGGTGGGTGAGGTTACACAGGAACTGACCAACTTGTACACGTATAGAGTCCCTGCCGAGACAGCGCCAGAGACACTCACAGAGGACTGGCGAAGCCGCCGGCCGGACTACGAAGATGAGCTTGCTGACAGCTTCTCGTGGCTTTTTGCCGTTTCATCCAAGCTGCGGGATACGTTCAAGGTCTTTGACAACTTCTCCGGCACTACCAAGTTTGCTGAGCATATGCACATTGTAGGGCACCTCATCAAGAGGCACAGACGAGAGTTCGACTCACATATGAAATGCTATGTCTGTGGGGATGACGTATGCCATTGCCAGTTCAACCTGATCACCGACGACGATTCCGCTGATAAGATTACGCGAACCAGCCAGGCTGACATGCGCAGTTAGAATTACGGTCGGACGCGGTGGAATATAGACGCGAGAGAGCCGGGAAGAACTCAGGGTAACACCCAGACGACCGCATCTCTCGGGGCACGATGCCGACCGAACTCGAAGCTGACCGGGTCGTCCGCATCGTCCAGAATCGGTTTCGCCAACTCTTTCGCTGCTGACCCCCGCTTCTCATCATGAGCTGCAGGATTCTGTGTTCAGCCCCTGCGTGGCGGGCGGGCGAGCAGGGCGGCGACGGCGCAGGCGACGGGCAGGGCCAGGAAGACGAGGATGGCGGATGAGTAGCTGCCGGTGAGGTCGAATATCCAGCCGAAGGGCAACGGTCCGAGGGCGGCGAAGACGACCATGCTGGCGGTTGACACCCCCCGTATGCTGCCCAGGTGCCGGCGGCCGTAGTAGTTGGGCCAGATGACGGCCATGGTGGTTATGAGAAA
>PWZA01000093.1 GCA_003567655.1 Dehalococcoidia bacterium
AATAAGGAATGGCGTACAAGATCACCGATGAGTGCATCAGCTGCGGTGCCTGCGAACCCGAGTGCAAGAATGAGGCCATCACCGAGGGCGAAGAGCTGTACGTTATCGACCCGGAAAGGTGCACCGAATGCGTCGGGTGGTTTGACACACAGAAGTGTGTAGAGGTCTGCCCCGTGGACTGCTGCGTTCCTGATCCGGATCACAAGGAGTCACGCGATCAGTTGCTGGCGAAATGGCACAAGCTCTATCCCGGCCAGACGCCGACTGCCACCTGACCTGAGAAAGCCATCCGGTGTGTGCTGCAGGGAGCAGTTCGTCGGTATCGGCAGTGGTTGTCGTTCTGCGCATGGGCGGCTTCTTGGTACAGAACTATAAAGGTTTGAGGGCTCTCACCACCTTGTCTTGCGTGGTGGAGCCCCGGTTCAGATAGTGGATGGCAATCCCCGGAGCCTGTCGTATCCGGGAGAACACAGACCGAAGACTGGAAGCTTGCACTAACGCCCGGAGGTGGGTGACGTGTGGGAAATCGCCCTGTGTAGGGCCGGCAGCGAAGGAAGGACGGAGGTTAAGCAAATATGCAGGAATACCATCTGCTTGTTGACTCTCTGGAGTACTCTCGAGAACTCGATCATGCCATAGAGACCGCGACACAGAGCATATATATGCAGTTCTTGACCTTCGAAGCTGATGCTGTGGGCGAGAGATATGCCCGCCTGCTGATGGAGAAGGCAAGTGAGGGCCTTGATGTCAGGCTGATTCTGGACGGGTATTACCGCCTCATAGTGAGTGACCGGCAGGTACGCTTCCCTGCCTGCAAACCGGCGGAGTTCATCGCAGTGAGGAAGGAGTTCAACCGGACAAAGAGAATGATTGCTGAGATGGCAGGCTGCGGTGTGAAGATCCAGGAGATAAACAACAGGTTTCATGGGCTGAATCTGCTGAGAAGAAACCATAAGAAGATAGTTGTAGTCGACTGGGAGATCGCCTTCCTAGGAGGTTTCAACCTGAGCGAGCACAATTTCGCGTGGCATGACTTCGCAGTCAAGGTGGGCGGAACCGTTGTGAAGGACATTGTGGAGGATTTCGACTCCACATGGTACGGCCGGCCTGCACGCTATCCGTTGTGTTCGGACGGAGACTTCGTGCTCGGCAATGTCGGGGAAAACAAGGCGCTCAGGGATTATGTTTTCCAGGCCATAGATAATGCCCGGGAGGCGGTGTGCATAGAGTGTCCGTATGTCGGCGGAACAGTGGTAGAAAAGCTGGTCGAAGCCGCACACAGAGGAGTCGCAGTGTCGGTAATAGTTCCAAAGAGAAACAACATACACCGACACTCTTTCTGGATAACGAAGTACCTCGAGCACTATCTGAAGGATCTGGTTGCTAAGAACAACATACGCGTCTACCTGTACAATAAGAACGGCGGTATGACTCATGCCAAGGTCATGCTGGTAGACGGCGAGACGGCCTGCTTCGGCTCCTGTAACCTTGATGCGTTCGGTTTTCGTTTCTACGATGACCTGAACCTGGTGAGCAGGAATCAGGCTCTGGTGCAAGAACTCGGGACAAGACTCATCGAAGAGGACCTCGGCCATTCCGAGCGTTTCTCCACCGGAAAGACCTTTGCCCCCGGTTACTGGATGGGGCGGACGGCCAATTTCTTCTACAGAAGGCTGTTTGAGTGACGGGCAGAGAGTTCTCTACTGACACTGCAGGCAACCGGTCGCAGGAGAGCCACGTGCCCTCGGTTGATCTGCATGGACCGCTGATGCAGTGCTAGAGCGTTGGCGAAAATGCCAGCCGGCACAAGGCTAGGAAGGGATGGTTGATCGTCGCGGTCGGGAATGCCTTCCGTGCATGCCTGAGGGAGCGTGGCGGGGCAGGATCCGGCGCCTCCGGAACTCCTATTTGAAGCCGACAACTGTGGAGTAGTTAAGCCGTGCAGGATAGGCTAAAACGATATGCGTCATAGCCCTGCCCAGCGCGGTCTCAGCGTGCAGAAAGCCTCTCAGCCGCTTATGCAACCTCACCAGCTTCAGCGCCTGTATCACGATCATGAGCATACTTATGTATCCCCTGTAGGACACACAGGATGTGTCCCGGAACCCGGCTTTCTGGAGGATTGCGGTCAGGGTTGTGCAGGTGAAGTGGTTGATATGAAGCCTTGTTATGTCCCACCACCTTGTCCCCATGACTCTGGCGGGTGCCCCATCGAAGTCCGGCGTCGACACTATCAGCAGCCCCTCAGGCCTGAGTATCCTGTGGACTTCCTTCAAAAGCCCAAGCGGGTAGGGGACGTGCTCCAGAACCTGCCACAGGGTAACCACGTCGAAGCAGTTCTCGGGGAACTGCAGTTCTTCGAGGGGCTTCGCCTCTACATCTACCCCGAAAGCATCTCTTGCGTATTCTGCCGCATCGCTTGACAGGTCGACCCCTTTTACCGTGTAGCCGGCCCGGGCAGCCATGGAGAGGAAGAACCCCTCACCACAGCCGATATCCAGCAGAGATCGGCCGGGCTCATATCGGTCAACCAGGGCGATCTGCGACCTGGCAACGCTCAGGCGGCTGTCCTGGACGATGGTGGCATCGGCACTACTCCTCTGGCAATAGGATTGCTCGATATCACTCGTCCTCTCAATCGGGTTTACATATACGAACCGGCAATTCCGGCATC
>PWZA01000184.1 GCA_003567655.1 Dehalococcoidia bacterium
GAGTACATGGCCGGAGCGAACAAACACTGGGATCGGGTAATAGCTGAGTCTGAATAACGATCCAGACCGTCTGAACTCAAGCAGGAAGCTCGGCTCTTTGGATCTGACTCGATTCCAGGCTGGATGCGGCTGACAGCTCAGTGTTGACCTTTGCTCGCCCCGAGGGCGTCGATGGCCCTAACTCTCCCTCTCTCTTACCAGAACCTCTACCACTGAAGGATCGGCCAGGGTGGAGGTATCTCCCAGTTTGTCGATCTCACCGCTGCTGATCCTGGTCAGGATTCTTCTCATGATCTTACCGCTCCTGGTCTTGGGTAGAGCATCGGCAAACTGGATCTTATCCGGTGTCGCTATCGGGCCTATCTGCTTGCGGACGTGGGCCACCAGCTCCTTCTTGAGGTCGTCGGATCTTCCAATGTCATGCTTCAAAGTGACAAAGGCGTATATGCCCTGTCCCTTTACCTCGTGTGGCATACCCACCACCGCTGCCTCGACTACTTTTTCGTGCGACACCAGCGCGCTCTCTACCTCGGCGGTTCCGATGCGGTGACCGGAGACGTTGATAACGTCGTCTATCCGTCCCAGCAACCAGTAGTAACCATCTGCGTCTACCCTGGCTCCGTCTCCTGTGGTGTAAACACCCGGGAACTGGACGAAGTATGTGTTCTTGAATCTCTCAGGGTCGCCGTAGACAGTGCGCATGAGGCCGGGCCAGGGCCGCTTGATTATCAGGTTGCCGCCCTCATCTACATCGGCCGGTGATCCGTCATCTCTGATAACGGCTACCTCAATACCGGGGAATGGCTTTGTTGCCGAGCCGGGCTTCAATGGGATGGCTCCGGGCAAGGGGGAGATCAGCGCCGCACCCGTCTCGGTCTGCCACCATGTGTCTACTATCGGGCACCTGCCTTTGCCGATCACATTGTAGTACCACATCCATGCCTCGGGGTTGATCGGTTCGCCGACAGAGCCCAGGAGGCGGAGTGAACTAAGGTCATGCTTGTTAGGCCACTCGTCGCCCACCATCATAATGGCCCGCAGTGCCGTCGGGGCCGTGTAGAAGATACTGACCTGGTACTTCTCTATGATGTCCCAGAACCGGTCCGGGTGCGGATAGTTGGGCACACCCTCAAACATGACGCAGCTGGCGCCAGCGGCCAGAGGACCGTATACGATATAGCTGTGACCGGTGACCCATCCTATGTCGGCAGTACACCAGAACGTGTCCTCTTCCTTGATGTCGAATATCCATTTGAAGGTCTGGTAGGCATATAACAGGTAGCCGGCCTGAGTATGAAGAACCCCCTTGGGTTTTCCGGTGCTACCGCTGGTGTACAGGATGAAGAGCGGATCTTCGGAATCCATGACCTCAGGTTCACAGACCAGGTTTATGTCCTCAGCCTGCATCTCCTCATGCCACCAGTAATCTCTGCCCGCTTCCGTATTAACCACGATGCCGGCTCTCTGGACTACGATCACGTCCTTCACATCCGGACAGTTCTCCAGGGCGGCATCAGCGTTATCCTTGCTTCTGATGATGCGGCCGCCCCGATAGTAGCCGTCGACACAGATAAGCACTCTTGAATCGCAGTCCAGGATACGGTCTCGCAGGGCCTCGGCGCTGAAACCGCCGAAAACGACACTGTGGATTGCTCCGATACGAGCGCAGGCGAGCATGGCAATGGGTAGCTCCAGGATCATGGGCAGATATATGGACACCCGGTCTCCCTTCTTGACGCCGTGCTTCCTTAGAACGTTTGCGAAGCGGCACACTTGATGGTGTAGCTGCTGGTAGGTGAGGGTCTGGCTATCGCCTATGTCTCCCTCCCAGATCAAGGCGGCCTTGTTCTTTCGCCAGCTTTCAAGGTGTCTGTCGAGGCAGTTATAGCTGACATTCAGTTTGCCGCCAACGAACCATTCGTGCTTAGCTTCTTTGAAGTCTTCAACAAGCACCTTATCCCACTTCTTGTACCAATCCAGCTGCTGGGCGCACTCAGCCCAGAAGCCTTCGGGGTCGGCAATGGATCTCTGGTAGATAGACCGGTATTCCTCAAGGCTCTTGATGTATGACTTCTTGCTAAACTCCGCAGGCGGGCGGAATACCCTCTTCTCATCCATCATTGAACTAAGTGTCTTCTCTTCCATCAACTCCTGCTCCCTGGTAACGATCGAACATCGGGGTCGATCAGTGCCCGTCGGCACCGGTGACGCCCAGCAATTGCACGTATGCCTGACGCAGCCTTCCGGATATGACACAGGACAATGCCTGCAGCACCTTGAATCCTATCTCAGGATGGTCTGTACAGAGACTCAACAATTCCCGCCCGTCAAAGGTGATGACCTTGGTCTTCTCCAGGGTCTTAGAGGTTGCTGTACAGGTGTAGGGCGGTATCATGGCCACCCAACCGAAGCTCTCAAAGTTGGTTGCAGCCTGCACCTGACGTTGAGCCATAGGCCCTACCTCCAGGATGATACCGACAAGGCCTTCTTCAACGACATAGATCTTCTCCCCCGGGCAACCCTGTTTGTGCAGCACCGTCCCTGCATCGAACGTCTCCTCATTTCCGATAGCCGCCACCAGCTTTAACTGGTCGTCATCCAGTTCGCGAAACAGATCAGACCTCTTGAGTACTTCAATCTTCTCCATGGAATCACCTCTTGTTGCTTTTCTGAACTTATCATCAGGGTGATAAGTCATTAGAATGATAGCACCTATCGGCGAAAGAGCCAAATGTGAAGAGGGCATTGGCAGCGGGGAGGGCTGCTCCCTTCAGCCACAGCTTGCGAGGGTGCAAGGGTCGCGGCGGAAACGGTCTGCTCGGGGTGATCCCCTTGATATAGTCCAGATGAACCGGCGACATATTACATGTATAGAACAGCGGGCAATAACGCTACCCGGCAATGACGAAAAGGTGCCTCATCAGGGTGCTGAGCGAGCACATCTTTTTGTCAAAGTATGCGTGTTGTGATATAATGAGACGTGAACGGGAGGGGGATCTGGTAAGGACAGGGCAATCCGCATATTATGTAAAGAATTTGGCCATTTCTGGCGACAGCTTTGGGAGGTCTTGCTAAGAAGGAAATACAACTATGGCTAGAGCGAAATCCGTGAACCTGGATACTGAAGAGATACTGGTCGAAGGCTTGCTGGGCGATGAGGATGAGGACGAGGATGAGGATGAAGATGAAGAGGAACGTGAAGGTGAAGTAACCACCGTAGCGGCGGATGTTGAACAGAAGGTAGAGATCGAAGAGCCTCTGCCCCAAGAGCCTCACGAGAACAAGACTCTGGCAGTAGCGGGTGAATATGAGGCGATTGACGACTCAACTCGGATGTACCTTCAGGAACTGGGAAGGGTGCCGCTACTCACAGCTCATGAAGAAAAGGTGTTATGTCAGAAGATAGAACTGGGCAGATATGTAGAGAAAATCAGGGATGAGCACCTCAGGAAACAGCAGAGCCTCCCTTCTCCTGTCGACATAGTCATCAAAATACTCTCTCAGCTTTCCGTTCGGTATCCGGTTGCTCGGCTCATCGAGAGGCATATAGGTATCTATCCCTCCGACAGTGTGGCACAGACTATCACAAATCCGGATCTGCGCTCCGCCATAGATCTTGTCATAGAGCCGTCTCTCATTGATGCGGTGGCAAAGGGGGTGGATAAGGGGACTACAGCGGCCGAAGAAGCCGTGGTCGATCTTTCGGTGAGCAGTCAGCTTCTGCCCTCGCAGTTGCTGGAACTCCTGGCCACAGATGAAACATCATGGCAGGAGTTGCCAGGCCTTCTGACTGACGATAGCTTCTTGTCCCGACTTGATGCGTACAGAGGTGAGTTCAAAGCCTACTTTGACAGGGTGAGGAGCGAAGCAGAGGCTGCGGAAAGACACATTGCCGAGGCAAACCTGCGCCTGGTAGTCAGTATAGCTAAGAAGTATGTCGCCCATGGCATGTCCTTCCTCGATCTTATCCAGGAGGGCAATGTCGGCCTCATCCGTGCCATAGAGAAGTTTCAGTACAGAAGAGGCTACAAGTTCAGCACCTATGCTACCTGGTGGATAAGGCAGAGTGCTACCCGCTCCATAGCCGACCAATCCAGAACCATCCGCATTCCGGTGCATATGGTAGAGACAATGAACAAGCTGATACGCACGACGCGACAGATGGTTCAAGAGCTTGGTCGCGAACCCAGTTATGAGGAGATCGGCGACCGACTGAACATGCCGGCGGAGAAGGTAGAGGGGGGTATGGCCCTGTTCTTCCGTCAGCCGATGTCGCTTGATATGCCCGTTGGCGAAGGTGAGGACAGCCGACTGGGTGACTTTGTGGAGGATCAAGGCAGTGTAGCACCGACAGAGGCCACCACCCAGCAGATGCTTAAGGAACAGATCGATAGAGTTCTCAATGAACTAACAGAGCGCGAGAAGAAGGTCGTGCAACTCAGGTTCGGCCTTAGAGGTGGATATCCTTTAACCCTGGAGGAGGTGGGTAGGGAGTTCAACGTAACCAGAGAGCGGATACGGCAGATAGAAGGTAAGGCTCTGCGTAAGCTGCGGCATCCTTCCCGCAGTCGGAAGCTGAAAGGCTATCTTGAATGAGAGGCTCTGGCAGCCAGATAAAGAGAGAAAGGGTGCGCAGCCAGATCAGTGTTGCGAAGGAGGGTTCTGATGCCGGAAGATTTTAAGCCGGGATGTCAAAGGCCACCGATCAAGAAGCCGGTCACGCAGGCTGGCACGGGCGGTGCGGAGACCGCCACAAGGGAGGAGGGAACTATGCTGAGAGTAGGAAAGCCGGCTCCCGATTTCACGTCATCTGCCTATTACAGGGGCAAGTTCGTCAATACAAGTCTTTCTGAATACAAGGGCAAATGGGTGTTGCTCTGCTTCTATCCGGGAGACTTCACCTTCGTTTGAGCAACCGAGATCTCAGCAGTTGCTGAGAAGTACCCGGAACTACAGGAGTTAGGTGTGGAGGTGCTGTCTTGCAGTGTCGACAGCGTTTACGTGCACAAGATGTGGAATGACCATGAACTGCGAAAGATGGTCAATAAGGACATTCCGTTCGCAATGCTGTCCGACCAGGACGGCAGCATCGGTAAGAGCTATGGAATCTATGACGAAGACTCCGGCGTGGAGACAAGGGGTCGCTTCATCATTGACCCCGACGGCATTATCCAGGGATTCGAAGTACTGACGCCGCCAGTCGGCCGGAATATCGGTGAGTCCATGAGACAGATCAAAGCCTACCAACACGTTCGGAATTCCAGCGGCACAGAAGCTATGCCTGCCGGCTGGAAACCCGGCAAACAGACCCTGAAACCGTCTCCGGATCTGGTGGGCAGAATCTGGGAGGTCTGGAAAGTCAGCCAGGCTTTTGACGATTAGGGTCATCGACGGACTTCCGTAGACGGGCAGGCACCTCGATCTCTGATAGTACCGTGTCCGCATGCCAGTCACTGCCGTGCGGAGTCTTCCTCCTGTCTGCCCGGAGTTGATAGATGACTGTCTTCTACCCCGTAGCACCGTGATAATCCCTGTTCTGACCCTGTGGCGAGGGCTCTACCGCAAACTCCATGTAACGTTTTCATCGGTCGCCCGTTATATATGGTGATGAAAGACTATGGTTATCCGGCACAGGGAGATCGTTCAGACCCGAAACAACATGGCAGGGGAACAGGATCAGAAGCGAGCAGATTCGAGGACGTTCTCGCCCGGTGTATTGACGATATCAAAGCGGGCAGGGCCGGCCTGGAGGAGTGCCTGCAGAGGTATCCGTCTATGCGTGAGCAACTGGAGCCGCTACTGATCATCGCCTGTGATATCCCGGAGACGCCGGATGTCAGGCCTTCCAAACCCTTCAAGATAAGGGCACGGGTGCGGCTTATGGAGTATATTCATGAGGGGCAGGCTGTGAAGACACGGCCATGGTCTCTCTTTGACAGGCAGACGATGCTGATTCCGCTGCAAAGGAGATTTAGCATGGCAAGTGTTATTGCTGCAATTGTAATCACCCTTTCCGCCGTTGGAGGGGGTGCCGCTTACGCATCACAGGGGAGCCTGCCCGGTGACGCTCTCTATTTTGTGAAGCTGGGCACAGAGCAACTAGGGATGATATTACCCGGGGATGATGTTGCCAGAGCGGAGCGAGCACTGGTCTTTGCTGACAGGAGGGTGCAAGAAATACTGAACCTGGCCGATATGGGAAGGTTGGATGACCTGGACCTGGCCGTAGAAAAATATGACTATGCACTGGACACTGCACTGACCAGAATAGAGGAGGCAGGCGACAACGGGTCAACTACGGCGGACCTTACGACGCTCGTGGCTGAGGCTACTATAAGGCACTTGACCGTACTGGATGAGGCCTATGACCAGGTGCCGGAGGCAGCCGGGCCGGCCATAGCACTGGCTATGGAGAAGGCTCTTGCAGGTTATGATAGGGCAGTCCGGATACTGGAGCAGATTGGTATCGATATTCCTCAACTACCGGAAGGAATAAGGCAGCGTGTGGAAGACGGAGATGAGTGGGCTGTATGATGCCAGTCGAGCCATGTGACCTGCCCGGCTGGAAACACCGGACGGTGGACGGGGCGGCAAAGATATGACTGGCTGGTCGCTGCTCAGCCAGCGAAGGGCTGCTGACCAGATCCGGGTCTAATAGACTGTGCTTCATGGAAAGCACGCGGATTCGGAACGGCGGTCTGTGCGACAGCCGTGGTTCTCTCACGTGCCGACAAGGAGGATCGCCCCGGGGGCCGTGGTCTTCCGGGCCTTGACAGAACCTGGCTGTGGCATGGTATACGGTACACAGTAACCTCGAGATCGAGCGACGACTAAGGGCGTACATGGCAAGAGTCAGAATCTTTTGGGTTATGGTTATCTTCGTTGCAGGAATGGCGAGCTGTGTTGACGATACAGACCAGGGAACTCGATATGAACCGGAAATAAGGGATTGGCATGATCTGCATGCGGTTAGATTTCACCCGGGCGACAGCTTTGTCCTCATGAATGATCTTGATGCTACTACTGCCGGTTATCAGGAACTGGCGAGTGCGGAGGCCGATAAGGGAGGAGGCTGGCAGCCGATTGGGAACCAGGATGACCGATTCTACGGCAGTTTCAACGGGCAGGGTTATGAGATAAGGGACATTTTCATCGACCGCCCTGATCAAGGAGGTATAGGGCTTTTCGGCGCCGTTGACGACGGTGGCGTTGTTGAGAATGTGGGTCTCGTGAATGTCAATGTCGCCGGCGAGTGGGCGGTTGGTGCTCTTGCGGGAGCTAATTGGGGCTTGGTAAGAACGGCGTATTCCGCCGGAAGTGTCACAGGCCTTGATTGTGTTGGTGGACTGGTGGGGGGTAATGCCGGCACTTTGAGTGATTGCCATTCGGCGGCCGACATAACAGGTCATTGGGATGTCGGTGGCCTGGCGGGATGCAATGATTCCAGCGGCACGGTGAGCAGTTCGTATTCGACGGGCAGTGTGACAGGTGAGTGGGCTGTAGGTGGTCTGCTGGGAGGTAACTGGGGTGGTGCTGTCAACCTTTCTTATTCCACAGGTACTGTGCAGGGAGCTGATTATGTGGGTGGCCTGGTGGGAGATAATCAGGGCACAGTCAGCAACTCATACTCCGCAGGTGGCGTTACCGGCGACTGGCATGTGGGTGGTCTGGTGGGCTATAACGAGGAGGGCATCGTTAGTAAGTGCTATTCCGCCGGCAACGTTACCGGCGACTGGCATGCCGGTGGTCTGGTGGGTGGTAGTGAGGGCGGCAACGCGAATGACTCCTTCTGGGATAGCGAGGCTTGCGCCATAGAAGAGAGCGATGGCGGTACCGGCAAGACCACGATGGAGATGCATGACATAGCCACCTTCTCAGATACTGATACGGGAGGACTGGAGCATCCATGGGATATAGCGGCGGTCGCTCCGGGTGAGAGTGACCGGGACCGGATCTGGAATATAGTTGACGGGCAAACATACCCCTTCCTGAGTTGGTCAGCGGTTGATTATGAGGCCAGCGCTGACCTTACATCCGGTTCGCAGTATCTACCCTGCGATCACGGCCTTGTCTGATTTGCCCGCAGGTCATGGCTCTCTGCAAACTCTCAACTAAAAGCTCCTGACGGAGATACTGTTGTAACGTTTTCGCCGATAATTCGTTATATAGGTTGTGCAGCGGGTAATGGAGCAGAGCGTTATCGGAACAGAGACAGAAGAGGCCCGGTTGATTGAGAGGGCTGTCAGTCTCGACGGCAATGCCTTCGGCAGGCTCTACGACATGTATGTCGACCGGGTATATCGGCATATTTACTACCGGGTGGGCAAGGTGATGGATGCCGAAGATCTGACCCAGCAGACCTTTTTGAAGGCCTGGCAGGCGATTGATAGATATAAGAAGACGAAAAGCCCCTTTCTGGCCTGGCTTATGACCATTAGCCACAACCTGGTGATAGATTTCTACCGGACCAGGAAAGACAGGGCGTATGTCGACGCAGAGATCATTGTTGACGAAACTGGTCCCGGCCCGGAGCAGGTGATAGAGGCTCGCTTCGAGCAGCAACAGGTACGGCGGGCCATCTTACGGCTACCTAAAGACCAGCAACATGTGATACTGCTCCGGTTTTCTGAAGGGTTTCGGAACGCAGAGATCGCCTCTATTCTCGGGAAGAGCGAAGGGGCGGTGAGGGTTATATTGCACCGCGGACTGGTCGCCCTGCGGCGCGTGCTGGAAAAGGAGGAAGGCCAATGTTGAACAGATTTGAAGATATACTAAGTCACTGTATTGATGAGATCAAAGCGGGCAGAGCCGGCATAGAGGAGTGCCTGGAGAGGTATCCGTCTATGCGCGAGCGCCTCGAGCCTCTGCTCAGGACCGCTCTTGAGATTCGGGAGGCACCGGATGTCAGGCCTTCTGATGCCTTTAGAGTGAAGGCGAGGGTGCAACTCATGGAGCATATTCATGATAGGCAGGCTGTAACAAAATGGCCATGGTCTCGTTACAACAGGCAGACAAAGCAAACATCGCTAAGAAGGAGGTTTAGTATGGTAAGTGTTGTTTTAGCAGTGGTACTCGCCCTTTCCGCTGTGGGAGGGGGCACGGCCTACGCATCACAGGGAAGTCTACCCGGTGACGCTCTCTACCCTGTCAAGCTGGGTACGGAGCAAATAGGTATGATGCTGCTGGGGGACGATGCAGTCAGAGCGGAGCGAGCTCTGAAGCTTGCCGACAGGCGGATAGAAGAGATGGAGGCTCTGGCTGAAGCAGGCCGTTCGCAAGACCTGGCACTGGCTGCGGGCAAATACGATGATGCCATGAACACAGTAGCGTCCAGGACAGAGCGTGCTGGCAATGGAGAAGCGGCCGCAGTAAACGTAACGGCGATTGTGGCCGAAGCCACGGTGAGGCACCTTTCGGTTCTGGATATGGTCGCCGGCCTGGTGCCTCCTGAAGCGCAGGAAGCCATAGCACATGCAAGAAACGTGTCTGCGACGGGGCACTTCCGTGCCCTGGAGGCGCTGGCAAGGCGTGACCCGGCCGAGGCAACCGAAATCAGCCTGGCAGCAATGGAGGGACGGCTTGATAGAGCCAGAACTATGGGTGAACAGGGGAATCGCGACGAGATGGAGAATGCCCTTGAGCAGTTTGAGGCCATGGCCGAGTTCGGGGAAGAGATCTCACGAATTGCTCGCGAGATAGACAAAGACATCGAGAAGGTGGATGACCTGGTAGCCGAGGCGACCGCCATACACCTGAACGTGCTGGCCGAGGTATGGGACAGAGTTCCCGAACAGGCAAGGGAAGCTATAGAGGAGGCGATGGCCGCTTCACTGATACGTCACGAGCGAGCGCGAGAGGCAATGGAGGAGAGAGGTGTCGGCGTTCCTCCGGCTGTTGTGCCGGAAAGGATACGTGAGCGAGTCGAGGAAAGGGTAAGAGAGCAGTTGGAAGGAATACCGGGTGGGCCGTCCTCGCCGCCGTCGGGTACACCGGGAGGAGTGCCTTCGGGGCGACCCTGACAGCGCTTGAAAGAGGCTTTACAGACTGGTGGCAATCAGGCAAGGCCAAGAATCACTATGAGGAAGGAGGTTCATCATGGCATGAGAGCAAAGATGGAGCCGAGTTCAACAGGTGAGATCAGAAACCGGTCAGACTATAACAAAGGAGGATAGAGAATGACAAGAATTCTACTTTCAATAGCGGTCATCTTGGGAGTGCTGGCTGCCTCGGCAGTGGGTTGTGCGGAATTGGACGGGGAAGGGGAACTGGAAGGAACACTGGAAGGAACCTTGAAGCTCAACCTAACCGATGCGCCCATAGACGCTAACAATGTCACGGGAGTCTACATCACCATAAATGAGATCCAGTATCACCGTGATGGTCAATGGGAAACATTCGAGGAGTTTGAAGGCCCTCAAACGTATGACTTACTGGAGTTGAGCGGGGGAAACTTCGTTCTGCTGGGTGAGTTCACACTGCCCGCCGGGCACTACACGCAGATCCGCTTCATGCTGGATATCGCTGAGATGGACATGGGGCCGCCAGCCAATCCGGGCTGTTATATTGAGTTCGACGGCGGCGAGTCTACCGAGCCCCTATTCGTGCCAAGCGGCGGCGAGACAGGCTATAAGGCAATAGGGCAGTTCACGGTTCCTGAGAACGGAGAGGTGGAGGTCACCGCCGACTTTGATGTTCGCAAGGCTGTGGTCAAGGCTCACTTCCTTTACATCCTGAAGCCGACAATCAGGCTGGTAGTCAACGACCAGGCCGGAAGTATCGTCGGCTCCATTACCAACAACTCTACATACACAGATATAGTTGTCTTTGCCTACGAAGAAGGAACCTGGAATGCCTCAGAAGCCGATGACCCGGTTGGTGAGGAATCAAGATTTCCTAACGCGGTCACCAGCGGCAAGATGGATGACGGAGGCGATTACGTGCTGGCCTTTCTTGCTGCCGGGACCTATGATCTGGTGGTCGGCGGCTATGAAGGCTCCGACTTCGGTGAGGTGCTGGGCTTCATATTCGGCGTTGAAGTCGAAAGCGGCCCTGTCCCGACGGTCCAGGACATAGACACCGACGACCTTGAGTAAGCACTTTAACAGAGTTCACCTGAACTTCCGATGAAAATCCCGTACCTCCGGAGGGGGCAGGGGTGGGAGCATACCTCCCGCTCCTGCCTCTTTTCGTAGGTTCTCATAAACGGGGCACATCAGGCGGCATCCGCCCGGCCGCTATGCGATGGCCCTGCGACTCACGGGACGGAAAAGCAGGACCTGTATAAGGGCAGCGGCCTTGTTGCCTCAATCACCGGTAGGGAACACTGGGTACCGCGCTACTCAGTCTTCTTTGCCTTCATACTTGAAGGAGACACGCACCTTGGCACGGTAGGCGACGACCCTGCCGTTATCGAGAGTCATGTCCAGTTCTTCCACCTCAGCAACGCGCAGCTCACGGAGCGTCTGTGAGGCCCTCTCCACCGCTACCTTCGCTGCCTTTTCCCAGGATTCGGTGCTGGTGCCAACCAATGTTATTATCTTGTAAACACTATCACTCATGATGCCCTCCTTTTGCGCTTGTTGTGTATTATATGACCGACACTGTCAACCGGTCAACTACTAACCCGAGAGTAGCTTTGCGGGCAGCGAGCAGCAGCCGATCGGAGTGACAGTACCGGTTTGTGTTCGTGAAATGCCTCTCCCGACTTCTGGCATGAAGGCCGGACTTGTCGGATGCCGGGCCGCTCGGGTTGTCCCGTACTAAACTGCTGTGCTAAATTGCAGAATCATGAGGTTGGGCCGTGTCCATTACGGCTGGATCATCGCATTCGTGAGCGCGGGAATCATGGCCACCTGCTCTCTCTCGGTCTACACCTTCGGAGTCTTCCTGGAACCGCTGCAGACGCATTTTGGGTGGGACAGAGGCCCTCTCTCTTTAGCACCTTCCATATCCTTTGTGGTGGCAGGAGTCC
>PWZA01000032.1 GCA_003567655.1 Dehalococcoidia bacterium
GACTACCGCCTCACTTCTGACCGTTCTACTGGTTAGAGACGATGGCAGATGTATGGCCAGGTGTCCTGAGCTAGACCTGGTTACCGAGATGAACACGAAGGAAGAAGCTCTGCAGGCTATGATTGAGCTTATACGGGAATATGCAGAGGACTACAAGGCCTGCGAAGCCACATTTCTGAAGAGTCCTAATCGCGCCCATCATAAGCCCTACATAGACAGAATCGCGTCCTGCAGCGACGAATGGGAGCTTCTGGAGCTTATCGGAACACGGTATGGGCACCTACACGTATGATGACATGCGCTATGTACTGCGCAGGCTCGGCTTTGAACCGGTCAGGGCAAGAAAGCATGAGACATGGGCAAAGACCCTGCAGGACGGTGCTATCCTTCAGGTCAGGCTCAGTCACAAAGGAAAGAGAGACATACCGAAGGGAACGTTCCATGAGATGCTCAGGCAGGCGGGCATCGATGAAAGCACCTTTGGAGAGACGCTCAGAACATGAAAACAGCAAGAACGAGCAGCAGAGTGCGAAAGGCCCTTGGCGGCAGTTCCCGGGGCGTCACCCTTATTGAGGCGTTGATAGCCATGGCTCTCGTGGGCATTATTGCCGCCGCCTTCCTGGGCGGGCTGGCCACCGCCTCCCGATCCGCTGCTCTCGCAGATATACGCACCAACGCCGAGAGCCTCGCTAGCACTCAGATGGAGTACGTCAAGAGCCAGACCTACAGCGAGCCTGACTGGGATTATGAACTCCCCCACAATGGCTGCACGTGTGACAATCATCCCGATTGGTGGGATGACGATAGTCCTGCCTCGTTGCCTCCGGATTATGTCGGGTATACAGTCAAAGTAACGGCCGAGTCGGTGCCCAACCCCGATGGCGAAGACGACCCGTTCCCTTACATTCAGCAGATAACCGTGACTGTCTTCCACTATTCCAAAGACATCCCGGTGTTTGAACTCGAGGGCTACAAGACGGACACAAAATGATCCATACGTTTCGACCTGTACACACAGATCAGCAGGGCATCACCTTTGTCGAGATACTGGTCGCAATCGGGGTGGCCGGCATCATCGCCGGCGCCATTGTGACTACCATCTTCCAGGTTGTGATCATGAATACCACCGCCTCCGATCACATGATCGTCGCTCGCCAGGTGCAACAGGCAGGCAAAGACGTCAGCAGAGATATCTACCAGGCTCAGACTATAGTGCTGGCCGAAGGCGAAGCACAGGACCCGCCAGGTACGGGTTTTCCCCTTACGCTGACCTGGAGGGATCTCGAGCTTCGCGACAATGTTGTTGTGTACCGTATAAACGCCAGGAATGAACTCGAGCGGGAGCACTCGAGGTACGATGGAGACGACCTTCTGAGTACCAAGACCACTATTATCGCCCGTCACATCGACATCCGCCCCGAGAAGACGCACCTCGACAAGACGCTTTCCGATGATCTCAAAACTGTTCTGGTCTTCACAGTCACTGCTACCAAAGGCGAGCAGAGCGAGACCAGGGTTTACGAGGTGCAACCCAGACCCCACCAGAAAGAGCCGTCTGGCTGACATCCCGCTTCTCTCCCTGGTAGCAGGACCACTCCTGCCTCCCAACAGCAGGCGCTCATTAAGCCTATTCTTGACGCTGCTGAATCATCCGCCTCGTGCCACCTTTCGCCAAATGTACCTATGATGGCGATCGACTTCAGAAAAACACCGATGGCATCGCCGGAGGCGAGGGATTTCGCCTTCTCCAGCGACTATAATACCACAAGGGCGATGTAGTACCAACGTAGTATTGACGCTTCGGGAAACTGTGCTATACTATATGAAACGAGCGTGACTGTTCGTCACGAATTGATCTCTCCCCCTCATAGGACAAGAGGGGGTAGGGGGGAGTTATGAAAATGATGAAGAACTCATTGAAGACCTTGGTTAGACAGGAGCACGGGAAGGTGCTGATTCTGGCTCTTATACTTTTTGCCCTCGGGGCGCTGCTTCTAACCCCGTTGTTGGGGCTGATGAGCACCGGCCTTACAGCAGGCCGGATCTATGAGGACAACACGTGGTCGCTATACGCCGCCGACGCCGGGGTGGAGGATGCCGTCAACTGGCTGCTACAGGGCAAGCCTGGCGATTGGCCCTGGACAGGGGATGTTGAGGGGCCCTGGCAACGAGACCAGCCGCTTGAGGTCAATCACAATGATGTGAACATCACCGTAGCCGTGCAGGGGTCACCCGACGATCATCTTTACAGAATTGATTCCACAGCTACCAACGGGGACGCCGGCACGACGGTCACAGCCATAGTGATGGCCCAGCCCAGGTTCCGGGGCTGCTTCCTGACAGGAGACCAGACGTTCAGCAACCAGAGCCCGCCACCGGAGGGCAGCGTTATTGTCGTGGGTACTGTGGATATAGAGCACAATCAGACGGTTGAGGGTGACATGTCCATTGACGGTGATCTCAACCTGACGAATAAGGCCGAGATCAACGTAGAAGGTGGCATCTGCGTTACAGGAACTGTCCGAATGGCGAACAATACTGAGATCAAGGCCGATGGTCTACTAGTGGGCGAAGATCTGGAAATCGGCAACAACTGTGATATTTATGGATATGTGCTCATCTTTGGGGACATTACATTTTCCCAGAATGCCAATTCCCGCATC
>PWZA01000099.1 GCA_003567655.1 Dehalococcoidia bacterium
CAGTGGATCTGCTGAAAAAGCATGCGCCCGATGCTTTGCCGGATCCGAAACAGTACGGAATAGTGGCGCCGACAATATGGGACATTGACTTCCCCCGTGGGCATGATAAGAAGCGCCCGTTCTCTGACCGTGTGATTGGAAGAGAGAACCGGGAGCGGCTGTTTTATCTCTTGAGAGCGATCCAGCGCGGCCCGAACGGTTGGCGCCTGAGTAACAGTGATGTACTGAAGAACCTTCCCTATCGCATATCCAATGCGCTGCTCTCCCCGCTCCTCTTCGCACTTGCGCCAGACACGTATCCAATCACCAATCAGGCCGTCCGAGATGCCGTCAGGTATTTAAAAGGTATGAGCACCGAGGACAAGCGCCCTTTGATACGGGAACCGTTCCCCATGCTGGACACCATGGAGACGTACCTTGATGACCTGAAAGCGATGCGAGCACTCTCCGATGATCTCGTCGAGTTGACCGGCTGGGACAAGCGGTTTCAGACCATTGGGCTCGGCCTCCTTGATGCGTTCCTGTGGTGGCTTATGTCCTTCTTTGTAGAGCAGAAGATATGGGTCATTGCGCCACAGGATGCGCGCGAGACAGACTTTGATAAGCGCTGGCAGGCATGCCTCGAACGAGGGACCATTTCTGTTGGGTGGGATGAAGTCGGCGACCTGGCGGCCTATGAGAAGAAGAGCCAGCTCAAATCTGGCTACGCTGAAGCATACCCTGAACAAAAGCCGGGGACCGTGACGCAGAACGCGGCCACACTCTGGCGCTTTGCTCACGAGATCAAAGAGGGGCACCGGGTGGTTGCGAGGCGCGGTCTTAAGCAGGCTATCGGAATCGGCACAGTGACACGGGCCTACTCCTACGAAGAGTCACTACCCGACTGGCGACACGTGCTCGGGGTTCGCTGGGATGACGAGTTTACAATGCGTGAGCATCCGAAGCAGTTTGGTCAACTCACCGTATCCTCGCTCAGCCGTCTCGGCTACGAGGATCTGCTGGGTCAGCGGGGCGGTGGTCCGACGCCATCTGCGACCGACACGTACACGGTTGAGGATGCGTTACAGGATCTTTTCATCTCGGCACCCGAGTTTGTGGCGCTGAAGGATGCCCTGAATTTCAAAATGAATCTCGTGCTCCAGGGGCCACCGGGTGTCGGAAAGACCTTCGTCGCGCGCCGCCTGGCCTATGCCTTTCTCGGGGCGAAGGACGAAAATCGCATCGAGATGATACAGTTCCACCAGTCCTATTCGTACGAGGATT
The DNA here is from genome assembly GCA_003567655.1 of Dehalococcoidia bacterium. Lineage (GTDB taxonomy): Bacteria > Chloroflexota > Dehalococcoidia > GIF9 > AB-539-J10 > RBG-13-51-36. The sequence goes on from PWZA01000099.1 coordinate 1,264, forward strand.
TTGTTCAAGGGTACCGCCCTGCCGGGACGGGCTTCGTACGCCGCAATGGGGTGTTCTATGAGTTTGTCCGAAGGGCGCAGGATGACTTGGGCCGTACGTACGTGATGATCATTGACGAGATAAACCGCGCTAATCTGGGGAAGGTGATCGGCGAACTGATGATGTTGATCGAGCCGGACAAGAGAGGGGAAGAGTTTGCCATACCTTTGACTTACTCCGAAAGTCACGAGGAGCGTTTCTATGTTCCTCGAAACCTCTATCTGATCGGCACAATGAATACAGCAGATCGTTCGCTGGCCATGGTCGACTTCGCTCTTCGCAGGAGGTTCGTGTTCGTGCCGTTACGTCCCCAGTTCAACGAACGGTTTCGGGCGTGGGTCTCTAAGTCGGGTGTGTCTGGCGATCTTCGAGACAAGATAATCAAGGGCGTGCAGGCTCTCAATCAGAGAATCCGTAAGGAGAAAGACCTCGGGGAAGGCTTTGAAATCGGTCACAGCTACTTCACCACATACACTAAGTCGGCTGCGGTTAGCCCGGAGGATTGGGTCCGCCGCGTCATCGACTTGGAAATTCGCCCGCTTCTTGTGGAGTACTGGTTCGACAAGCCGGATCGGGCAATGAGCGAGGCCGATAGCCTTCTAGACGAACTGTGAGCATTCCGATCCAGAATATTTACTATCTCCTCTGCTATGCCTGGGACGCATTGGAACAGAAGGAGTTGATCGCGGTTGGCGCGACAGATTTCAAGGACCTTTCGGATCTCTTTGCGAAAGTATTGTCCGCCGGCACAGCGCACCTCTTCAAACGCGGTATCGACCAGGGCTATTGTCGATACGAAGAGGCAACGCGTTCAATTAAAGGCAAGGTGCTTATCGGGCCATCGCTGCAGCGCTTGCGGCTTCAGCAGTCTCAGGCGGTGTGCGCTTTTGATGACCGAACTCCCAACGTGCTGCACAATCAGGTCCTGCGCGCCACGATGGCGAGGCTCCTCCAGGTGGAATCATTGGATGCTGAGATTCGCAAAGAACTTGACCTTGTCTTTCGCCGGTTCCCCCCGGTCGACGACATTATCGTGAAAACGCCCCACTTCAAGCAGATCCGTTTGACTCGAAACAACAGGTATTATCGATTCCTTTTGGACATCTGTCGAATCATTCATGATCACTGGATTGCAACGGAAGGCAAGGGGTCAATGACCTTCACGGACTTTGTGCGCAATGAAGACAGGATGCGACGACTTTTTCAGGCCTTTGTGCTCAACTTCTTCAAGCGGGAGACATCACCACAGTACGACGCTTTCGCCGAAGACATTACATGGCAGGTAGCTCAATCGAGCGCCGATGATCATTATCTGCCCAAGATGACGACCGACGTCTGTTTGGTACACCGGGAG
>PWZA01000009.1 GCA_003567655.1 Dehalococcoidia bacterium
TCCTCGCCTGCGACCTTGCGATAGCGCATGGTGGTGCCGATATTGGCATGCCCTAGCCATTCCTGAAGCAACCGAACGCTGTCTGTCGAGTCGTTCCGCTGCACGGCCATCACCGCAAAGGAATCCCTCAAGCGGTGCGGACTGACATTGTGAACTCGTCCCGTCTCGGGGTTCACTAGCTTTGGCAAGCCCGCCCTTTCTGCACACTCCTTAACAATCTGCCAGGCACGATGCCTGTTGATGCCGAACATGAGCTTCCTGCCATCCCGCAGAATCGGACCACCCCGGTCGCTGTACTCGCTGAGAAGTGCCAGCGTGTCAGAATCCAAGGGCAGAACACGCTGACGGCGTTGCTCCTGTAGCCGAGCTTGAGCTACGCCAACCCTGCGTCCACACTTCGGACAAAACGAATGCCTTCTACCCAAGCTCTGCCCACACTCGGAGCACGACAGCTTCACACGAGCTTTGAGATGCTTGAGCGTGACCAGACCATGACCCAAGTCCACATCTTCAACCGTTAGACTCAGGGCTTCACTCACCCGGCAGCCGAGATGGAAAAGGATCCGAATCAGAAGCTTGTCTCTGAGATTCGTTGCCGCCCCCTCCAACAAGCCTACTTCACATGGATCGAGGTAGGTCTTCACGATTTCTGGGCCCTCATTCTGATTTGGCAGGATCCTCTTCCAAGCCCTCTTAAGCTACAATAGAGGGCGGGGGAGGCAAGATCGGTCTAAGGCGGGTCCGCTTTCCTCCTTCTACTCATTCTTTGCCTCCCCCATGATTTCGGCCAAGTCGGGTTTCTTTGGGCGTCCACCCTTTCTACCCCACTCGGCAGCCATGCCAGGGTATTTGCGGCGCATCTCTGACTGGCCTTTCCTTCCGATTCTGACAAAGAACCCCCGACCCCTATTGCGTAGGCACGCTAGGCCGCCTCTTCTGCCCGCTTCACGTACGGTGATTCCTCCATTGTCACTTGCGGAGATCTCCTTGACTGCAAGCCGACTGATCGCACGCTTCGCACGCCGAGGAGGAGCCTCAGAGCGACCTATCCGCCTTTCCAGATTGTCAATACGAGAGTCGTCCTTCACAGTTGCGTCCGGCTTTCAATTCAGTCGCGTTCACGGTAACATGTGCTACGCAAACAAAATGACGAGCAATTTCGTGCAAGAACACTAATGGAGGGATACGAACATGACAGACGAGATGAAAGACGAGATCACGAATACACCCAAGGTGTCCTCGCCTGACCTGCTTGTCTGCCCAGGGTGCGGATACGAGTTCACCCTCTCCACTTCTGCAGACAAGGCACTCGCGTGCCCCAAATGCAGTGTGCGCCTGGACAAGTCGGGCTTTGTGCCGTTGACTGTCAGGCGCACAGTGTGGATCAACCAGAGCATGCTCGCACAATACTATGAAGAGGTTCTATTCGAGCAGGTGAGGGAGGCCTTCTACCAAGCTGTTGAACAGTATAGGGAACTGCTCATACGAAACGTGAACGTACGCACCCTCAGGTCAATCGGTTTCGTTGCCTATGGCTTTCGTTTTGGTGTGAAGTTGGCGTACTCGGTTGACCTCACATTGGAAGAGGTGGCAGAACTGATGAACCAACACATGGATGTCAGACCCTTTACCGGGCTATTGGATAGCGCGAAGATAAGATTCGGGCAGGGCCGTGGCCGCCCTATCAGGCCAGAAAGACTAGCGCTGCTGATTGATGCCATGCTGCTATCGCTCTATCCCAACGGTTACCTGCACTTCCTTAGAGATGCTCTGACACTGCGATACAAGGAGTACAAGGTGAGCCCAACATACGCTAGGGCGCACAGAGACAGTTGGGACAGATTCCGCACAAGCAAGCGGGCCGTTGAAGTCTATTGCAGACGAATCTGGAAAGATATGTTCGACAGGGACCCTGAACCTGTGCCGGAGGACTGGGAACTGGAAGTGGCGCGCGAACAGGGGTTGATGGACGACGAGTACCGGCCGTTTCCGATTGCCTAGTTACTTGCATCCCATGGTGTCTGCCGGACTCGCCTTCTCATGAGCTCTCAAGGCATCCTCCATGCCCAACGCACTGGTGTATCTCCTTGTCATCTCCAAATCGCTGTGCCCCAACAGATACTGCAGCTGGAAAACCCCCCCGCCAGCGCGCAGAAAACCCAAGGCAAACGTGTGCCTGAACTTATGAGTGCTGCCCTCCCCAGTTACGCCTGCTCTCTCTTTAAGGCGCTTGACCATAGACTGGACGCCGCTGCCGTACATAGGCCGCCCTTCTTCAGTCAACCACAGTTGCTCCGCATTGTCGCGGCCGCGGCACATGATGTACCGCCAGAGCGCCTTCTGTGCCACCTTTCCTACTCTGACGATTCGCTCTTTGTTGCCTTTGCCCAGAACCTTCATATGACCGTTGTCAGTGTTGATATCGCGGACCTTCATGTTGATTAGTTCCGAGAGCCGGACCCCGGTGTCCAGTAGCACCAAGACCATGGCGCGATTTCGACTACCGGAGAACCTGGCATTGTGCTCATAATCATAATCGCAGACTCTCAACATGCGACTGATCTCATCGCTGCTATACGGAACCACGACCTTTGGTTTCGGCTTGGCCACTGCTATTCTTGCCACGGGGCTTTCGGCAATGAAGCCTTCGCGTGCCAACCAGTTGAAGAAGGTCGACAGGATCACCCAGTAGTGATGAAGGGTTGCATGCGAAGAACTGCGCTGAGATGTTTCGGAACCGTTACCTTTGAGACCCCACCGGTTCTTCTCAGTGCCTACGTACCCCAAGAACTCCCGGATCTGCCACTCGGTGAAGAACCTGATGTCATCCGGCCAGCCCTGCCTATTAGCATACCAGAGAAAACGCCTGAGGTTCTCCTCGTAGTACTCGGCCGTTCTCTGGCTCTTCCCCTCTGTTCGCTTGGTGAGGACGAATCCCTTCACCAGACCTCTGATGGATACTCCCAATGAAGCTTCGGTTGTCGTTGATACGACCATTGATCATTGTGCGGACCCGCCTCATTTCCAGAGATTAAGATGGTCTAGCCCCTATTTAGCCACCTTTGACTTTTCCGGCGACTCAGGTGGTCTGACCACTTTTCCTTACGTTCAATGTCGGGGTGAGAGGATTTGAACCTCCGACCACCTGAACCCCATTCAGGTGCGCTACCAGGCTGCGCTACACCCCGTCGCTTTGTCCTGAACAATATGTTATCATATCGGTCACGTCAAAGAAACAGTAGTTTACCAGGTTGTGATCATTGGCTAAGAAACAGAAGAAAGCTGTACCTAAACCAGCTCCTACCAAGCGGCAACTATCCAAGTGGCAGCGACAGATGAAAATACGCCGCATTGTGATAATTGCGGCTGCCGTCTTTGTTGCCGGGATTGTCAGCTGGGTAGGACATAGCATCTATAGCGACAGAGTTGCACCGCTCCGCGAGGTTGTCATCAAGGTTAATGATGCCTCGTTTACGATGGGTTACTACGTGGACATGCTTGAGGCTTATACCCAGGATGACTATGACCAATTTCTGATGCAATACATGGCAGGGGTGGTGGCCGATACCATTATTGACGTCGAGGTGATGAGGCAGCATGCTCAACAGGAGCTGGGAATCGAGGTAAGCACTCAAGAGATACAAGCTTACCTCAGAGAGCACGGATTACCCGACGACAGGGTATATCGAGATATGGTTGCCTCTCTCTTGCTACAGGAGAAGCTTGCAGAGTACTTTGACGAGCAGTTGCCTCTAACAATGGAGCAGGCACGTGTTCAGGTCATGCTGGTGGAGAGCGAGGCGGCGGCTGAGGAGGTGCTCTCCGCGATCCAGTCGGGAGGGAACTTCACCGCACTGGTTGACGAGTTCTCCTACCATCCTCAGATTCAGGGAGACCTGGGATGGCAGCCAGAGGAGCTTATGCCGAACCCGATCATAGCGGACGTTGCCCTGAACATGACGGCGGGCGAGATTCACGGTCCCGTCTATGACGCGTCTGCGACCAAGACCGTCGGGTACTGGCTAGTAGAGGTTATCGACGCTATCGATGAGGCGGAGGAAGAGACAGAGGTCAAAGTGAGAGCCATCTTGCTGGGGAGCAGGGCAGAGGCCGAGCGGATGAGATCAGACTTGGCTACCGGGAACTTCACTGCCATCGCTCAAGAGCACTCCCAGCATGAAAGCAGGAATGTCGGCGGCGAACTGGGCTGGCTGAAGAGGGGGGATATGAATAGTGAGGCTTTCGATGAAGTTGCCTTTAACCTTACGCCCAACCGGATAAGTGAGCCGGTCAAGGATGAATCGGTGCAGACCATCGGTGGCTACTGGCTAATTGACATAATCGCCAGGGATGATGCGCGCGAACTCGAGCCGGATGTGAGGGAGGAACTGGCACACAGAAACCTGATCGCCACGTTCGAGCATTGGAAAGAGGAAAGCACAATCGAGAACCGCCTCGACGCGAACAAGAAGGCATGGGCCATAGAAAGGGTACTGCGACTAAGATAGCACAACACGGACAGTGACACCATCAAAGCTTCTGGCATTTTGAGGGTGGTAGATTGTTGCTCGGAGGCAGACTCATATGGTCAATCAGGACAAGATCAAAGCGGCTATGGCCTCAATGCTCGAGGCAATAGGCGATGACCCTTGCAGAGATGGCGTAAGGGGTACGCCACAGAGGGTAGCGGCGATGTATGCCGAACTCTTCTCCGGGGTGGAGGTTGATCCTAAAGCCGAATTGGCTGTGGATTTTGAGGTGGGGTATGAGGAGATGGTGATCCTGCGAGATATCCCTTTCTACTCCATGTGTGAACACCACCTTCTGCCCTTTTACGGAGTGGCTCATGTAGGCTATATTCCCAGTCCAGGTGGCAAGGTGGTAGGGGTGAGCAAGCTAGCGCGGGTGGTGGAAATCTGTGCCAGGCGTCCGCAGCTTCAGGAGCGAATGACCAAACAGATAGCCGATGCCATATTCGATGCTCTGCAACCGGACGGAGTGGCAGTGGTGATCCAGGCGGAGCACTTATGCATGGTTATGCGCGGGATAAAGAAGCCGGGCTCATCGGTCATCACATCTTCAGTGAGGGGTATCTTCCGCAGTAAGGCAGCTACTCGCACCGAGTTTCTGTCGCTGATTCAGGGCAAGTAGTTTACTCGTGACGCAAGGACTCTATTGGATCCAATCGAGCGGCCCGCACTGCCGGATACAACCCCGAGACAAGCCCGATGAAAATCGCAATTCCCAGTGCGATTGCTACGACACTGCCTGAGAGCACGACATTTATGGGAAACCCCGCTCTTGTCGCCATGTCCGAGGCAATCTGGACAAGTATCCATGACAGCCCCACCCCCAAGGCACCCCCGCAGAAGCTGAGCGTAGCAGACTCGGTGAGAAACTGAGTCAGAATATCACGCCGCTTAGCTCCTACAGCCTTGCGCAGGCCGATCTCCCTTATCCGTTCCGTCACAGAAACCAGCATTATGTTCATGATTCCGATGCCACCTACGAGCAGCGAAATGCCTGCAATGGCGGCAAGGATCAACTGGATCAACCCCATCATGTCGCCGGCAACACCAGCTATCGCTTCCATGCTTATGACTCTGAACCCCTCCTCCTCTCCCTCCCTGATGCGATGGCGATCCCGAAGTATGGCTTTGATCTCCTCAATCGCCGTGTCGATCTCATCATTGCTGTTGGCCTGAACTGTGATGGCCTGGACACTATGCCCACGGCCGGTCACCTGATCGGGAGCCAGAATAGAGTAGAAGGTAGACAGAGGCACGTATGCAGTTAGGTCCTCACTGCCAAACCCAACGCCCTTGGTCTCAAGCACTCCAATGACCTCGAACTGACGCCCATCGATCCTCACACTCTGTCCCTTGGGATCCATCTCTCCAAACAAGCTCCCGGCAATTTCGCTCCCAAGCACAACAACCCTTGACCTCGCTCTATCATCGTGTTCATTCATGAAATCGCCCGAAGCCAGAATGAGGTTGTTGATCGACTGGTACGGCGGAGTAACGCCGGCGACTATGGCCAGGAGTTGCTCTCTGCCGGCTATAATCTGGGCATTGTAGCGCTGCGCTGCCGGTGCTACACCTGCCACTGAAGCAGCATCCTTGGCAATCGCGTGGGCGTCTTCCCACGTCAGAGTCCCACCACCGGACACCCCTCCCGCCCCAAAACCACCCAGGTCATGAGGCATAACATATATCAGATTAGAGCCTAGCGCAGCGAATGCCCCTTCCATCTCAGCCTCCTGCGCCTGCCCGAGGGAAACTATTGAGACCACAGCACCCACGCCGATCAATATGCCCAGCATGGTCAGAACCGACCTCAGTTTGTTGCTGAGCAACGCACGTATCGCGATGACGATGCAGTCATGCAGTTTCATCTCTGCTTCCTCATGAGCATGTCATCAGTCACCTTAACCTGTGAACGAACACATCACTCGACCTGACCGTCGCGAATTCTGATGGTGCGTTGGGTACGAGAGGCAACCTCTGCATCATGCGTCACCAGGACGATAGTCATGCCTCTCTCATTGAGTTGCCTGAACAGCGCCATTATCTCCTCGCTGGTCTTACTATCAAGGTTGCCCGTAGGCTCATCAGCCAGAATCAGCGAGGGGTTATTCACCAAAGCCCGCGCGATCGCTACCCGCTGCTGTTCGCCGCCGCTTAGCTCGCTCGGTCTATGAGTAACGCGACTCGCTAACCCTACCAGATCCAGAACCTGCATCGCCCTTTGCCTTCGATTGTCTGCGCCACTATATACCAGTGGTAACTCCACGTTGGCCAAGGCAGATGTTCTGGACAGCAGGTTGAAGCTCTGGAAGACAAAGCCTATCTTCCTATTCCTTATTTCTGCCAGTTGATCGTCGTTAAGCTCACTCACTATGGTTCCATCCAGGCGGTATTGCCCCGATGTGGGACTGTCAAGACAACCGATGATGTTCATCAGGGTGGACTTGCCAGACCCTGAGGGACCGGTGATCGAAACCATCTCCCCGTCAGCGATTCGGCAGCTAATACCCCGCAAAGCAGGTACTTCAGTCTGCCCTGCAATATACACTTTTGTTATGTCTCTGAGTTCCAGCATCAGTTCGCTCGATTCCCGAAGAAACCAACAGATGGAGTACCGCGACCCGGTAGTATTACCCGCTCACCCTCCTCCAGACCAACAAGAACCTCCGTAACTATCCCGTCGGTCAACCCTAAGACAATCTCACGCTCCTCAGGCCGCCCATCTATGTCCACGACAGCGACTGGATTCTCAAGGGTGCCACGAATGGCCCTATTGGGTATCAGCAGCGCATCTTCGCGACGCTCAATGATGATGTCAGCGGTAGCACTCATACCATCCTTAAGAGCTTCATGGGTATCCTCGATGTTTATCACTGAGTCATAGGACACCACTCCAAACAAAACGGTACCTACCGGGGAGACGAAAGCTACCTTACCCTGCAGTTCCTCACCGGGCAGAGCGTCCAGAGTGATAGTCACATTCTGACCCACCTCGACCATGGCGATGTCCAGTTCATCGATGAAGCCACGCATCTCCATCCCACCTGTGTCAACAAGGGAAATCGCCGGAGCAGCCAGCATCGCAGCCGAGATCGCCTGTCCTTCAGCTATAGTTATATCCGCTATGACTCCACCAAAAGGGGCCTCTATCACGGCCATCTCCAGGTTGAGTTCTGCAGCTGCCAGGCTGAGCTCGGCCAGTTCTAGGTTGATTTCGGCCATATCGAGATTCGCCCTGGCGACAGCCTCATCCGGACCCAGCAAACCTGGAAGAATCTCCAGTATCTCCTCGAGGAACTCCCATCCCTCAGGCCCCTCCCAATCATCAGTAGCCGCAACATATTGCGCCTGGGCCGCCCTCAGTTGGGCTCGTGCCACTTCGACCTGGAGTTCAGCCATCTCTACATTCAACTCCAGAGACGGTACGTCAAGCTTGGCCAGCACCTGGTCTTTCTCCACGGTATCTCCTCTGTCAACCAGCACTTCTGTAACCGTGCCAGTCGCGCCGAAGGATAGGTGGGCCTTCCTGGCCATCTCCAGATTGCCGCGCACCGGAGCAGTGATCACGATGTCCCCTCTCATGACCTCAGCCATTTCTGACACAGGAGCATCACCACCGGTTCGACCAACAAACACTATCGCCAGTACCGCGCCTATACACACCAGGCTGATTGTAATCATTAACGATAGACGTCTTCTCATCTTCTTCATGTCCCCTCGCTAGCTCTGACCGACTGCTCTAGGAAGTAGAAAACAGATAAAGCCGCTGCAAAGTTACACCCCGCGGACACTCATGTAGTGCTGCCGCTCCATTAACTGTGATCATCGTCGCCACTCGATCCAACATCGGAGGTCTTGCTCTCCCTGACTACCCTTGCTACCTCATCAAGCTTGCTGCTCATGATATTCAGCAACTCCTCTGCCACTTCAACCTTGACAAAGATCAGTCCCTGTCCGTTGAAGTGACCGAAAACAAGAAGCTTGCTGCCTGCCTCTACCTCAATCTCCTTTCGAGCTTCTACCGGTATAACCACCTGTCCCCGAGGACCGACGACAGTCGTGCCGAAACACCTGCCTATCACCTGCTCATTCCTTTTCTCCATCTCGCCTCCTTTAAAAGCTGTGTCAGTATAATATGATTTCTCATACTAATCTGTCAAATCCGAGGCCCGCTCGAGTATTGACTGCCCTGCAGGCAGTCACCTTACTCGCCCGATCAAGGTCCAAAGGAGGCCGAACTCCGTTCTGGCACGAGTTAGAAACAACGGTTGATCACACGCCTGCCCTGAATACTGCACTATGAGGCATCAACCACGGGCGAAATCCGTGCAGCCGCAGCGCCTGGCTTATGGCCTCGCGATGTCGACAGGCAGAGCTAGACGGGGTAGAATTGATCTGCCCTATTACGGGGATTAGCCTCAAGCATCCCGGACGTTGTAGGACCCGCTGATTGATGGACAAACTGATTGAAGGTGCACACGAACTGGGCATTGAACTGAGTAGCAGGCAGATAGAACTGTTTCAGACATACTACCGCGAGTTGGTGGAATGGAACAAGAAGATCAACCTCACCACCATTACAGACCACTCCTCGGTACAGGTGAGACACTTCCTCGACTCACTGACCGTCACGCTCGCCCTGCCTGTTGCAGACGTGAAAAAGCGCGGTCTTGAGGTTATAGATATAGGCACGGGTGCCGGCTTCCCCGGCGTTCCGCTGAAGATCCTTCTCCCCGGCCTCAGCCTCGTGCTCATCGAACCGACGGCAAAGAAGACGAGCTTTATCCAGCACATCATTCATCTTCTCGGACTGGAGGATGTGGAGGTGTTGAATAGCACCGCTGAGGAAGCAGCGCATGCACTGACCTATCGTGAGCATTTTTCGGTGGTTCTCTCTCGCGCCGTGGCAAGGCTACCCACCCTGGTAGAGCTCAGTTTACCTTTTTGCCGGATCGGGGGAAGATTCATCGCTCAGAAGAAGGGTGAAATCAACCACGAGATAGCTCAAGCCGAGAAGGCGATTGCCACCCTGGGAGGCAGGCTGGACCGCGTTACAGAACTAAGGCTGAGCGCATTCACAGAAGTGCGTTACCTGGTCATTATTGATAAGATATCACCAACGCCGGAGAGGTATCCCCGCCGTCCCGGCATGCCCAGGCGGCGTCCGATTCAGGAGGTGAACAGATATGTGGCGTAGAAGACCCTGGAAGTTCTACTTCGGCTTTCCGCCCTTGGATTTCTACTTCCACAGGCTGAGACCTTTTCCCAGGAAGAAGGAATACCTTGAGATGCTTGAGGAATACAAGAAGGACTTGGAGGAAGAACTGAAGGAGGTAGAGAAGGAGATCGCCCAGACCAGTAAGAACTTATAGCTGTTTAGCCGTGCAACAGTCGCCTATCATTCATGTACCCCTGATCGATTGTCTCCCTCCATGTGCCGGTGACACAATAGAGAGGTTTGACTGACTCTACTCAATGAGGCCTACCGATATATACCGCTATGTACCACCGCCTTAGGCCACAGGTTGCAGCAGATGCACGCGATACAGGACATGCTGAATACCCTACTTTGCAGTTTCACTCGCATAGCGCTATAATGGAGAGCGATGGAAAAAGGTAGTCACACAGTGAACACGGGGCTTGCCCGGATGCTGAAGGGCGGGGTGATTATGGACGTAGTCACTCCCGAACAGGCCAAAATCGCGGAAGAGGCCGGCGCGTGCGCTGTTATGGCGCTGGAACGTGTCCCGGCCGATATTCGCGCGGATGGCGGAGTAGCCCGCATGGCCGACCCGGCGATTATCACTGCCATTATGAAGTCGGTCAGCATACCTGTAATGGCCAAGTGCCGCATAGGTCATTTCGTCGAGGCTCAGGTGCTGGAAGCGTTGGGCGTTGATTTCATAGATGAATCCGAGGTTCTTACCCCGGCCGATGAAAGCCATCACATCTGGAAGCATCATTTCAGGGCTCCCTTTGTCTGTGGCTGTCGTGATCTAGGCGAGGCACTACGACGCATCGGAGAAGGCGCGGCAATGATCCGCACAAAGGGAGAAGCCGGAACTGGCAACATCGTTGAAGCAGTGAGGCATATGCGTACGGTTCAAGATGGAGTGCGCAAGCTTCAGACCTTACCCGCCGAGCAACTGACTGCTGAAGCGAAGGCCATCGGCGCGCCCCTCGAGTTGGTGCTGGAGGTGCATCGCACGGGGAAGCTGCCAGTAGTGAACTTCGCCGCCGGGGGCATAGCCACGCCTGCCGACGCCGCCTTGATGATGCAGCTAGGAGCCGAAGGGGTCTTCGTAGGCTCCGGGATCTTCAAATCCAGCAACCCGACAACCCGAGCGCAAGCGATTGTCAAGGCTGTTGCCCACTATCAAGACCAAGCCATAGTAGCCGAGGCGTCCAGGGATTTGGGAAATGCCATGTCAGGCCTGGACATAAAGGACATACCGCAGCAGGAGATGCTGTCCCACAGGGGTTGGTGAGGTGAAACAAGGTATTATTATAGGATGCGAAGGGTAGTCACTGACGATCTTGATGCGCTGCTTGATATCCTACCACCCCATATCCGTGACCCGCTCTACCTGCAACCTAATTGTAGCGAACTGCTAGAGGTTGTACTAGACTTGGGGCGTGTACCCGAGGCTCGCTTTCCCCAAAGGGAACTGGTTATCAGTGCCGAAGAGGTGCACCATTCCGACATCGATTACATAGTCTCACGCATCGGACAGTTCAGCGGCGATAATCGAGCCGGGATCAACCATACCCTCCACCGCATATCTGCCATTCGGAACAGAAACGGGAGCGTAATCGGCCTGACGTGCCGTGTGGGCAGAGCGGTATTCGGCACTGTGAAGATGATTCAGGACCTCATCGAATCAGGCAAGAGTGTCTTGCTCTTAGGGCGACCGGGCATAGGCAAGACAACAATGTTGAGGGAAGTGGCCAGAGTGCTGGCTGACGACTTTAGAAAGCGCGTTATCGTAATAGACACCTCCAACGAAATTGCCGGCGACGGAGACATTCCTCATCCCGCAATCGGACATGCCCGCAGAATGCAGGTAGCTAGTCCGGCTGAGCAACACGCAGTGATGATTGAGGCGGTGGAGAATCACATGCCGGAGGTTATCGTTATCGATGAAATAGGAACTGAGCTTGAAGCCCTCGCGGCCCGAACTATCGCCGAACGCGGAGTACAACTGGTAGGCACGGCACACGGAACCACTCTGGAGAATCTGATAATGAACCCTACGCTCTCAGACCTCATCGGCGGCATTCAGACAGTCACGCTAGGAGATGAAGAAGCTAAGCGACGACGCACCCAGAAATCCGTTCTGGAGCGCAAGGCTCCACCTACTTTTGACATGGTGGCTGAGATCGTGGACTACTACAAGGTAACAGTACATCCGGATGTTATCGAAGCCGTCGACGCCCTGCTACACCAGAGACCTGTCAGAGCCGAGATGCGGTGGATGGATGAAAGCGGTGAGGTAAGACGCGAACTGATATCATCATCCTTTACGCCCGAAGGAGGTGAAGAGAAACAGCGAGACAAACCGCTGCGCTTCTACCTCTTCGGTGCCAACCGTTCTCGATTGGAGCAGATTGCTAAGGAAGGAGGAAGGGAACTGCGAATCACTACTGACCTGAAGCAAACCGACCTCTTCCTAACCACACGGAGCTACTACAGACGCAAGCCACAGACGGTCAGGGATGCCGAGGCGATGGGTATACCCATCTACGTCCTTAAGAGCAATAACGTCGCTCAGATGAGACAGTGCCTGGATGCGCTCTATCCCCGTGACACTCAGTCCACCTATGTCCATCACCTACAGCGTCTCCTGGCAGGACGTTCGGGTCGCACTCCGGAAGACCCGATTGCAGAGTCAGGCAAGAAGAAAAAATCGAGGCAGTAGTTGAGCCTGTTCATCACTTTTGAAGGAGGAGAAGGCTGCGGCAAAAGCACTCAGGCAAGGCTGTTGCTGAAGAGGCTCGCACATCACAACATCCCCGCTATACTAACCCAAGAGCCTGGAGGTACCGATCTGGGCAGAAGGATAAGAGGGCTGCTCAAGAGGCCGGGAACCACCCATGTTTCCCCAACGGCTGAGCTATTGCTCTTTGCTGCTTCCCGCATCCAGTTGGTGACTGAGGTCATCCTTCCTGCCTTGGCGGACGATAAGGTAGTAGTCTGTGATCGCTTCACGGACTCGACCGTGGCCTATCAGGGTCATGGGCGACACCTTGATCTGAACATGATAGGCATGCTCAACACATTGGCAAAGGGAGACCTCATGCCGGACCTCACAGTCCTCCTCGATATGCCACCCGAGCGGGGATTGGAACGAAGACGAGGTATGAAAGACCGCTTTGAGCTAGAGGACCTATCCTTCCACCATCGAGTGAGGAAGGCTTATCTGAAGCTGGGAGATGCAGAGCCTGACCGCTGGTTAATGATAGATGCCTCTTTGGCCAGAGCAATGATCGCCGACATTATCTGGGGCAGAGTGCGAGCACTTCTCTCCAAATCCTTATGACTACGAGAGAGATATGTCACAGCCACCAAACGTTTGGCACGAAGACGAGCTGAGATCACAGGGCTACGAGCTTGTGGCGGGCATCGATGAGGTCGGGCGGGGAGCCCTTGCCGGACCGGTGGTCGCCAGCGCTGTCATACTGCCTCTTCCCGCAGATCTGAACTGGTTTGAGACGGTTCGGGACAGCAAGGAACTAACCCATAAGAAACGTGAGGCTCTTTTCGACCTGATCAAGCAGGAAGCGGTCGCCATAGGCATAGGCATCATTCCTCCGCAGGTGATTGATTCTTTGAACATCTTAACAGCAACTAGAATGGCTATGATGCAGGCGGTGGAACAACTCTGCAGACCGCCGAGCTTCCTCCTCATTGACAGACTGGGCCTGCCTCAATGCCCCATTCCTCAAAGGGGTATAACCCGCGGTGACAAATCATGCCTGTCAATTGCCTGTGCCTCTATAGTAGCCAAGGTAACCAGAGATCGTATGATGGAGGAGATCGACCGGACATATAGCGGCTATGGGTTTGCTCTACACAAGGGCTACGGAACCAGCTTACACCTATATAGCCTCCGAAAGCTCGGGCCGTCACCAGTTCACCGTCGGCACTTCGCCCCCGTGAGGAATGTTATCATCGACCGAAAACACCAGCCTTCGGCTGCAGTTGATTTCTCACCTGTTACCCGCATTCACTCTCGAGGTTCGAAGCGAAGGCACAATCCGAGTCAGGGCACATTCCACTGCTGATTACATGACAAACCGTCAAGAGTTAGGCAAACTAGGAGAGAAGGCAGCCCAGCGGTTCCTGAAGAAGCGCGGTTATCGCATCCGCGAGACGGGCTTCCGCTGCCACCGAGGAGAGATCGACATCGTCGCTCAAAAGAAGGAGCATCTTGTCTTTGTCGAGGTTCGAACCAGGAGCAATTCGGACTTCGGGGCTCCGGAGGAATCGCTAACCCGAGCAAAGAAGAGAAGGCTCATAGCTTCAGCCCTGACCTATACCAACACTCACCATGACCTCCCCTCTCTGTGGCGCATAGATGTCGTGGCGGTAGAGGTCAATGATAAAGGAAAGCCCATGCGAATCGAACTCATCGAAAACGCGATTGAGCAGGACTATCCCTTTATCCCCTAGTTCTTACCACCAGATGGTTTCCTGAGTAACCAAGCTTCTGTTAAGGAGGAATCGATAAATGCTTAACACCCGAGAGATGAAGAAGGATACCCTTCACGCCGTAATGCTGCAGCAGTTGTACAGCCTTAACTTCATGTGGATGAAACTCGAGTGGTTCATCCGGACGAAAGCTCCTCAAGAGTTCGGCACTGACGAGTATTATCAGCTTCATGAGGACTATGGTACATGTGAAGCAGGGCGACTCGCGAAGGCTCTGAGTCTCCCCGTCGAAGGGATTGATGAACTGACAACGTTCTTGAAGCACTCTCACTGGGCCGTCTTTGAAACCATTGAAATCGCAGAGCTGTCTTCGAACAGTTTCAGAATGCGTACAATCGATTGTTCAGCACAGAAGGCAGCGAGGAAATGGGGGATGACATATTATGATTGCGGTACGGCGGGCTTACGGGTTCGTACTGGTTTCTTCAAAGGTCTTAACGCCGGGGCAAAGGTTAAGAGGGTATTTGCCCCAGGAGAAACACGGCCTGATTGTACACCGACACACGTCTCCTGCGATTGGCTGATATCGATTGAATAATCCACCTCACAGACGGCTCACGCGATGATCACCGTCACGGCAAGGCACCGAAGTGTCCGGATCAGCATACGCGGAGGTACTCTCATCCACAGCAAGAAATATCACTCCAGTCAGAACCTCACCGCCATATCAGAGACACCGCTTATACGGTCCGCAAAGACGCTCACAAAGCAAGCCCTGCTCGATATCCCTGCTGAACTGCCTCCATTATCCTGCCGGGACCCGACGCGTCGCCTATACAAACCAGTTCAGCGGCCTTCCCTTCGAGAGCCCTGTACAGGCTTAGATCAGGCTCGTACCCAACTGCTACAATCACCGTGTCTGCCAAGATGGTCTTCATCTCGCCCTCAGCACTGGTAACGCAAACACCATCCACGTTGATTGCTTTGCATATTGTGCTGGTCAGCAGAGTCACCTCTCTTTGTCTCAGTCCATCAATGAGCCTGCGTCTTGTCATAAGGAACATATCGTTAGCGATTCGCTTGAGCATTTCCACAATAGTGACAGTCCTACCCTGTTCTGCCAGATAGTGTCCCGTCTCACAACCAACCATTCCCCCACCAATTATGACTACATTCTGACCTACTCCCGCCTTACCCGAAAGCGCAACCTCAGCCGCGACTACGTTCGGTCTGTCAACCCCGGGTACTGCAGGCATGATCGGAGTGGCCCCTGTGGCTATCACAACGGCATCTGCATTCATCTTAGCGATAGTATCAGCAGTGGCATTCGTTCTTAGCTCAACCTCAACTCCAGCCTGATGCACCTGATGCACCATGTAGTCTATCCATGGCGAGATATCATGCTTGAACGGCGGTAGTACTGCTACATTCAACTGGCCGCCCAACCTTTCATCCTTCTCAAACAGGGTCACCGTGTGCCCTCTCCTCGCTGCCACAATGGCAGCCTGCATACCGGCCGGCCCACCGCCGACTACAAGTACGTTCTTTGACTCAACAGCGGGCTCAATCCTGTACTCGTTCTCCCTGCCGATCGACGGGTTCACAACGCATATTACTCCTTCGCTACGTTTACCCACCAGCAATCGCTCGATACACTCCATACAGCCGATGCACGGCGTCACTTCCTCGAGCATCCCTTGGGCCATCTTGTTGGGCAGGCCCGGATCCGCCATGAGGCGCCTGCCGATGGCTATCAAGTCAGCCTTGCCCTCCTCCAGAATCCCTTCGCCCAGTTCTAGATCCAGCCTGCCGACCGCAATCACCGGCACATCGATGTGCGTTTTCACCTCTGAGGCCAGAGGAACCAAGAAGCCAGGGGTATCTGCAATCGGAGCCGAGGTTATGTATGACCCTGCTCCATAACCTGAAACATGGATAGCCTGAGAACCTGCCTCCACCAGCCACTGTACCACCTCTCGGGTCTCCTCAAGAGTAACCCCGTTATCAACTCCCCATTCCCTAGCGTTGAGCCTCACCCAGACAGGGAAGCTAGGGCCGACTTCATCCCTGATAGCATGTAGTATCTCCACAAGGAACCTCGCCCTGTTCCTGACCGAGCCACCGTATCGATCTTTGCGCTGGTTGGTGGCCGATGAGAGAAAGGCCGCGACAAGGTATTGGTGGGCACCATGAATCTCTGCCCCATCAAATCCGGCCTCCCTGGCTCGCATAGCAGCTGACGAAAACCACCTAACTCTCTCACCGATTTCGTCGACAGTCAGCTCATGAGGAAGCTCTCCCGAGATGCCCATGAACCTGGCGGGCACCATAATCGCTGACGGACTCACCTGCACCACCGTTCCATCCGAGTACTCCATTGTGGAATGCATTATCTGGATAGATATCCCGGCACCATGCCTGTGAACATGCTCTGTTAGCCTCCTCCACCCGGAGATAAACCTGTCGTCTCCCAGAGATGCTTGATGAGGCATGGTAGACTGCAGGCTAGGAGCACTTCCTTCAACAATGATCAAACCAACGCCGCCTCTTGCTCGTGCCTCATAATAATCAATCATACGTTGACTTGGAGAACCGTCTCTTTCGGCATAGTTGGTACCTATCGGCGGCATCACAATGCGATTCTTGAGCGTCAACCGGCCTATATTGGCTGGCTCAAGTGTTTTCGCAAACCTGGGTTCATCCATAGCTCATACCTCCTCAGTAGCAACCTTTCTGATCGGCATGCGTCCCGACAAGTGTACCACAGATGATAGGATCGAGATCATACTTGCTTAGGCCAGCTGATAGCCATGGAAAACACGAAGGCTTGGACGATTTTGCCGGGGTTCGCTCACGGCCAAAGTTGTTGCTTGCTCAAGAGCACAGGCTCCACCACACTGATAGAAAAGGGTTGACAGCCAACCGAACATGATCTAGGATGATAAAAGACAAAGCAAATCAAGGAGGTAATCATGAAGAGACTTATACTGGCTATCTCGGTTCTTGCTCTGGTTTTGCTCCCGATGGGTTGCGATGTTGACATTGAGGGCATGATCAGAAATGTCGTTGAGGAGATGCTCGAGGATCTAGCGGCGACCTATACGATCAATGTGATCAGCGGAGTCGGCGTGAATGCTACCGGGATGAATGTCACCGGTGAGTACATGGTTGTTATTGTTGACTACGACCCGGACACCGACAGCATGGATTTCATCTCACAATCCTATCCCGTCTCACGTACGGAGATAGCGGCCGAAGAGCACATCGAGTTCACGGTTGACGATGCCTTAGCGGTTTCTGCCATGTTCATGAAGAAGACCGGTGATGAAACCGCGCTAACAGTCGAGATTCGCAAGGGTGATGTCCTGATCGACTCGGAGACGACAACCGAACCTTGGGGGGCTGTTCTCGTAACCGCATTCCCGTAGTCGTTGTCAGGCATTGTTGTGTGCCAGTTGCTGCCGTGCCGTTCGCAAGTAAGCGGGCAGCGAAGCTCTAGTATTCTGTACTGGACTGGTATCCCACGATCTGTTCGGGGCGGGGCGATCGTCACATGGTTCCTCAGGTAGACGCGCACATGGGTAAGCCTGATGCTGCAGAGCACTGCTCACCTTAATCCTTTACTGTTCGCTTCCACTTGTGCCTGCCTTTACAACAGACGTCTGCAAACATATAATTGGGGGGCACACGCGGCAGGACGCCTCTCCAGACAGGGTCGGTGGCGATAGTGGCAGATGTCCCTGAATATGCCGCCAGGTCCTCCGTTTGAGCAGAAGCAATGCGACACTGGATTTCGGGTTAGCTTTGGGAGGGGTGACCGAGAGGCTTATGGTGGCGGTCTTGAAAACCGCTCTCCGATTCGTCGGAGCGTGGGTTCGAATCCCACCCCCTCCGCCAGTTGAGGCACGCATGCATCAATGCGAATGGTCGTTCATGATGACAGAAGAAAGGAGATGATGTGAAGATTCACGAGTATCAGGCCAAGATCCTCTTTGATCGGTACGGCATCACTCTTCCCAGGGGCAGAGTGGCCTTTACTCCTGCCGCCGCGAAGGAGATAGCGACTGAAATCGGTGGCAAGGTGATGATTAAAGCTCAGGTCTACGCCGGAGGCAGAGGTAAGGCGGGCGGCATTAAGATGGCCGACAATCCTCTGGAGGCAGAGAGGGAAGCTGGTCGGATGATCGGGAGCAGGCTGATGACCCATCAGACCGGGCCCGTCGGCGTGCCGGTGAGCAAGGTCCTTATCGAGGAAGCAAGCGAGGTGGCACGGGAGCTATACCTCAGCATGCTGGTCGACAGCACCAGCCGACTGCCGGTGATGATGGTGAGTGAAGCAGGCGGCATGGATATCGAAGAGGTGGCTCAGTCCGCTCCTGACAAGATAGTGAGATGTCACATCGACCCTGCCATCGGGTTTCAGCCGTTTCATGGTCGGAAGCTATCTTACGGGATGAGCCTGGAGGGAGCACAGATCGGTGAGGCAACGCGGCTGATGGCTAGTCTGTACAAGCTGTTCGTGGACAAGGACTGCTCCCTAGCAGAGATCAACCCTCTGGGTGTCACCTCGGAGGGTAAGCTGCTAGCCCTTGATGCCAAGCTCAACTTCGACGACAATGCCCTGTACCGGCACAAAGACCTTCAAGAACTCCAGGACGATGAGCAGGAAGAGCCTCTTGAGGTCCAGGCCCGCGAATGGGGGATCACAAACTATGTCAAGATGGATGGGGATATCGGGTGTATGGTGAATGGTGCCGGCCTTGCCATGGCAGTTAACGACCTGATTCAGCACTGCGGCGGCAAAGCCGCGAATTTTCTGGATATCGGCACACTCAACAACCCAGAGCGAGTCGTGAACGCATTCAGAATGTTCATCGCTGACCCCGGGGTCAGTGCAGTCCTGGTGAATATCTTCGGAGGTATGGCCAGAGTCGACGTGATTGCCAGGGGGATAATCGAGGCGTATCGGCAGATGGACATTCGGTTCCCCGTGGTTCTCAGGCTGGCAGGGACGAACTTGGAAGAAGGGCAGCGTATCCTAGCCGATTCCCATATAGATTTCATCGAGGCCCAGGACTTCTTTGACGGCGCTCGTAAGGCAGTCGAGGCAGCGAGAGGAGCAGTGAGATGAGTATACTCATTGATGGTAGTACCAGGCTCCTGGTTCAAGGCATAACAGGCGGTGAAGGCAGCTTTCACACCCAACGGTGCATAGAATACGGAACCAGGGTCGTGGCAGGTGTAACGCCCGGCAAGGGCGGCAGCCAGCATCTTGGAGTGCCGGTCTTCAACTCGGTCGAGCATGCTATGGCTGAAACGGGGGCGAATTCCAGCCTCATGTTCGTTCCCCCTGCCTTTGCAGGAGACGGCATACTGGAAGCCATTGATGCCGGGATGCCACTGGTGGCATGTATAACGGAGGGCATACCGGTTCTGGATATGATGAAGGTCCATCGTTACCTCAAAGGCAGGTCTACCCGGATTATCGGGCCTAACTGCCCGGGACTCATCTCACCCGGTAAGTGCAAGACAGGCATAATGGTTGGCGATATCCACCTGGCAGGCAACGTAGGCGTGGTGTCCCGAAGCGGTACTCTTACCTACGATGTGGTGTCTCAAATGACAAGCCTGGGCATAGGCCAATCAACATGTGTTGGCATCGGCGGCGACGCACTGCCCGGCAGCACCTTTGTCGATATTCTGGAACAGTTCCAGGCTGATCCCGATACCAGAGCTGTGGTTCTCATAGGTGAAATCGGTGGAGTGATGGAACAAGAGGCTGCCGAGTTCATACGACTTAAGATGACAAAGCCTGTAATCGCCTTTGTTGCCGGCGGCACTGCTCCGCCGGGAAAGAGAATGGGACACGCCGGTGCCATCATTACCGGTACAGCCGGCAAAGCTTCGGAAAAGATCAAGGCACTGGCACAGGCCGGAGCGATCATATCCTCTCATCCTGCAGAAGTGGGACTCACCACCAGGAGAGTGCTGGAGACCATGTAGCCCGCACTGTTGTGAATGCAGTGCTGAGCCCGGTTCTTGCCGGGGCAGGTCGGTCGGTGATGCGTCATCCTCTGTTCGAAGAAGTGTGTACTCCCTTGAGTGCTCCCGAACTCTTTCATTTCATCAAGGACAGGCCGTGCAGCTTCTTCCTTGACAGTGGCATGGATCCCCAGAGGCTAGGCAGGTATTCATTTATGGGCAGCGAACCGTTTCTAGTGGTAAGCAGCCGCGGCTCAGAAATCACTCTGACTCGTGGCCAAGACCGCGAAGTGCGGCAGGGAAATCCATTTGACATCGTGTGTGGGCTATTGGAGGCATATACACTGGATCAGGGGCAGGCACCGGTGCCGTTCATCGGGGGAGCGGTTGGCTATTTCGGCTATGACCTGTGTCGATTCGTGGAACGAGTACCATCCACTGCAGCGGACGACCTGCAGATCCCTGAGTGCTACTTCGCATTCTATGACTGGGTCATTGCTTTTGACCACAGGGAAGGCAAGGCCTATCTGGTTGCCACCGGTCTTCCCGAGCTAGACGAGGTACAGAGGCTGGAGAGAGCAAGGCTTAGACTCGCTGATTTGAGGGACCGGTATTTCCCATGCTCTACCCCCGGTCCTGCGGCCGATACTGGGGATCAAGCGAGGCGAACGATGGAGCCATCGTGCCCAGCAAGTGGTGCCGTTTCTGTCCCTCTTTACGATGACGAGGAGGGCACGGAAATCCTGCTCAAGTCCGGTTTTACTCGTGAGGAATACGTGAGAGCCGTGGACAGAGTACGTGAGTACATTGCTGCCGGCGACGTCTTTCAGGTCAACCTGTCCCAGAGGTTTGATGCCAGTCTGCATGTCCCGGCTTATGAGCTATACAGGCGGCTCAGAGCAGTGACACCCGCCCCGTTTGCCAGTTATCTCGATTTTCCCGGAGTGACTATTGTGAGCGCCTCTCCAGAAAGGTTCATCAGGAGGCAGGGCGATTTCGTAGAGACCCGGCCGATTAAGGGCACAAGGCCGCGAGGCCGGAACGCAGCTGAGGACGAGCGCATGGCAAGGGAGTTGACCGGCAGTGCCAAGGACCGTGCAGAAAACGTCATGATCGTCGACCTTGAGAGGAACGACCTTGGCCGGATTTGTCGATACGGCACGGTACAGGTCACCGAGTTGGCAATCCTTGAGACTTTCTCCACTGTGCATCACCTTACCTCTACGGTGGTAGGCAGATTAGACAGGGGCAAGAGTAACGCGGAACTACTGAAAGCTATGTTCCCGGGTGGCTCTATTACCGGGGCACCCAAGGTGAGAGCAATGGAAATCATCGATGAACTCGAGAAGACCAGAAGAGGCATTTTCGCAGGCTCCATAGGTTATCTGGGCTTCAACGGAGACCTTGATATCAACATCGTGATCCGCACTTTCTTCATAAAGGGAGGCAAAGCATACTTCCAGGTGGGGGGCGGCATTATCTATGACTCTGAGCCAGAAGCGGAATATGCAGAAACGCTGGACAAGGCAAGGGCTCTCATCCAAGCGCTACATATTGCAAAAGAGGTGAATGTAGAGCCAGGATGAAACAAAAGTGATCGTAGCTGCTCGCGGCAAACAATAGTAATCCTCTCGCTATTTTACTATGCTAAGTTCTCTACCCACATTTTACTATGCTCAGTTCTCTACCCACCTTAGCGAACTTCTCAAGCGCGAAGTCAAGGTCCTCTCTGGTATGTGTTGCCGCGATCTGGACTCTGATCCGCGCTTGCCCCCTGGGAACCACCGGGAAGCTAAAAGCTCTAACGTAGATGCCTTCTTCAACCAGCCGTGTTGCCATATCAACTGCCTTCTGGGCATCGTAGAGCATGACCGGGATGATAGGGTGAATACCGGGCTGCACATCAAAACCCAGTTCACTTACCCGTTGCCTGAAATACGCAGCATTTTCGTTCAGGCGATCCCGCAAGGCTGCACTGCTGTCGATCATGTCAAGGATCTTCATAGTGGCTACAACCACGACCGGCGGAACAGCATTGGAAAAGAGCCTGGGACGGGATCGCTGTCTCAATAACTCGATGATCTCCTTGCGGCTGCTGGTGAAACCTCCAACAGCTCCGCCCAACCCCTTGCCCATCGTGCTGGTGATAATATCAACCCTATCCATCACTCCAAAATACTCCGGAGTGCCTCGTCCGGTGGGCCCGAAAAACCCCGTAGCATGCGAGTCATCCACCATAACAAGGGCGCGGTATTTCTCAGCCAGATCACAAATCTCCCTGAGCGGGGCAATATCACCGTCCATGCTGAACACGCCGTCCACAGCAATCAACCTCAAACGTCTGTCCTGAGTCTCCTGCAGATGCTTCTCCAGATCTGTCATATCCGAGTGCTTGAATACCCTGATTTCCGGAAGCACAACGTTCCCCTGGTCAAGCTTCTTCTTATTGATCACCTGCCACAGTCTTGCCCCATCGATGATCGTGGCATGGCTGAGTTGATCGCTTATTATCACATCAAAGCCCAGAATAACCTCGAAGAGCCCAACATTCGCGGCTTCGCACGATGAATAGAGAATGGTGTCTTCCATCCCCAAGAACTCAGAGAATTTCCTTTCCAACTGCTTGTGGATTGTCTGAGTCCCGCAGATGAAAGGGACGGAAGCCAGGCCGTAGCCCCACTCTTCGATACTCTTCATAGCGGCCTGTTTCACCTCACTGTTATTCGCCAGCCCCAGGTAGTTGTTAGCACAGAAATTCAGAAGCGTACCTCTGCGACCGTCTACTCTTATCTCCCTGTCCTGGGGCGAATCGATAAGGAGCTCGTCCTTGTAAAGACCACTTTCTACAATAGACCGCAACTCCTTCTCGTATAACTCTTTTGCTTCCTTCGTATACACTCTTACCTCCTTCGCTTGCTGCGGGCCTCCCGTATCTTAAACCGGGGACAGAAGACCTTCACGGATAGAGGATCACCTTGCCCGAGACCTTGGGCCTCTCATTCATAGCCTGGAATCCCTTATCAAACTCCTCCAGCGGGAATCTATGGGTTATGATCGGGCTGATATCCAGTCTGCCTGATTCTAGCAGCCCCTTCGCCTGATTCCAGCTTTTCCAGATCAATCGACCAGTTATGGGAAGAACTTTCTTCGCGCTCCTAACATACTGCCCACAATTCTCAATAGTAAAGGGGTCGGCATCGATGCCGAACAGAGAGATTCTTCCTCCATCTCTAACTGACTTGAGGGCGAGATCTCTTGCTACTCTGCTCCCGGCCATCTCTAAGACCACGTCAAATCCTTTGAGGAGGCCTACCCTCGAAATTGCTTCTACCACATCATCTTCACTCTCATTGATAACCACATCGGCGCCCATCTTCTGGCTGATCTCCAGACGTCTTGGATGTCTTCCCACTACAGCAACTAAGGCGGCTCCTTCAGCTTTACAGACCCCGCTCGCCAGCATGGAGATAGGTCCATCCCCGAGTATAAGCACGGTCATGCCAATCAAATCCTTATCATAGTCGCCCAGGGCACAGTACACCGCGTTGCCCAAAGGTTCTTGTAGAGTGGCGATCTCCGGCGGGAAATCAGTGTTGTTCTTCCAGAGTATGTTCTCAGGTACAGCGACATACTCAGCGAAACACCCGTCGCAGGACAAACCGAAGATCCGCCCCTTCTCAGTATCGCAAATATGCTTCTGGCCACTCCTGCACTGGATACACTTGCCGCAGTAGAAGTGGGTTTCAGCAGTTACATAATCACCGATCCTGAACTTCTTCACCTTATTGCCGGCCTCCACGATCTCACCAGCGAATTCATGACCCTGGATCTGAGGAACGCTCTTGATATACACCTGCGCCGCTGCATCCCAGTTGTAGATATGCACATCCGTGCCGCATATAGAGGTTGCCTGAACTCTAACCAGAACCTCATTATCCTTCGGCGCTGGAGCATCCACATCAAGGAGTTCGGCTCCGGGGGCCATTGCGGTCTTGACTATTGCTTTCATTTTACGGAGGACACGGCATACAAGTCAGGCGCTTATGTACTCAGCTATGATGACAACGCTGTATATTCTAGCAGCAATCGCTTAATTTGGTAAGACCGGAGGACGGACTGCAGACGAGAGAGCAATCAATGATGCAGGGTGTGCTTGGTGATGACATATGGTGGAAGAAAATTATGTGGAAGGTGCCATGGCGCTTGACATTGCTCGTCGATAGTGTTAAGATGTTTTGTTTGTGTTACACACCTATTCTCTTCCACCCATGTCACCATGAGTTTATCCGCTTAATGCCTGCAGGATATTGTCTAGGGAGCGAATAGGCAGGATCGTTTCTTTCATGCGCGAATACGAGTCACTGAAGTCCTTCGCCAATCTGCCGGAGGCTTTGGAAATACCTGACCTTATACAGGTTCAACTCAACTCGTTCCGTTGGTTCCAAGAGGAAGGCCTCAAGGAGCTATTCGAGGAAATCTCACCAATTCAAGACTATACCAATACGAGGCTGGAACTCCATTTTGTTGATTACGAGTTTCGTCAGCCCCAGCACTCCATATCGGAGTGCCTTGAACGGGGCTTGACCTACTCCTCTCCAGTCTATGTCACCGCTCAACTGGTGGTCAAGGAGACGGGAGAGATCAACAGACAGGAGCTGTTCTTCAGCGATTTCCCTTTGATGACGGATACCGGCACTTTCATAATCTCCGGCGTTGAACGGATAGTGGTGAATCAGCTTACCCGCTTCCCCGGCGTTTACTTCACAATAGACAGGGATGCTTCAAGCGGCCGACAACTTGGCTTTGCTAAGCTCGTGGCCGAACACGGAGCCTGGCTTGATTTTGATACCTCCAATAGAGACGTGATCTCAGTGAAGGTAAGTGGAAAACGCAAGATACCGGTCAGCACTTTATTGCGTGCCATAGGCTATGACACCGACGAGGCACTGCTGTCTCTTTTCCAGGATGTGGACATCTCGCCTGATCACGCCTTCATCCAGTCTACCATGGACAGAGACCCGTTGATTAGAAACAAGGCTGATGCGCTGTTCGATATCTACAGGAAGCTATCCTCCGGCGAGGCTCCCAGCCTTGTCAGTGCCCAGGCCTTGTTGAACAACTTCCTATTCAACCCCCGGCGTTACAGCCTGGGCAGAGTCGGCCGCTACAAGCTTAACAAGAAGTTGGGGCTCGACGTACCCCAGGATTGTACGAGCTTAACTCCTGACGATCTCGTTCAAATAGTCCGCCGTATCATTGCAGTTAGCATCGGCAAGGAAGCTCCTGACGATATTGATCATCTAGGCAACCGGAGGGCCCAGGCAGTAGGCTTTCTGATACAGAAGCAGTTCCGTATCGGCTTGTTGCGGCTGGAGAGAGCAATCAAGGAGCGAATGAGTATACTCGGGCCGGAGGCTGCTACTCCCGTCGCTTTGATTAACATTCGTCCTGTGGCAGTTGCGATTAGGGAGTTCTTCGGCCGCTCACAGCTTTCGCAGTTCATGGATCAGACCAATCCACTGGCCGAGTTAACTCACAAGCGCCGTCTTTCTGCTATGGGTCCCGGAGGGCTATCGAGAAAACAGGCCGGATTTGAGGTTCGTGACGTGCATCATTCTCACTATGGCAGGATTTGCCCGATAGAGACTCCTGAAGGACCGAACATCGGACTGATCGGATCACTCGCTACATACGCCTCGGTTAACGAATATGGCTTTATAGAGACACCGTACCTCAAGATCATCCACGAGGTGCCAAACACTGTGGAGGAGTTGCTGAACAGAACCCTTTCAGAGGACGTAGTCAGCAACGGTGAACAGATCGCAAAGAGCGGAACACTGATCACGGACCAGCTTGCAAAGAAGATATCGACGCTCCGCCCTCATAGCGTCAGGACGAGTCCTTTCATCTCTGACCAGATCGTGTATTTATCAGCCGATGAGGAGGGGCAATATAACATCGCCCAAGCTAATGCTCCTCTCAATGAGAGAGGCGAGTTTGTCCTTGACAGGGTTGAGGTGAAGAAGGGAGAACGATATTTCAAGGAATTAACGGACAGCGTCGACTTCATCGACGTTTCGCCGAAGCAGTTATTCAGTATAGCTGCTTGTCTCATACCGTTTCTCGAGCATGATGATGCTAATCGCGCCTTGATGGGCTGCAATATGCAACGCCAGGCGGTGCCACTGTTACGTCCCAAGCGCCCCTTGGTGGGCACAGGCATGGAAGGAGAGGTAGCCAAGTATAGCAGGCAAGCGATGTTCGCCTCCGAAGATGCAGTAGTCTCCTCCACAACCAGTTCACAGATTCTGACAAAGGACCGGAAGGGCAAGGAGCACGTTTACGATCTCATCAAGTTTGCCAGGACCAATCAAGGAACGTGCATCAACCAGCATCCAATCGTCAGCAAGGGCGACAGGGTCAAGAAGGGGCAAGTCCTGGTAGATAGCTTTTCGATAGACAGCGGAAATCTCGCCCTGGGACAGAATGTGATCTGCGCATTCATGAGTTGGGGAGGATACAACTTTGAGGATGCGATCATCATCAGCAAGAGACTGGTCAGGGACGATACATATACTTCTGTTCACATTGAAAAATACGAGACAGAGGAACGTGACACAAAGCTGGGCCCTGAGGAAATCACCAGAGATATACCTAATGTGAGCGAGGAGAGCCTCTCTAACCTTGACGAGATCGGTATTGTCCGTATAGGGGCCGAGGTTAGGTCCAACGATATTCTGGTTGGCAAGATCACGCCCAAAGGTGAGACCGAACCATCAGCAGAGGAGAAGCTGCTGCGCGCCATCTTCGGTGAAAAGACGCGGGAGGTGAAAGATAGCTCCCTGAGAGTGCCATCGGGAGAATGGGGTAGAGTGATCGGAACCAAAGTCTTCTCTCGCGACAACCACGATGAATTACCGGCCGGAGTAAACCGGCTCATACAGGTGTGGGTTGCCCAGATACGTAAAGTATCTGTGGGAGACAAAATGTCAGGGCGACACGGCAACAAAGGGGTCATCTCTGTAGTGTTGCCTGAGGAGGAGATGCCTTTCTTGCCGGATGGCACGCCTGTAGACGTCATCCTCAATCCTCTTGGCGTTCCCTCACGCATGAACATTGGGCAGGTCATGGAAGCTCATCTCGGTTGGGCAGCTCAAACGCTAGGCTTCAACGCTGTTAACCCCATTTTTGACGGAGCTGATGCCCGGACCATCGAGGGTGCTTTGGCCAGGACCTGGATAGCGTGGCAGGCAGGCGCTGTTAGCTTTGGGCCTGAAGCCAAGGAAGATGGCCGAACTGACCTGGACAAGGTCAGAAAGTGGCTCTCCGATCGTGGTTTTGAGGCCGAAGCAATAATGGACGAGCGAAATCCAGGCGAAGCTAGAAGAGCCTCTCTCTGCATATGGCTTGAGGACCTGGGCATAGGCGACGGTCAGCATCTCAGAGCGCTCAGCGATGCGGAGATAGATAATATGGCACGAGAAGTCTACAAAGATAGAAAGATTTATCCCCCCACTTTTGGCAAGATGGAACTCCGAGATGGCAGAACGGGAGAGTTGTTTGACAAGCCGGTAACTGTGGGCAGTGTTTACATTATGAAACTGATTCATCTTGTTGGTGATAAGGTACACGCCCGTTCCACAGGTCCGTACTCGCTTATCACCCAGCAGCCTTTGGGAGGAAAAGCTCAGTTCGGTGGCCAGAGATTCGGGGAAATGGAGGTCTGGGCGCTAGAGGCGTACGGGGCAGCTCATACTCTTCAGGAGATGCTCACAATCAAGTCGGACGACGTACCGGGGCGTGCCAAAGCTTATGAAAGCCTTGTCAAAGGCGAAGACATTCAACAACTGGGCATTCCGGAGTCAACCAGAGTTCTGTTTATGGAGCTACGTAGTCTGGGATTTGCTGTTGAACTGCTTAGCGAGGGGGAAAATGTCTCAATTTGACGGCGTGAACGGCATTCGGATAAGTTTGGCCTCACCAGAACAGATCAAGAGTTGGTCTCACGGTGAGGTAACGAAGGCTGAGACAATTAACTACCGCACTCTGAAGCCTGAAAGAGACGGGCTGTTCTGCGAGAGGATCTTCGGCCCTGTCAAAGATTTCGAATGCCATTGCGGCAAGTACAAGAAGGCAAGGTACAAGGGAGTTACCTGCGATAAGTGCGGGGTTGAGATAGCCCATTCTGGTATACGCCGAGAACGTATAGGACATATAGAGCTCGCCGCCCCTGTTACTCACATCTGGTTTGTCAAGTTGGTACCCAGTCGCCTCGGACTGTTGCTCGATTTGTCTCCACGTGACTTGGAGGGGGTCGTTTACTTCGCTCGGTATATCGTCATCTCTGTTGATGAGGAGGCTAGACAGAACAGGCTCCACCAACTCAAGGAGGAGATGGATGGAAAGCTTGCCGAGCAGGATGAACTACTGAACAGGAAGACCGAAGAGTTGAGAGCCCAAAGCGAAGATGACGACACTATGGTGAGGGAGATCAACCAGCTTCGCGCTAAGTTCATAGAAAGGAACGAAAGGCTTGAAAGGGAACTGAAATCAAGCATTGACGAACTGGCGAGCCTTCAGCCCCTGAGATTGCTCACTGAAGAGGAATGCAGAAGGCTCAGAGACAAATACGACACGGTTTTCGAGGTCGGCATGGGTGCCGAGGCCATACTGCAGGTACTTAAGAACCTTGATATAGATGCTCTGCACCAGAAGCTACGCGAGCAAATCCGCAGCACTTCAGGGGGATACCGCAAGAAGATCAGCCAGCGACTACAACTGGTCGAGGCTTTTAAACTCAGCGAGAATAAGCCAGAGTGGACAGTGCTAACTGTACTTCCTGTGCTGCCTCCGGCATTGCGCCCCATAGTACAGCTGGACGGCGGTCGCTTCGTCATCAGCGACCTCAATGACCTCTATCGGAGGGTCATTAACCGCAATAATCGGCTACGTCGCCTTATGAAGCTTGGTGCACCGGAGATAATTATACGGAACGAAAAACGGATGCTTCAGGAAGCAGTCGACGCTCTCATCGACAACGGGCGACGAGGGCGTGTAGTTACCACTGGCAATAACCACGCCCTGAAATCCCTCAGTGATATTCTGAAAGGCAAGCAGGGAAGGTTCAGGCAAAACCTTCTGGGTAAGCGCGTAGACTACAGCGGTCGCTCGGTCATCGTCGTCGGTCCTAAGCTTAAGCTTCACCAATGCGGCCTTCCGCGTTATGTGGCATTGGAGTTATTCAAGCCTATGGTCATGCACAAGTTGATGAGAAGTGGCTATGCCAACAATCTCAAGAGCGCCCGGCGTCTCGTCGAGAGAGATAGCCCTGAGGTTTGGGATGCACTTTACGAAGTGGTCAAAGAGCGTCCTGTACTCCTTAATCGTGCACCTACATTACACCGCCTCAGCATTCAGGCCTTCGAACCGGTCCTGATAGACGGGGACGCCTTTCAGATTCACCCACTGGTCTGTGCCGCGTTTAACGCTGACTTCGACGGCGACCAGATGGCAGTTCACGTGCCACTCTCCAAGGCTGCGGTGAAAGAAGCACGGGAACACATGCTTAGCCCCTACAATATGCTGCTTCCCAGTTGCGGCGAGCCCATAACGGCACCTACCCTTGACATGGCTCTCGGCTGCTACTATCTCACTGTCTCGAAGCCCGGAGCTAAAGGGGAGGGGAAACTCTTCAGCGGTTTTGAAGAGGCTAAGCTAGCTTACGAACTGGGCATTATCGAACTCGGTGCCGAGATCGCTGTGCGAGAACAATCGTCTTCCTCGGACGGCGGCAGACTGAACACTACTGTGGGGAGAATTCTCTTTAACGATGCCTTGCCCCCGCAACTCCACTTCTACAACAAGCCCATGAACAAGGGCTCATTGAGGAATCTGGTCTCTGATTGCATACGTGTTTTAGGCAACGAAGGCGCGGCCGGTGTGCTCGATACTCTTAAACAGTTGGCGTTTGACTATGCCACAAAGTCAGGCATTTCTATCTCTATGGACGACATCGAGGAACCACCAAACAAGGCCAGTATCCTGAAAGATGCCGATGAACAGGTCAGCGTTATTGAGGACCAGTTTAGCCGGGGTTTGATCACTGATGATGAAAAGTATGAGAGCTCAGTTCAAGTGTGGATCGAGGCTACAGATAAGGTGGCTGAGGACATATCTCAGACACTGGACCCCTTCGGCAGCATATACATGATGGCTACATCGGGCGCCAGGGGGAACATCTCTCAGATAAGACAGATGGCAGGAATGCGCGGGTTGATGACAGACCCTTCAGGCAGGATAATCGATTTTCCTATTAGGTCAAGCTTCCGCGACGGCTTGGCTCCGATGGAGTATTTTATCTCGACCCATGGCGCTCGAAAGGGATTGGCTGATACCGCCCTGAGGACATCAGGCAGTGGTTATCTGACCAGGCGTCTCGTTGATATCGCTCAGGATATGATCGTAGCTGAAATCGATTGCGGGACTTTTGACGGACTGTGGATAACACGGGATACGGGTGACGGTACGCTTCCTCCTTTTGAAGAGCGGATTGCTGGTTACCTAGCAGCAAGTAAGGTGGTTGATCCGAACACAGGTGCAACCATTGTTGATCGTGACGAGGAGATCAACGAGGATAGAGTTCGGCAGATCAGCATGGCCGCTGTTAATGAGGTACACGTGAGATCGCCTCTTACTTGCCGTTCTCATCTCGGCGTCTGTCGCAACTGCTACGGAAGGGACCTGGGAAGGAAGCAACTGGTGAGACTCGGCACCGCAGCGGGAGTCATAGCTGCCCAGAGTATCGGTGAACCGGGAACGCAGCTTACGTTACAGACTTTTCACACAGGGGGTATAGCAGGCGTAGACATCACAACCGGTCTGCCCCGTGTAGAGGAACTCTTTGAGGCTAGGACTCCAAGCGGTAATGCCATGATCTGCGAGATAGACGGCACTGTCGAGGTCTCTCATAGCGAGGGAGAGAGCACAGTCAAGATCACAAGTTCGGAGTTCTACCTCGATGAATACCATCCCCCGCCTGGAGCAGAGATAGCTGTAGCTGATGGGCAATTAGTTGCCGCCGGCACTGTCATATTCTCCCTGCCAGGGGAGGCTGATGGGAAAGTCCCGGCCGTTAGCAGCGGAGACGAAGAGCTATCACAAAGTGTGGTGGCCGGAGTGTCAGGTCAGGTCATCACCGAGGGAGACCGTGTGTATGTCAGATACGAGGAGAGAGAAGAGAGGGAGTATAGCATTCCTCAGGGTGCGCACTTGCTGGTTAGATCGGGGGACACGGTCAGAGCAGGCGACAGGCTCACCAGGGGCCCTGTTGACCCTCATGATATCCTGCGCATAATGGGAAAGGATGCCGTCCAGCGATACCTGATCGATGAGATACAGAAGGTATATCGGTCGCAAGGAGTCACCATACATGATAAGCACATCGCGGTCATCGCTCAGCGGATGCTGAGCAAGGTCAGGATCATCTCCTCAGGAGATACAAAGCTCTTGCCCGGGGAGCTAGTTGATCGGTTTGACTATGAGGACATGAACGCCAGGGTGCTGGCTGAGGGGGGCGAGCCCGCAACAGCTCAGGCAGCGCTTCTCGGCATAACCAGAGCAAGCTTGAGCAAGGACAGCTGGCTTGCAGCTGCCTCATTCCAGGAGACCGGCCGCGTTCTTGTCGATGCAGCAATCAAGGGCAAGCTCGACAGGCTTCGTGGACTCAAGGAGAACGTCATTCTCGGCAAGCGTATGCCATCTCAAGTCCTATCCCATGATGATGTCGATAAGAAAGAACTGAAGGTCGGAGTGGCTGTTGAGCCGGAGGTGACAGATCCAGGATCAGATCTTCTAGAGAGCAGCCCTCCTGAGGCTAGCGATGCGACTCATCTCAGGTAAGACGACAACAGAGGACAGCTTCATTGACTCTGACCTTCGCCCAAGACACCTGAGCGAGTTCATAGGCCAGGCAAGGGTCAAAGAGAATCTCAACATAGCCATCGTGGCTGCTAAGAAGAGGGGAGAACCACTGGATCATGTCATTCTCTACGGCTCCCCGGGTCTGGGAAAGACTACACTTGCATACATAATCGCCGCTGAGATGGGCGTGAGCATCAAGGTCAGTTCCGGGCCGGCAATAGAAAGAGCAGGAGATCTGGCAGCAATCCTCACTAATCTTCACGAGGGAGATGTTCTCTTCATCGACGAAATACACAGGCTCAGCCACACAATAGAGGAAAAGCTGTATCCGGCGATGGAGGACTTCGTCTTTGACATCTTCCTTGGAAAGGGCCCCTCAGCAAGAAATCTGCGCTTGACCCTGCCGCGCTTCACTCTAATCGGTGCCACCACCCGGTTTGCACTGGTGAGCCCTCCACTTCGCGATAGATTCGGTGTCTCATATCATCTTGGCTTCTATGATGAAGAGGCTATGAAGATAATCCTACAGAGGTCAGCAAGTATCCTGAAGATTGAAGCGGAGCAGGGGGGGCTTGTTCCTATCGCCCAACGTGCCAGGGGCACCCCCAGAGTAGCCAATCGGCTCCTCAAGAGAATCAGAGACTATGCTCAGGTCATGGCATCCGGAGTGATAACCAGAGAGGTTGCCCTGGAAGGCCTCTCAAAGCTGGAGGTAGATTCCGCAGGGCTGGATGACATAGACCACAGAGTATTGCATACGATAACTGACAAATTCGATGGAGGCCCTGTAGGACTGGATACGATTGCCGCTTCCATCAACGAGGATGCGGATACCATAATGGATGTCTACGAGCCATATCTACTGCAGTTGGGGTTTCTGGAACGTACACCTCGAGGACGAGTAGCTACCAAACTCGCCTACGAGCATCTGGGGCTGCCTTATAAGAAGGGGCTTCAGTCACAGCCTGATCTATGGGGCCAGGAACAGAGTTGACACCTAGCCTTCCGGCCTGGCCTGCATCCATACCGGAATAGCGAAGGCACATAGAGAGAAGAGCAGTATCACCCAACCCCACATGTCAATGCTCCCCCGGCCTATCCATGTCACCGCAACTAGGATTACAAGCGGCGGGAGCAGCAAGCTCATGATCTTGTACCTGCGTGGCTTGAGTCGGATGAAAGCTATCGTTGCCGCCGCCAATCCGATGAAACTGATGACTATCCAGTGAGCCTTCTCCTGCAACCTTGCCATCCACACATCACTTGTCAGAAACTCGCTTCCTGTGCCAAACGACAAGAACCAACTGAATATCACCGGCATCGGAGCAAGCATCAACGACGCATACAGCCAATCCCGCCTTGCGGTCTGTCTCATTATGTGAATCAGTGCAAACAAAGCCAGGGGAATGTAAACCAGAGCTGCTATCCAGCCCCAACCCTGGGGCAAGTTAAGAAGCAGTATGCCTGTGACCACTACCGGTGTCAGATAGTATCCAAGCCAGGGAAAGAGCCATATCGGTTTGCCCCGGTGCCAACCATAGATCGCTATGCCGACGGTCAGAATCAGTGTGAGCGATAGGGCGAATGCATTCTGCCAGTAGTATGAAGTGAAGAGCAGAGCGACCAGGAAGTGAGGCAAGGCACTGAAGAAAGCTTCTTTCCATGTGCCCTGAGCGTGCGTTTCATAGATCTGCTGGGCAACCAGTTCGGGCGAGCCCAGGGACTGCACGGCAACCTGGTATGCCTCTTCTCTGCTCAGGCCTTGTTCTTCCAGTTCGCGGGTCTTGTCCTCGAGATGCGCAGATAGTTCATCGGCTGCCCCATCCTTGATAGTGTGGTCAATCTTGAGGCTGGCCTTGAACCTATTCAGATAGTGGGTCCTGTTGTCTATCATCTCGGCCTTAAACCGTTTCCGCTTGTGTTACTGCCTTGACTGCCGTAGAGAAGTCCTGCCATGTTGCTAGCCTGGCTGCCAGAACCTGTCTTCCCTTCTCAGTTATGTAGTAGTACCGTCTCTGCTGTCCGTTCGCGAGTATCTGCCATCTGCCCTCGATTACTCCCTCTCGTTCCAGGCGGTGAAGAGCGGGGTAAAGAGTGCCCTCTTTAAACCGAAAATACCCGTTACTTCTTTCGTCTAAC
The DNA here is from genome assembly GCA_003567655.1 of Dehalococcoidia bacterium. GTDB lineage: Bacteria > Chloroflexota > Dehalococcoidia > GIF9 > AB-539-J10 > RBG-13-51-36. Next base: position 34,222 of record PWZA01000009.1, read on the forward strand.
TCCTTTACTATCTGGTAGCCATACGTAGGTTGACGACTGATCAAGCATAGGAGCAGACAATCAGTGTTCCCCTTCAGTAGCTCGCGTCCGTAGTTCATCCGTGCACCTCATTAGAGTGTTTACTGCTGTTTCACTATAGCACCGAGTATCTGCATTGTCAACAAAGGCACTAACGGCATCCTGTAAGGTTGCGATGGGCAGCCCTAACCGATAGAATAGCCGGTGCAGAGGAACATCATCAGGCTGGGCCGCCTCGCGGCGGATTGAGGAGCGAACTCAGAAGATCGAAGAGCAGCACACCGTGCTTCAGGAGTAAAGAGTCTAATGTACAAGCTGATAGATACTCATGCCCATCTTGATGAACTGGACGACCTTGGTCCTATTCTTAAGGAAGCGAGGGAAGCCGGTGTCATTGCTACGATAGCTGTGGGATCAAGCCTCCAATCGAACATGAAGACACTGGAGATCTCACGGAGATACCCTAACTATGTCTATCCTGCCTTGGGTTTACATCCCTGGGGGCTTGCGAACCTTGGACCAGCAGAGCTAGATGAAAACCTGCAGTTCATCAAGCAGAACATCGCTTCGGCAGTTGCCCTAGGTGAGATAGGTTTGGATTATGATAACAGGGTGCTAAAGGTAGCTTCCAAGGAGTATCAGAAGGTGGCCCTTGTGAAACTCCTAGACATAGCCAGAGAATACTCCAGGCCAGCGATAATACACAGTCGATATGCCTGGAGGGATTCCCTGCAAGCACTTCAAGATGCCGGCATAGAACGGGCTGTCTTCCATTGGTTCACTGGCTTTTCCGGGGTTCTTAAGGATATAATTGCCGGTGGCTACCTCGTCTCCGCCACGCCAGCCAGCGAGTATCATGAGGAACACAGAAGGGCAATCAGTGAGGCACCGCTGCAGAGACTGCTACTGGAGACAGACTGTCCCGTCAGCTACGGCAGGAAGACAAGATATGAGTCCCGGCCCGCTGATGTTCTGAGAGATTTGAAGGCCGTATCACAGTTAAAAGGAGTTGATGAGGCTACAATCGCGGCACAGACGACCAAGAACGCCGTTGACTTCTTCTCTCTGGATATAGCGTTTTGATTCAGTTTGCTTAAGGAGGTGAATTCCATGATTCAGTCAATAGAGGGTGAGACCAGCTTTCAGAGTACTGTTCTGCAGTCGAAGTCGCCGATTATGGTAGATTTCTGGGCTAAATGGTGTGCTCCCTGCCTGGCTACTGCTCCGATACTAGAGGAGTTGGCCGAGGAATACGCCGGCAAGATCGATTTCGCCAAGGTGGATGTCGATGCCAACGGCCCTCTGGCAGCCAAGTACGGAATAACATCCATTCCGACAATGCTCATATTCCAGGGCGGTCAGCCTGTTCAGCAGGTGACCGGTTACAAGCCCAAGCAGGAACTGAAGAAAGCACTGGACGGAGTCCTGGAAGGGTAGATAGCATCCATGGCTGCTAACAGTTGTCACTTATTGTGACAAGAACTCACGGATCAAGTCGAATTCTTCAGGTAGTAACGCCAACAACAAAGGGAAGCTTCCCATCAAGAAACTTGCTATAGGCGATTGAGCGATAACAGCCTCCATGCCCGGGTGGTACATACCAAGAATAGCAAGAACCGCGGCACAAAGCATACCCCCGATGAAGACCCCGAGCATACAGCCGACGAGCCTGTCCACCCAACCAAGCATTGCTATGTGAGCAATCCTGGCTACAAACCAGCCAATTACGCTGGCTATGACCAGAACAGCCACCAGTATGATGGCGTACGCTGCTATCTTTGCCCAGACAGCATCAGCAGAAGAGAGCACCGAAGCTAGCGAACCATAATACCGCCCGGCTAGAGCTATGCCTCCAATCAACCCGGCTATGCCGAATGCTGTTCGGATGATACCCCTCCGCAACCCCACGAAACCCAGCAAAGCTACAACGGCTACTATCGCTATGTCCAACCAGTTCATGGCTTACCTCGTCAGATTTCTGCTTATCATAGCATATACGCATCCACGCAATACTGCAATGCATTGCGCCTCATTCCCGCTCCCAGGCCTGAGCAATAGCCTCTCTGACTCCTTCCCTCGGCGCTTCGTAGCCCCAGCCTATCTCGCGACCGTTGACGAAGATACCCCTGGGCATTTGATGACGAAGAAGAACCTCCCGGTCGTCGGCACAGTATTCGTTAAGGTTCACCAAATCCCCGAACTCTGCCGCTACTTCCCTGACCCGCTCGGCCTCGATTACACTGGTCTGACAAAACGTGTTCCAGAAGAGATCTACCACCACCTTCTCGGGCACAGAGTTGAACTCATATTCCGGCTTCAGAGGGACGGGGACCCGAGCATGTTCGTCGAAGGTCTTCCATAGTAGCACTGCCCGTTCATCCACGTCAGGGCCTGCCCGTGCGTATTTCGCACATTCCCGGAACCCGTTGGCATCAAAAAAGCTGGCCGGCATGAACCAGAAGTCGTGGCGGTATCCGATAGTAACGATTCCCCTCCGTTCTTGATGCCTTGCCTCCTCTTCGGCTGCAGCCAACAAGGCTCTCCCCACACCATGACCTGCCTTCACCACATAGAGACAAGGGATCACCAGCAAGTCATGGCCGAGGGGACCCCAGGGGCTGAACTCAATCGGAATGGCATACAGAAACCCTGTACGTTCGCCGTCGAGAGCAGCCACCTTTACCCGCAATCCCTCGTCATACATCCTTCGTAGCCACGACAACCGCCTTCTGGCGCAGGCGTCCATCTCATCCGACTCGTCAATATGCGTACAGGTTCCAACGAAGTACTCATCGCCTGCATCCATGTCCCGGATTTCTACCAACTGCTACACCTCATATGTTGCGACTGTCTCAGGATCGAAAAAACCGACCGTGAGCGATGGATTCAGGCAATCAAGTCCCAGGCGTGGCCCGTCTCTTGTTTATTAAAGCAAAGACCCACTCATAGATCCAGCCTGAGAAGCGGAAAATCCCGGTCATCCCTTTGTATCCTGAACTCCCTTCTCAAGAAGAACTCCGCCGGTCCTGATGGGCTTTCAACGTTACCTCTCCTCCCGAAAGTCTCGATCGCCCTTATCCCCCTCCCCCTTAGTTCGTGGATGATACTGTCCAGCATCCGGCTCCCAATCCCTTCTCCCCTGAATCGCCTTTCGGGGACAAACAGACAGGCAAGCAACACAGCATCATCGCCCGGTGGACCGGAGTCATAGCTCGCCGCATTCGGCAGATGCCGTGAGGGCGCATACTGTGCATAGCCAATGGCTATCCCATCGCAGTAGGCAACCTTGCCGCAGTCACCAAACTCGCTGCTTACGCTACGCAGCCACTCCGATTTCATTCGTACCATGTCCCTTTTCTTCTCCTCCGTGATGAGTACACGCTCTTCAGGCAACTGCCACTCCTCCGGGCATTCCCAGTAGGTGCAGTACTTACAGCTGAAGGGGTAGTCGGGCCACTCGGGAGCGTCACCCAGATTCTCAACGCTCAGGTTCACAATCGCTATGTCTATCTTGTTTAACCCCCTCAATCACAATAGTGGCCTTGTGGGCATCCCTTGATTATCATACAAAGGCAGCCTAGCATAGCAGACTATCGCACGTCATTGCGGGAAATCCGCAATGACCACACCGACCAAAGCGTGAATCTGCTCTACACTAACTCTAGCTCCTGCCTGCTCCATGCAGTCAATCAGATACTCCGCCCGTGACGGAAAATCGGTATCTCCGGCATCGTAGCCTGCTTCGTCGAACTTCTCACGATGCTTATCCGGGTTGTCGAAGAACATAATATCACCGATCACTATACGTCCGGGGTGATGCAGCAGCCTGGCCAGCGTGAGTAGGCTCCGGCTCTTCATGTGGTCGGGTAGGTGATGGAGCGAGTATTCCGCCAGGATCTTCGTGATCCCGCATGATGCAATGTCGAGTTCAGCGCTGGGATCCTCAAACGCACCGTAAGCGAATATCATGTTGCCGAGGCCCTCCCGATCGGCATTCAGCCGGGCCTGCTCCAGCGACTTCCTGCTGACATCA
>PWZA01000059.1 GCA_003567655.1 Dehalococcoidia bacterium
CCCGTCTCCCCCTCCATCCACCATTCACCACCCCCCGTCATTGCGAAGGGCGAACCCCTGTGGCAATCTCGTCTCCCCCTCCATTCACCATTCACTGTTCACCGTTTACTATTTACCATTTACTGTTTACCGTTCACTCCGCCCTCTCTTCACTCATTACTCATAACTCTTCACTATCGTCACCATTCACCCCACTATCATCCTCGCCCAATCAAACGCCCCCATCGGCCACGTCCACTCCGAACCTCTCGACGATTGCCACCCAAGCCCGCCCTGTTGACTTCTTAAGAACAATGAACTCACCATGCGGGAAATAGGCCAATAGGTCACTATCTGTGAACCTCAGCTTGTGCCCCCGATATATCGGCTCAGGTTCATTGTACGGCACGGTAACGATTAGCATGCGGTTTGTCACGCGGCGAATCTCACTCAGCGCTCTTATGAACACGTCCCTGTCGAGGTGCTCGAGTACCTCCAGACATGTGACCACATCGAAAAGACCATCGCTGAAGGGAAGGCTATCCGCAGAGGCATAAACAAAATCAACAGGACAAACCTCCGACACGGTGAAGAATTGCTTGTTTCTTCGTATGTCTACTCCAACCACATTGTGAAACCTGTCCAATGATGCCACAAGATTGAGGAATCTACCTCCCCCACAGCCAACATCCAGCAGGTTCCTGCCCTGCGGGAGCAATGTCCCCAGAAAATCAACGCGTCGCCAATCGTCTAAGGGATGTCCGCCAAACCGTATCACGGAGCGCCCCTCCTCCTGTGCGACACCCAACCGATTGACGTAGTGTTTCATAACCATGCATATCGAGGGGGTTAGTGGCACATCGGTTAGAGAGACCTCTGTCAACTCGTCCCTAGTTGTCCTTGTCTCATATTCCGGGCCTGCACGCGCCGGCATGTCTTGCTTGACAGTCGAAGCCGTGTTCGCTTCAGGACAAAGGTTGCCTTTTCGCGGCGACGGTGTAGCCGTAGGTGTATTCGGCTGAGCACTGCCCTTGGCTGCCATGATTCTCAACGTTCTGAACCCCGCAACAAGGAGGCGAATGAGGCGATACGGAAGCAGGATGGTGTTGCGGCCTGGGCTCGCCACAGCCTGAACCAGCATGTTTCCAAGACGATATGAGAAAGTGTTCCTGACCGCCTTTAGCTGGCTCTTGAGCCTATCGCGCTCCGCCTTGTGTTTCTCATCTCCTGCTTTCTCTCTGACGTAGCCTTCCCTTGCAGCCAGAGCAACCTCTTTGCGCTGAAACTCCTGCTCAGCCCTTTCCACGAACGCTAAATCGACGGTACTGACCTCTTCCTTCAGAACTGCCTCTCGTCTCTTGCAGACAAGACACAGGTATCTGCCTATTATCTGAAGCTCGCTTATCCCAAAACATGGATATATCAGCCTATACAGGGAAGCCACATAGAAGGTCTGCTTATGGTCAGGGTGTATATGCAGACCAAACGGAACAGTTATTACTAGCCTCCCATTATCAACCAAGAGGTCGTAAGCCCTCTTAATGGCCTTGTCAGGTCTTGCCTGATGCTCCAGGAACTCACCCATTATGGCTGTGTGGAAGGTATGCTCGGGTAAGGCAACATCGTAGACATCGCCGCAGACAAATCGCAGTCGTTCTTGTGTTTCCGGGGACTCCTTCTCCCTATCAGCATTTGCATATTCAATGCGCTCCGCATCAAAGTCCACGCCCACGACATCAAAGCCCTGTCGCGCCAAGAGGATTGAGGCTACGCCTTTACAACAGCCAATGTCGATTACCTTAGATGCATCAACCTTGCTACAAATCCAGTGTATGCGCGCCGTTGCCCTAGCTGACTTCCATCCATCGGTGTTGAAGCCCATCTCAGAGCGCCGCCTGCTCGAACTGGTCCAGACTCATCAGTCTAGAATACATCGCAAATGCCATCTCAGACCTACTCGCACGCAAGGCTATGCCATCGCCTTCTTCCGGACCTCCACGCCTCTATTCATCGTGATCTCCCTCTTCACTCGTTACTGGTCCCTCTTTACTCTTGACTCCCGTGGCCTCGTCAAGCTCGATCGTCAAAGTCGTCCCATCGTTGTGATGTACAACGATGCTCCGATAGGGATCATCCAGATCGACCTCAACGGTCGGAGCCTCTTCGCCCGGTCCCATAACCGATATCTGGGTGACGAAGACGACGCCGCTCCCCTTACTCTCGAATTCGAGCTGGTGAATCGGCACCAGTTCTCGCTGCTGCGGCGATATAAAACCGCGGACCGGCTCATCCTGGCCGTAGTAGTGGCTCACGCCGTCTGTAGGCCGAAGCTGCCGGATCTCAACCGACACGCCGTTCTCCCCAACATACCAGGAGGCGCCGTCTCTGTCGAACTCGAGGCCCCGGGCTGCCGGCGCCAGGTTCCACGTCTGCTGTACCGAATACTCGGCGCGTGAGACAGCTTCGTCGATCACCAGGATTGTACTCGGCCTGATGAAGACTATGCCTCGCTTCAGCGTGACACCGTCATACATGGTGTGGCTGCCCTGGACGAAGTCGAACGCCTCGTCCAGTCTGTAGGCGGTGATGCCTGCCTTCCCGACATTGGCCGGTGAAATGGCATAGCTCTGGCCGTCTACCGTCAGCGTGTTATGTGCCTGCGCCGACCTGAC
>PWZA01000187.1 GCA_003567655.1 Dehalococcoidia bacterium
AATCTCCATACTTCATCGTTTAGACGAAACAGTTTCTCATACAGAGGAGGCCTCCCTAATCTGTTCGATAACGGTATCGCCTTGCTTATGTCCTCGGCGGCCTTCTTCATGCTTTCTAAGGCTGTTGAACTGTCCATCACGCGCTCATAGGACTTTGACAGCCCTACGTAAGCATCGGCCCTTTTCTCCAGCCACTCACCTTCGACAGAGCTCCCATTCTCCAGCGCGAGTTTCGCTACGTCTACCGCGCCACTAGCGTGCTGAGCCAACATCTCGCTCTTGTGCCAGAGACGAAACAGCGATTCCTTGCGTTGCCCGTAGTTGTATGCCTTGCCGAAGTCCTTTCTGGCCATATCCAGGTCCCGGTCATCCTTCGCAAATTCATATCTCTCGAGCAGAGAACGGCCATGAGTGAATATGAGATCCGGATGGTTCTTGTGATCGTTCAGCGCTGACTCTATTGTTGCTATTGCATCGTCATGCCTATCGTCTTTCAGGAGTGCCACAGCCTGTGTAATAGCCGATCCAACTGGCCGCAAGTGCATTCTCTTTGCTGTCGTACGTAGATGCCCCCTCCTTATCTTGCTCACGACACCCTCCAACGCCGTTGGATCCTGTACCAGCATCTCTTTGTTCTGCAGGACCAAGCTGGCAGTGTTGTTTGACACTGCGAAGCGAGATTCCTTCTTTATGAAGGGCTTGGCACTGATAAGGAACAGAGACGCAAGTTCATCCAAACACATCTGCATTCTCTTGTCCTCATATCCCGTGGCTTGCTTCAGCTCTGTCAATGAGGCCTCGCTCATAAAAGAGCAGGCTAGCAGTATTCTCCTGCTTTCCGGCGAAAGGCACTCGACTTCCCGCTGAAGGGCTGCTTTTCTTGCTTCTTCACCTAGCTTTCCCCGCCACTGTCTTATGGCATCCTCAATAGCCATTCCCCCCCGATATAGGCGAAGCACCGACTCGGTGAACAGAGGAGAGCCTTCAGTCAGGACGTGCATTTGCTCGGTCTGCTTTGCTGTTATCTTTGCACAACCAAATCGGTCTATTAGTTCACCCACGTACTCTACATAGTCATCTGTATCTAGTCCGGACACCGTAATGCACATCGAACTCGAGTATGTCACATTCATCCGGGTAGTGACTAGAAAGCGTGTTCTAGATCCTGGAAACTGCATAGCAGCCTCCAGTATCAGTCTTTGCTGCTCTGGATCAGTAGAATCAACGTCGTCAATGACGATCAAGCAGGCGAATCTCTCCAATGCTCCCTTGAGGAGTCTCTTCAGCATCGGTACTGACGCTCCCTCTATCTCGCTGTCGATTAGTGCCAGTTCGCGACACATTGCCTTCAACAGGGATCCCAGGTCGTGGAAATCTGTCTGCGGAACCCTGCGGAATTCATCGAGTTCACCAATGAACTGCTTGGTCTTGGCAGTGAGCCACATGATCTTCTCTACACCATAAGGCTTTGTCCTACACACTTCCTCCGCAAACTCATAGGCTATAGATGTCTTGCCCTTCCCCCCTTCTCCTGCGAGTACTTTGGCGCCAGCTAGTTCATCCGCCAACCACTTCCATAGCTCTTCGATTATCCGGTCTCGCCCAATGAACCTTGGGCAGATGAAGTTCCTATCGGGCAGATTATGCTCGACGACTATGCTTCGGCCTTCCCTGGCATACTCCAGAGCGTCGGTATCCCAAAGAAACGGGTTTGTTCTGTCCCCAAACAGAAGCTGGAAATCCTCTTTGGTTCTTGCCGGCACACACTGGTCTTGAACGCGCATGTATACAGAGTGTTCTTGAAACAAAGGTTTGCCCCTTCGTTTCTCAGGTCCATTCTTGCCGAAGAACGCAGGAGCGCGATCGCGCCGTCTCTTGGGCACGTGCAACAAACCGAATAAGGCTACCATAGTACCCACAGCATACTCCACTTCCGCATATGTGATGTCGATTTCATCATCCCCTGTGAAGTTCATGAGTTGCTGTCTTAGCTGCTGCACATCAAGGCTTCCCTTGGTTATGGGAGCTGCGATGAACTCACGGTCATCAGTGACTTCCTCAACACCATAGATGATGTAGCCACCGTATGTGTTGTAGAAGCTCACTATTTGGAGTATCGCTTCTGCCAACGAGATTCTGTCCTTGTGGATTTCTCTCTTGTAGTCCCAGAGCTCACACTCCTTTGGAACAAGATTGCCCCCCCTTATGAGGGTTTCCAGTATGCGCGCGTCTATCGCACCCTCGTCGATGAGTCCAGTGATTCTCTGCCTAATTGTTCGCAGATTGACTTGTTCCTCTGACATGCTTACCATGGCGTAACTCGCGATGTAGATATCTGCTGATGAATCGTCTCCATATTGCCACACGACCCAACGCTCGTCAAGATCCGCGGGTTCTGGGCACAGCACACCGATCGGCAGACACAACGATATGCACCTCGCTACTCACCATCTACATAGCGTTCCAGAAGATATCTCTTCAGTCCTGAGTCTGAGATTGCACCCAGACCCTCATCCCAGTAACCGTGGCTGAATTTCATCGCTTCGTCTTGAGTCAGGATACGGTCTTCCCATACCTCACACATCAGTCTGCCGGCACAATTCTTCAAGCCTGGTGAACAACTGACATGTGTCTTTGA
>PWZA01000224.1 GCA_003567655.1 Dehalococcoidia bacterium
ATTCACGTTTGACGGCTGGAACGCTGAGGCAGATGGTTCCGGCACGAACTATGCGCCCGGCGCGATTTTTACGATGCCGTCAGAAGATCTGACGCTCTACGTCAAGTGGAATGCAGCACCGGTTGTCGATGCCGGTACAAACCAAACGGTGTTTTTGACCGAGATCGTGTCGTGGACACCGGAACTCATGAACGCTGTGGCCTGGTTTGATGCCATGGATGCATCCACGCTCGATATTGACAGTGGCAAGGTCAGTCAGTGGCGTGACAAGTCCGGCAACGAACATCATGCCGAACAAAGCACCGCGTCACGCAGACCGCCATTCAATGCCGAAGATAGCGATTTCAACAATTTACCAACTATTGGACGTTCAGGGGACGACTACACATTCTTGGAAACAGTAACTTCATTCGAAATGCGCAACGCATACATTGTCACGTACTACGACAACGGTACTTTTCCCTCTCATCGTGTGCTTTTGTCCCAGAACTCTAATGATGTCAGAGTGCAAGGTAGCGAGAACGGCACAACATGGAGGAGCGGGGGCGATTACATGACCATGTATCGTGATGGTGATGAATCATCGACAACGGCTGCATTGCCAATGGAGCCAACTCTCTGGAGAGCAAATGCTAGCTCAAACATTGACTCTGTTTGGAGACTTTTAGGTGGGGCCAATACCTGGCAGTATTGGGATCATGGAGCTGCAGGAGAATTTATTTTTACCGATGGCACTGAAAATACGGAAAGGGCCCGGCAAATCGAGGGGTATCTGGCGCACAAATGGGGGTTGACCTTGGAAGAGGGGCATCCCTACAAGGAGGAGGCTCCTGTTGTCCCGAAGGCCGTTGCCACCCTCGTTGGGTCGGCCAGCGATCCTGACGAGGATCCGCTGGCAATCCAGTGGAGCAAGATTGACGGTCCGGACACGCAAGTGACCTTCTCCGATCCTTCCGATCTCGAAACCACCGTCGCGTTCTTTGCCGAAGGGATCTATACGTTGCGCCTGACGGCCGACGACGGATTGCAGCAATCCTATGAAGATGTCGTCATTACGGTTGCGGAGCCGGCGGAGACGTACACGGTTACGTATGATGCCAATGATGCAACGGATGGCGATGTGCCGGTAGACAGCAGTGTGTATGATTCCGGCGATCTTGTTACCGTTCTCGACAAAACCGGGGGCTTGGTCAGGACCGGTTATACTTTTGCTGGTTGGAACACACAGGCTGATGGCAATGGAATTACATACGCCCCCGGGGATGCGTTCAACATTACGGACCATATCACGCTCTATGCGCAATGGAACTTGAATGCGTATACGGTGACTTTCGAGCCTGGTGATCATGGCTTGCTTGATGGTGGTGATTCGAACGTGGTGCATGTTGTTGAGCATGGTTTTGATGCGCCGGAAGCGCCGACGGTGACGCCGGATACAGGATACGCGTTTACCGGCTGGGATCCGGAAATCCCCGCTACGATCACGGAAGATTTCACGACGACGGCCCAGTATGAGCTGAAGACGTATACGGTCAGCTTTGTGACCGACGGTACGCCGGGCGCGAGCTTGACAGGCGACACAAATCAGGTGGTCAACGAGGGAGGCAGCACAACTGCTGTGACGGCCAACGCGCCGGCAGATTACCAGTTTGTGAGCTGGACGCGTGCCGATGTGGTCTACACGCTCGATGCCGAAATTGTCGTTGACGATGTAACCGCAGACCAGACGCTGGTGGCGAATTTCGTGCCGAATGATACGATTGCGATCACGGCGGCGAGGGCGGAAAAAGTCTATGATGGGGAGCCGCTAACGGCCGATGATTACAGCTATACAGGGGAATTGTCCGATGGGCATACGCTGACTGTCACCGTGACGGGTAGCCAGACGCTGGCGGGAGTGGGCGCGAATGTGGCAACGAATGCGGTCATTCAAGATGCAGATATGCATGACGTGACGGATATCTACACGATTACCTACTTTAATGGCACCCTGACCGTTACGCCGCGTCCGATCACGATTACGGCCGACAGCGATACCAAGGTGTACGATGGCGAACCGCTGACGAATAGTGGCTTCGGTATCACAGCCGGAACGCTGGCGGATGGCGATTCTCTCGATACGGTTACGGTTACCGGCAGTCGCACCGATGTTGGCGAGAGCGATAACGTGCCGAGTGATGCCGTGATTACCAATGATAGTGCTGAAGATGTTACCACCAGTTACGATATTACGTATGAAGACGGCACCTTGACGGTGACGAAGGCGGATTCAACGATCACTGTGACCGGTGATGCCAGCTATGGTTACACAGGTGCAGGCGTCGGTCCCGATACTGCCGATGTGGATGGTTCCACGCGCGATATTACCTACAGCTACAGCGGCAGGGGTGGCACAAGCTACGGTCCAAGTGTCGAAAAGCCTATTGCGGTGGGTACCTACGAGGTTGTGGCTACCGTCGATGCGGATGCCAATCATTTCGGTGCGCAATCGGATGCCTTTTCCTTTGACATTATCCGGGCGACGCCGACGGTTACAGCTTGGCCCGAGGCCAGTGATATTATTCTCGGAGAAACGCTATCCGCATCCACACTTAGCGGAGGTGCAGCTTCAGTGGACGGCACATTCGCGTTCAC
>PWZA01000117.1 GCA_003567655.1 Dehalococcoidia bacterium
CGTACAGGCACTCCCCGCCCACCACGGTCCTCAACGCCTGTATATTCTTGATCTCGTCCAGCGGGCAGTTCATGTAATCCCTGTCTATGACCACGAAGTCGGCCAGTTTGCCCGCCTCAATGGAGCCCTTTACATCTTCCTCGAACTGCGCGCAGGCGCCCCAGATCGTGTACGACCTGAGCGCTTCCTCCCTGGTCATGCACTCCTCCGCGTGCCATCCTCCGGCAGGCTGCCCCTCGCGGTCCATCCTGGCCACCGCCGCATAGAGGCCGTGGTAGGGATTGACCAGTTCCACGGGCGAGTCCGTCCCGTTGGGGATTATCGAGCCGGCTTCGATGAACTTGCGAAAGCTGTTCACTCCCTTGATGCGCTCCGAGCCGGCGCCCAACCGGGCCTCCGCCATTTTCCAGTCGGAGGTGGTGAAGACCGCCTGCATGGAGGGCAGTATGCCGAACCGGGCGAAGCGGGGAATGTCGCTCAGCGCCACCACCTCGGCATGCTCGATGCAGCACCTGTGGTCGGGGTCGGGCATCTCCTTCAGCACCTTTTCACAAGCGTCGAGCACCTGCCTGGTGGCGGCATCGCCAATGGCATGGGCGTTCACCTGGAAGCCTGCTCTGCGCGCCTCCTTCAGCAGTTCATAGACCTCGCCATCGGTATACCGTGGATTGCCGGCATGCCCCGGCCTATCGCTGTATTCTTCAAGCAGCCAGGCGCTACGGCCTCCCAGGGAGCCGTCGGCCATCAGCTTGACCGAGCGGATGGTATAACGATGGTCGAAGAGCCCGATCCGTTCATGTTCAGGCACACCGTAGAAATGCTCCGTCAGCTCGCCAGGCCAGAGCATCTGGTACAGTCTGATTTTCAAATCGCCGCCCCGGTAAAGCTCCATGATGCGACCCATGATCTCCAGGTCGCAGCTGCCGTCGGCGTCACGGGCGCCGGTAAGGCCGAAGGAGAGCAGGTGCTCCTGCGCCGCCAGGAGCGCGGCCACCTTCTCTTCCTCCATCGGGTCGGGACTGTGCTTCCAGACCAGGTCCATGGCCGTATCCACCAGCACGCCGGTGGCATCGCCGCTGCCGTCCCTGATGATCTCTCCTCCCACGGGGTCGGGCGTGTCCCCGGTGATCCCCGCGATCTCGAGTGCCCGGGAGTTGACCCATGCCAGGTGACCGCACACGCGGTTAAGAACCACGGGACACGACGGAGCAACCGCGTCCAGGTCGTGTCTGGTCGGAAACGCGGCAGGGCGCCACAACTCCTGGTTCCAGCCCCGCCCCCTTATCCACGCTCCCGCCCTGCTCCTGGAGTACGCCTCCGCCACGTCGGCCAGTATATCGTCCTTCTGCTTCAAGAAAGCATCCAGGTGCACAAGCGACAGCCCTGTGGCCAGCAGATGAAGATGCGAATCTATCAACCCGGGAATGACGGTCCTGCCTTCGAGGTCCACCGTAACCGTCTTTCCGCCGGTGCACCGGCGCACATCCTCATCGGAGCCGACGCAGATGAACCTGCCGCCCCTAATGGCCAGGGCGGAGGCTACGGAAAATTCGTGGTCGACCGTGTAAATCGTGCCGTTGCGGTAGACGGAATCGGCCACCATCTCTTCAGAATTCATCATGCTATCGGACACCTCGCCTATCTCTCACATCCGGGGTTGGAGTTCTGTCAGTCCAGGGCTTCACGCGATCTCTCCAGGCGGACGTTTCTGCTCCCCAGGTACTCCATCACGTATTCGAATCGGCCCCGGTCCATTCCGATCCCCTCCGGAGCCACTATGCCGGTCTCGACCACCCGTCCCTCCAGTAACAGGTTGGCGACGGCGGTACAGGTGAAGCCGGTCGTGCGGGCCATGGACGAGAGCCCGGCGGCCCGGTCGAACCGGTCGTGCAAATCATAGATGTATTTCACGCGCCGGCCATCCTCATCGCCCTCGATCATGATCCTCATCAGCGTGAACTCTTCCTCGTCGTCGCCCAGTTGCCAGTGAGGAAACAGCAGCCGGGCCGTCATCTCCACCGGAGACACCTTCTGCCCGTTCACATCTATCACCCCGGTGCTGAAGAAGCCTGTCTCCCGCAGCACCCTCATGTACTCGCTATGCCCGGGATAGCGCAGGGTTTTCTCCTTCATGTTCGCTATCCCCAATGTGGTGAGCAGGGTTCTCAACCCGTCGGTGTTAAACGCCTCCAGCGTCCCCACATCGTCGAACTCGACCGGTTCCAAATCGGAGAGCGCCGGCCTGGTCACTATCTCACCGTTCTCCACCAACCGTGCCGGCCGGGTATACTCCTCGATCACGTCGGCCGGAGAAAAGGGCGCCTTGTACTGGTAAGGCCATGTGCGCACCTTCGGCAAGCCTCCCACGTAACAGGCGAAATCTGTCACCTTCATCTGCCCGTAGTGATTGCCCAGTATAAGGTTGCTCAGCCCGGGCGCAACGCCGCAGTCCACCACGGCGGCCGTTCCCTTGGCCTTAGCCAGTTCATCGAGCTCAAACGGGTCCTCGGGAAAGAACGATATGTCGACAACCGGCCTGCCCAGTGCCATCACATTATTCAGCACGCCAAAGCCGAGGTGTCCCGGCAGCGCGTTGATCACCAGGTCGGCATCGGCCGTCAGC
>PWZA01000195.1 GCA_003567655.1 Dehalococcoidia bacterium
ATAGCAATCGACCTCAGGGCGGTGAGCTTTATAACCAGGTAGACTGAAGGTTCCGCTTGGATCGGCGATGACCGAGACGGACACAAACGGCTTGCTATACACCCTCTCGGTATGACCGGGAGGGTTTTGTGTTTCTCGGTCTGCTGACCGCAACAAGCGACACAACGGGAACCGGAGGTCGGGCATGACGCCGGCCATGTATGCCGGTGGCTTGGGATGGTCAACAGATGCTGAAGACAGGTTTTATCGGCGCCGGAAAGACAGGCACAGCTCTGGCGATAAGTCTTTCACGCAAGAGATGGCCCGTGGCGGCCGTTTACAGTCGAAGCTTATCCTCAGCTCAGACACTGGCAAAGATGGTGCCCGATTGCCTGATTTGCCACACGGCTCAGCAACTGGTCGATGCCGTCGATCTGGTGTTCATAACCACCCCTGACGATGCCATAGCCCGGGTCTGTGGTGAAGTCCACTGGCGCGATGGTCAGAGCGTTGTACATTGCAGCGGCGCTCATTCCACAGATCTGCTGGAAGAGGCCAGGAAGGCCGGAGCTACAGTTGGATCGTTTCACCCCTTACAGACCTTCGCCAGTGCCGACCGGGCTATGGAGAATCTGCCGGGCTCTACATTCGCCCTCGAGGCTCAGGAACCCTTGTCGTCAACGCTGAAGCAGTTGACCGTCCTGCTGCGCGGGAGTTTCGTTGAGCTTAAGCCGGGGGACAAGGCGCTCTATCACGCAGCAGCAGTTCTATCATGCAACTATCTGGTGACGCTGGTTAAGCTGGCACTGGACCTGTGGAAGGATTTCGGTGTATCGCCCAGAGACGCGACAAGAGCTCTGCTGCCTTTACTGGCTGGCACAGTAAACAACATCGGCAGTATCGGCTTGCCCGGCTGTCTTACCGGTCCCGTCGCCCGCGGGGATCTCGACACCATAGAGAGACACCTGAAGGCCCTCAAGGCCGAGGACGCCTCACTCAACAGGATATACAGGGAACTCGGTCTGCAGACCATTCCCATTGCTCTTGCTAAAGGCGGGGTCGACAGGCAGAAGGCAGACGAGATGAAGGCTTTGCTCGGTGACTGTGAAGATACCCCTGCTAGTAACTATAAGGGAGGCCCCGCAACCAGGGGCGAGGACGATTAGAAAGGAGATAGGCGATGAGAACCATGCTCAAGAGCAAAATCCACCGCGCCGTGGTTACCGAGGTCAACCTGGATTATGAGGGTAGTATTACAATCGATAGGACGCTCATGCAGGCCAGTGATATACTGCCCTTTGAACAGGTAGACGTGCTGAACATCAACAACGGAGCCAGGTTCAGCACCTATGCCATCGAAGGTGAAGCGGATTCGGGAATAATCGGGATCAACGGAGCCGCCGCCAGATTGGCCATGAAAGGCGATCGGGTCATCATCGTCTCCTACTCCCATGTGCCCGAAGACGAGGCGGCGGACATGACACCGGCCATAGCCCGCGTAGATAGCCAGAACCGGATTATAGAGCCCGTACCTGTGGCGACCATCCACGGGCGGCAGATCCACTGCCCACCCCAGGACCCAGCCTGAGAGGTTCGGCCCTGCCCTTCATCTCCAAGGAGGGGGACATTATGATGGCTCATACAGTCAACGGGAGAAGTAGCAAGATACGGTGACCGGGGTTCATTGCCTATGACCTCACATATTTAGGAAGAGGAGCAGAACAATGCGGACTACTATTGCCGAGATAAAACAGATGAAGCAGAGGCAGGAGAAGATACCTATGCTCACCGCCTATGACTATGTGACGGCCATGATGGTCGATGAGGCAGGTGTGCCTCTGATATTAGTCGGGGATAGCCTGGGCATGGTCATGCTGGGCTACGAGTCCACAATACCGGTGACCATGGAGGACATGATCCATCACACGAAAGCCGTCGTTAGGGGTGCTAAGAAGGCCCTGGTCGTAGGCGACATGCCGTTTATGACATACCATATCAGCCACTCCGGCTCCCTATCCAATGCCACAAGATTCATCCAGGAGGCAGGAGCACAGGCGGTTAAACTGGAGGGGGGAGAAGTCGTAGCCGAACAGGTCAGGCGGCTTGTCAGTTGTGGCATTCCCGTTATGGGGCACATAGGACTCACTCCTCAATCGATTCATCAGCTGGGCGGATTCAAAGCGCAGGGCAAGGTCACTCAGGATGCCAGGAGACTGCTTAACGAAGCACGCATCTTGGAGCAGGCCGGCGCCTTTGCTATCGTTCTGGAATGTACTCCTGCCCCCCTTTCCCGGTTAATCACTGAGAGACTGACGATACCAACCATCGGCATCGGCGCCGGGCCCGGCTGTGATGGCCAGGTTCAGGTCATCAGCGATATTCTAGGCCTGTACACCGATTTCGTACCCAAGCACGCAAGGCGATATGCCAGCCTTGCCGCAGAGATCAAGAACGCCGTCGCCGGCTATATGTCCGACGTCAGCTCTCTCGCCTTCCCCACGACAGAACAGAGCTACACCATGGACGAAGACATTATCAGACAGCTAGAGTCTGAGAGCTAGCGGTATGCATGACAGGCGGCGTTCTGTAAGTGGTGTTTGCTCAGTTCCACCGGAATGCGCATGCTACCCTTCGTTC
>PWZA01000053.1 GCA_003567655.1 Dehalococcoidia bacterium
ACGCCGATGACCTCGGCTTCGTCCTGTATTCTCACGGTGAAGACATCCTGGTTGGCCCGGGAGTGTATGCCTACGATAGCTCAAAGTACCGGCAGTACGTCAGGTCGGCGCAGGCACATAATACGCTGACGGTAGACGGCCGGAGCTATGCGATTTCACCTGCCAATGTCGGTAAGGCAGCCATCAGCGCCTACAGGCTGGGCGAGGCATTCGATTTCGTCCAGGGCGAGCACAAGATGTATGACGGTGTCACGCTGAAGCGAGGCATAGTGTTCATCAGGCCGAGTACGATCCTGGTGATCGACGAAGCTATATCAGAGCCAGACCATTCCATACAGCAGATATGGAACCTGGCGCCGGCATCTCACGATCTGCGATTTGACAGTGACGGTGCCTCGTTTCTCGTTGGAGAGAAGGGTGTGTCGGTTGTTATCCGGCAGCTCCGTTCTACAGCAGCCGTGAACCACTACTACGGCCAGGATGAGCCTGTCAGAGGTTTCATATCGCCGCGGCAGCGCGAACTGGTGCCAATTCACCAGCTCGAGTTCGAGCGGTCCGGAAGCGGTATCGTTTTCGTCACCCGGATATCGGTAACAGGCCCGGGCGAAGAGGCTCCGACCATTGAGGTCGATGTGGACGATCCCTATCGCGACATTGTTGTCCGTCATAGTGATGGCACGACTTTGGCAATCGAGCTTGACTCCTTGGTTCGACCTTAGCTCTGATAGCCGTGAACAGATTCGACGATTTTCTGGACGAAAGTGCCAAGCAACGAGACTCATGATTGAGCCGACGGGACGAGGGCAAACAGTGGATTATGGTCGTCTGCTCTATAAGAGAGGATACCTGTTCTCCGAGGCTGAGATCGAGCCGCCCGTTTCATCATGGAGGCGGCAGCCGGTAGGCGACTACCATATCTGCTTCGACCCTGAGAATCCATTCGCATTCCGACAGGAAGGAGCGAGGTGGGTTGCATTTCTGGGGCGAGCCGTGGATGTTCTTCACTGGAGCATGGATGTTGACGCCATCGTAAGGGAGTGTCTTGACCGTTTGAGCTATTCGGAAGATAAGCTGCTGGATTACATCGATCACCTCTCGGGCCGGTTTGTCATCATCTATTACCATGGTGGTAGTACAAAGTTAATGACCGATGCCTTCGGCACGCGTAGTGCATTCTACTCGCTGCAGAGTCCGGTCATGATTGCATCACACTGCAAGATCATCGCAGGCTTACGCTGTGCACGTCCATCGGAGCGGATGGAATCCGTCAAGAAGGATAGGATGTGGGTTGTTCCTAAGGCGCGCGTATACCCCGGCATCCTGACACCACATGAAGGAATCTATATCCTGACGCCGAATACTCTGATAAACACCGGGGAGAGGAGGATAGAGCGATTCTATCCCCGCAGGGAGTTGCCTGTGGGCGATCTCTCTGAGGTGGTTGATGAAGTGTCCGTCATGCTGAAGCGACAGCTCGAGTTGTTGCGCAGCAGACACAACCTGGTTATCTCGCTGTCCGGTGGCATCGATACCCGCACCACGCTGGCTGCGGCCAGAGATATCTCGCAAGACCTGCTGTTTTTCACATACGGAGACGCTGACTATCTGGACAGCAAGCATGTGGATCCGTCACAAGTAGATGACGCGGAAGCAGCCAGAGCCACTGTCGGATTGCACGAGTACGCGCGGAGGACCCTGGGTAGAGACATGCTGCTAGCATCCGATATTGCCCAAGCTCTCGACCTGCCTCATGTACGTCTTGAGGATGCGACTGCGAACGAAGAAGGCTTTCAAGAGTTCAATCGGGTGCTGGACTGCAGTACCCACCATCGCCACGCGCGGAGGCTGGCCAAGGCGTATCTGGAGCACCTACCGTCAAACGCTCTGCATATCAGATCAAATTTGAGCGGTGTTGGGAAGGCTATCTACAGGAGGCAGGGATTCGGTGAGCTCCCGCTTACGGCAGAGACGATGGCCAAGGCCTGGAAACGGATGGGACACAATCAGGGAGTGGTTGCGGCGTTCGATGATTTCGTCCGGGTTTCGGAGTTCGGCCGCATTCTGAACTATGACCCCTATGACATGTTCCACTGGGAACACGGTGAAGGCACGTGGATGACGTTCATCCTTCTGGAAAGCGATGTCGCTTTTGACACGTTCGAGGTTTTTGGCTGCCGAGCTGTGATGGAGAAGGTCTTGTCAGTTCCTGTAGAGCAGCGGCTGACATCGGGGCTTCATCGTGAGATAATCAATCGTCTCTGGCCGGCCCTCCTGCAATGGCCGATCAACGAGCCGCCGTTCAGGCTGCAGTTAGAGAACCTTCGGGCCGACTATGCAAGGCTGAAAGAGAGCGCCGATGGTCTCAGAGGGGAGCGAGACAATCTCAGGAAGGAGCGGGATAGACTGAAAGGTCGGCTACAGGCAACCGCGGCGTCCTTCTCATACCGCCTGGGTAGCCTGCTTGTGCAAGCGGTGAGCAGACCCGGCCGCAATACCGTCCTGCTACCGTACCGGCTGATGCGCCTCTGTGTTTCTCAGTTCAAGAAGCGTAAAGCAACCTCAGCCGGGCGCCCCACGAGTACTCTGCCGTGAGACGCAAGGGCTGGCAGTGATGGCAGAGACCGGACGCATTCCGGTGGCGAATAGTAACGCTATGTGAGGACACGCCTGATCTTGCTCGCAGCGAATGCGGCTTTGATTGGGCTGAGCGGCCTGCCAGCCCCGCGCAGAATCCTGCCGCCGCCGAGTATTCCGGGGGAGTGCTGATCCCCTGCTCTGATTGCTTCGTCAACGACTTGACAAGAACCTATGCGGGTTGTAGCATCAACACTGCCACGGTCTGGCCTAACGCGACTTCATCAGTACGACGCTTCAATATAGGGTGCCCGGTTGCGCGTAATGGAAAGCGAGAACAGCATCAAGTACTCGGTGGTGATACCGGTGTTCAATGAGGCGGAGAGTCTCCAAACCCTCCATACCCGGTTGACCAGGGTCATGAAAGCTCTCAACGAACCTTACGAGGTCATCTTCGTTGACGATGGCAGCAAGGACTCCTCCTTTCAAGTCCTGAAAGCCCTCCATGGAAAGGATAAGAACGTCAAGGTTATAAGGTTCACCAGGAACTGCGGGCAGGTCCCGGCAGTTATGGCCGGGTTTAGGGCCGCCGCGGGCGAAGTGATGATAAACCTTGACGCAGACCTGCAAAACCCTCCGGAGGAAATACCGAAGCTCATAGATAAGCTGGATGAAGGCTGCGAAGTGGTATTCGGAGTCTTCCAACAGCGCAAGCATAATTGTTTCCGAAGGGCAGGCTCACGGTTCGCCAAATGGGTCCTCTCCCGCGTAGTCTCCGCCGATACGACAAACATAAGCTGCTTCAGAGCCATCAGGTCCTACGTTGTTGATCGTCTGAGCCTGATAAACGATAGAAGCAGGTTCCTGAGCGGGCTGCTGTGCTGGATGGGGTACAAGGTCGGGACCGTTGAGGTGAAGCATGATGCAAGATATGCTGGTAAGACGAAATACGGCACGTTCAAGCTGGTCACGCGCTGGATGGACATGGTCGTCTCCTTTACCGACCTGCCGTTGAAGCTCGCCATATACGGCGGCGTCGTGCTCGGTGTCTTCGCTTTTGCCCTTGCCCTGTACTATATGATACGGCATTTTCTACATGGGTACGGTGTGCCTGGGTTTGCCACGATTGTCATACTTGTCACATTCTTTGCCGGCGTTCAACTGTTCTCACTCGGAATACTCGGTGAGTATATCGGAAGAATGAACAAGGAAGTACGAAACAGGCCCGAGTATATCATCCGCGATGAACTGGACTAGTGTATTGAGTATTCACGATGCATCACTGTTGACTGTGAGAGGGCTCTGTGACGCCTTTAGTTGAATTGTTGGAATGGGACACCGATCATTTCGGGTTCAAAGTGGCGCGGTTACACACGGAAGCCCCGGACAATCTCAAGGAGGCGCAGGATATCTGTGTGAGGGATAATATCAGTCTGCTCATCAGTCGATTCAGCACAGACAATGTGCTTTTCACGCATGAGCTTGAGCGACACGGGTTTAACCTGATGGACACAATCGTTAAGTACTGCGTGGACATAACTGATTACAGGGTAGCTCCTGTTCCCGGACCCGCGATAACGCGTCCTTGCCTGAAATCTGAAGCGGATGATGTCGCTGCCATTGCCAGAGATGTATTCGCTAACTATATTGGGCATTTTCACCAAGACACTAGGCTTGACCGGGATAAGTGCACCGCTCTGTACGCTGAGTGGGCACGGAATTCGTGCCTTGACAACAATCTGGCAGATACAGTGCTGGTGGCTGAGATTGATGGAAAGATCGTCGGCTTCACTACTCGCAAGGCCAGGAGCGCAAAAGTGGGTGAAGGCATTCTATCTGGTGTGAGCCCTGAGGCTCAGGGCCAGGGAATACGGAAGGCATTGATGGTTGCCAGCCTAAACTGGTCCAAGTCTCGCGGGTTGGAGCGGGTGGATGCAGACACCCATGTTAACAACTACATAATACAAAGGGTTTTCGCCAATTTTGGCTTTAGGATGCATTCGTCCTTCTACACCTTTCACAAATGGTTCGGTGGGGTAACGTAATGGATGTCTCAAACGCAAAGGAAGAACCTGGTTTCGAGGCGCGTTACGACTTGAGAGGTGCTTTGGAGGACATGAAGAATGACTTGACCTCCTTGGGCGGTCCTGCCTGTAACGGCACAGCTGTGCGACGCAAAAGCCCTGCAGGGCTGCTCATCATGGGATATCACAGACAGCCGATGTGGAGTCTGGACGCAACGCCGCACCGAACAAACTAGAGTTTGCCACATACTGAGTCAGTCAATGTGCATCCTTCGTATTCTGCCTTCTTCTGTATCTGCCCAATGCATAGATCACCCCTCCTGCTAGAGCAATGATCAACGCCTGAGCGAAAAAGAGCAGCGAGAGAGAAATGGCAGAGGCGGCGGATATCCCCTGCTGGCTGAAGAAGAAGACGAATGCGCCCTCACGGACGCCCAGTCCACCGACAGATATTGGCACCATGACAATCACCCAGATAAGCGGTACAACCATGAGGAAGAAAGATAAAGGCAGTGAAATGCCAACTGCCAGCGCAGTAACATAGATGGCAACGATATTGATTAGCTGCATGAAAATCGCGGCCCAGAAGGCATGTGCCAGGGCTCTCCTGTACTTTATTAGCTTTTGTAGGGAATCGTAAACCCTGGTCAACCTTGACTCGAGATTCCAAAACTTGGCATAGCGAGTAAGCGAAATGAGGACAAGCATGAGGCGCCGGTTAAGCAGGCTGACCAGGGCAAGGATGAAGACCAAAGACAAAAGGCTGACAATCAGCAGGATGTTGGTACCCTCCAACAGACGCCATCCCATGGCTGCCAGCGATACCCAGCAGATGACGAACAGGGCAACGAAACCGAGCAGTCTATCGGCCAGCACCGATATGATGCTGTCGGCCGCCCTTTGTGAGTATTTCGCCATCTCATAAATCCGCATAGCATCTCCCCCCTGTGCTGTGGGCAGTAAGACGTTGAAGAAACGGCCGACCCAGTTGAACGAGTTTAGCACGCGAAAACAATAATGCATGTTCTGGGCAGAAAGCAGTATGTGCCAGCGATAGGTGCTGAGTAGCAGACAAACGAACTGCAGCGCAAGGGCAGCGAGCAGCCACCACCAGTTTGCCTCCCGGACAGTGTCAACCAACTCCGGCAGGTTGGCACGTTTGAGCAGGAGCCCAATAAGGGTGACGCTGACGGCTACCCTGAGCACAATAAACAGCGTTCGTCTTTTCACTCAGTGCTGAACATCCTGTTGGCGGCCTCTTGTGTGCGTTGTGGCTATTGACATTATACACCACGTGTTCTAGTCTAATGAACACGAACTCTGAGAGCTGATCATTGGAGGGAGATACATGAAGACAATACTGGTCACCGGCGGAGCCGGCTTCATCGGCAGCAATCTTGTGCGGTACGTGTTCGCGAACTACCCTGCTTACAATATGATCGTCCTGGATGCTCTGACCTATGCCGGCAATACCGATAACATCGGGGAGGACATCAAGAAGGATGCCAGGTTTAGCTTCTGGTATGGCAATGTACGCAACGGCGAACTGGTGAACCAGCTGGTGGCGAAGGCCGATGTTGTCTTCCACCTCGCCGCCGAGACGCATGTGGCACGCTCGATTTTCGATAATTCCACCTTCTTTGAAACCGATGTCCTCGGAACACAGGTGGTGGCGAATGCTGTGCTTAAGCATCAGGACTCGGTTGACCGGTTTATCCACATCTCTACTTCCGAAGTGTACGGCACGGCGGTGGAAGTCCCTATGACTGAAGAGCACCCTCTGAAGCCGGCCAGCCCTTATGCCAGCGCCAAGGTCGGGGCCGACAGGCTGGTATATTCTTATTGGGTGACCTACGATATACCGGCGGTCATCGTAAGGCCCTTCAACAACTATGGCTCCAATCAGCACCTGGAGAAGGTGATCCCTCGTTTCATCACCAGTGCGTTGCTGGATGAGCCGCTTGCCGTTCACGGGGCAGGGGATAATACAAGAGACTGGGTCTACGTGGAAGATGTGTGCCGGGCGCTGGATAAGGTCATGCATGCCGACCTGAGCAAAGTGAAGGGAGAGGTCATCAACATAGGGACGGGCAAGGACGTTGCCGTCAAGACCATAGCGGAGATGGTGCTGGATATCATGGGTAAACCACAGTCGCTGATTACGAAGGTTGGAGGCCGTCCCGGCCAGGTGAACAGGCATGTTACTTCAACCGCTAAGGCGTTGAGCCTGCTGGGCTGGCAGGCACAGACTGAGTTCAAGGATGGTCTTGCCAGGACCGTCGAGTGGTACACGCAGCACCGTGATTGGTGGCAGCACCTACTGTGGATGAGACAAGTGCCTATCAAGACCAGGGAGGGTAAGATTGAGTACCACTGATGTTTCGGGTGTCGGAACGCTGCCGTTGGATAGCATGGGTTCAGCTGAAGATGAAGGTCGAGTTCTACAGGCACAGTATTGAGCGGAGCGACATCGACAAAGTCGTCGCGGTGCTGAATTCCCTTTTTCTGACCACCGGCGAAGTGGTTAGCCAGTTCGAGGACGAGTTCTCGCGATACCTGGGCTGCACATATACCGTAGGGGTAACCAGTTGCACTGCGGCGCTGCATATCTCGCTGTTGGCTCATGGCATCGGGCCGGGCGACGAGGTGATTACCACGCCCATGACCTTCATAGCTACGGCGAATGCTGTACTGCATGCAGGGGCGATGCCTGTCTTTGTAGACGTGGAACCCAACACCGGCAATATCGACGTGAGTCGGATCGAGAAGGCCATCACTCCAAGGACCAAAGCACTCATGCCGGTGCACCTGTACGGGCAGATGTGTGACATGAAGGGGCTCAGGAGTATCGCAGACAAGCATGGTCTGGTCATCATCGAGGATGCGGCTCATGCTGTTGAGGCAACCAGGGATGGAATACGGCCCGGCCAACTTGGCGATGCAGCCTGCTTCAGTTTCTATGCTACCAAGAATATCACCTCCGGTGAAGGAGGAGCCATAAGCACTAACGATGGAGTGATCGCCGACAGGCTTCGGAAGCTGCGACTGCACGGGATGAGCAAAGGCGCTGCCGAGAGGTATTCCAGGCAGTATGAGCACTGGGACATGGAGATGCTGGGCTGGAAGCACAACATGAGCAACATTCAGGCTGCTCTGCTGCTAAACCAGTTGGAAAGGATCGAGCGGAACTGGCAGAGGCGTGAGGCAATCTGCCGGAGATATGAAGAAGGGTTCAGCGGAAACCCGAACACTGTCTGTCTGAAGGTGCCGGCAGGTTCGAGAAGTGCCAGACATCTGTTCACCGTCCTGGTAGATCCTGAGAAGCGAGACGACGTTTTAGGACGGCTCCAGGACAAAAGGATTGGCGTTGCGGTGAACTACCGGGCGATTCACCTGTTGAGTTTCTATCGTCACCTGTTCGGATACAGTAGAGGTAGCTTCCCTGTCGCCGAAAGAATAGGTGATAGCACCATAAGCCTACCTCTATATCCGAAACTGACCGATGAGGAAGTGCGGTACGTGGTTCAGACGGTGCAAGACGTTACTGTTGACTCTGGCCGGTCTCGCCTGTCCGGGTCTGCTTAGTGGGAGTTCATAGGAACAGAGCAAGGACAACTGGCAGGGTAGGCATAGCCGCCGTGCTGCGTGGTTTGGATTGCCGATAGCGTGCACGGGCCTCATTGAGTTTAAGGAGCTAGATGCGGATTACTGCCTGGATTGTCAGGTGCGGCACAGCCACGGCCTGGACTGTGTTTGCAGTCTTAGCGTTCCATGCGTTTTGGGTTAATGTCACTCGGCCGCAATGGGCATTCTCCGGCGCCTTCTATCCCTGGCTCATAGCCATTCTGGGTTTCTCTGTCATATACCTCACAATCCTCTACCGCACGAAGAGAGACTCTAGAATTCACCTGATCGCTCTCCTCTTCATTGCTGTGACGCTTGTGTGCAGAACTCTGTGGGTGCGATACTTCGATGCCCAACAGGTCAGTGATTTTCTCACATACTGGGATGTCGGGCGCTCAATCGTCGTGGATGGAGTGGCAGCACAAAGCGCTTTACTGGCACTAAGCGACTTACCAGGGGTCTATTTTCTGAGGTCGATTTTTTACACGGCTCCGATCCAGTACATCTTTGGGGACAGCCAGCAGTGGCTCGAGATTGTGAATGTGTTTCTGGTTACCCTCGCGATGCTCGTCTTCTATGATTTCGGTCGAAGGCTATTCTCTCCACGGGTTGCCGCGGGTGCGCTCCTCCTCTTCTTCTGGAACCCCGATATCTGGTACGGTGTAACCCTGGCCAACCACGATATTGTGTTTCTCCCCGGTTTCGCCGGTCTGTGCTGGGTAGTCCACCGGCTTGATACAAAGCTACACGACAGACGGTTTGTATTGGCACCCGCGGTTCTTTTGTCTGTTGCGGTTGGGCTCCTGATCTTTGTCCTCGATGTCCAGCGAGGTTTCGGCCGTCCCTCATGGGTTGCCCTGATACTCCTCCTGGCTTACTATCTGTACGATCATCATCGCCAAAGGATAGCCAGCCTGGCAGATGGCATCCGTCTCGCATGCACTCCTTCGAAGGACTTGCTTAGGAAGGGTGTTTTGTTCTTGCTGGTGCTTCTCCTTATACCCCTCGGTATGTACGAGCTGTGCAGATCGGCGTTCGTCAGGAGCACAGGTATATGGAGTGAATCAGACTATGTTACGTATTTTTCGGCCAAGGATGTGCTTGGCAGCGATCGGTGGGCCGAAATGCGGTTGTGGCGTACAGAGTACTCCCCGCAACTGCCTGAGGACATACGGACGGAGTTCTCAGTCAGGAAGCTCACGAGTGAATTTTTCACCGACCCCGCTGAGACAGGCAGACATCTGCTGCGCAAGAACGCAGTTCTTTCCGACCCGGGTGGGACATTAGGGTTTTCAAGTCGCCCGGCTATCGACCCCTGGGTTGGCAGGACCAACAGCGAAACTGTGCCGATGCAGAGGGAGCTTCATCAACTGTTAGCTGCTATTCTGTTCTTTCTACTCTTTTTGCGATTGCTGCTGCATCCATTGTTCCCACTCAGACGTGGTGTTTTTTTCCTGGTCTTCTTTACGGCATTTTTCTATCTTCTTATTCTCCTTTTTTCGGAGGCTCAACCTCGCTACAACCTGTTCACCGTGTTCTTGACCAGCCTCATGGTTGCCCAGTTGCTGCTAGGGCAATCCTCACTTAAGAATGTTAAGTGGTGGCAGCTTCTGAAAGCTTCCACATCCGCAGATCTGGAAAGAGAGATTACAGATGGAAACAACTAAGGATCGGTCGCCTTTTGTCAAGGGTCTTAAGAGTGTTGCGTCAGTGCATCTACACGGGCTTGTCGGGATTGTGATTGTCATTGCCCTCTTCTTTGCTGCTGCGAAGTATATTTCCTATTCCGGGCACACGCTGACGGACATGAGAGGATTCGAGGTGGTCGCCGAAGTTTCGGATGGAACGGAGAGGCACCTTGTGCCTGCCGCTGTGAGTGCAGATGGTGCGGCCACAAGGTATTACCTGGTTGACGGCGAGACTGGAGAGGAGCTGGTGGTCGACCTTTCAAGATGGGAGGTTGCAGGTCATGCATGGACCTCTCCCGTGACAGGTATAACGCCGGTCGCTACGGATGATTCGGGCATCGCCTTTGACTTGCCTGCTCATGATTCTCATTACTACACATACACGTTTGCCGGCTCGTGGGACTTGCCCCCGGCAGGCCGGGAAGTGCTCTTTGAGAAGTTTGGCACGTGTAGCCTAGCCAGAGCGGAGATTGACTACACTTTGGCTAAGGAACTCGAAGCACTGACGTTCTTCTTCCACCAGTACGATGACGAGGAGCGGATAGACCAAAGATCATGGGCGATGCCGCACCAGAAAGGAAGCAATACCTTTGCAGTGGAAGCATTAGACATCCACTCTCAAGCCACATCCTTCCGTGTCTATCTCCGTTTTGTTAACAGGACACAAAACAGGATTACTCTTGAGTCGCTAAGACTGATCAATATGCATGGATATAGCCTGCTTGTAACCGGTGTAGAGAATAATTTCAAGAGGTTGTCGTTTGACCTGAACCTGTCGGAGGTTCCCGCGTACCCTGGCTATGTTGGCTTCAGAAAAGATGCGGATCTGAGAGGCCGCGGGGATTATCAGAACCTGTACTTCTTTGTCTCAGCTGAAACGGACGAGTTAGACAAAGCACTGCTCTCTTTCTTGGCGATCAAGATCCATCTCGATGGAGTGCTAGTATGGTCTATGCCCGTTAGCGAGATCAGCAATCCCACCTTTGTTGCCCAGAGGTTGGATTTGTCTGACAAAAAGGAATTAGGTCAGATCTCGTTCCGCATAGGTTATCATCTACCTGCCCCTCTTGAGCAGAGCGAGATCATGAATCATAGTGTCCATATTGCCATTGAATACCTCGATATTCGTGATTAGACTGAGGATGGTGTATAGCTGGCTGACGGCGGGTTCTCCGCCGCTGGGGTAATCGCGATTTCTACTGCGTGTGTTAGTGTACTGTAAGGTCTGCCGAGGGCTTTCTAGCTAGCGCACATCTGAGCTCCACGCAATGATACACATCGGGGGAATCGGTCTCATGGCCTTATCAGGGCTTGGATGCTCTGCTGTAGAGTGGGGTGGCATACACGGCACTCTCCCGGGCGACCGGCTGCTGGTCGGCGAGCAGCGGTGTGATACAATCTGCGCGAATGCTCGGCGCACCGGCAGATGGGTGAATTGTGAATAGTTAAGATTAATGAGTAATGAGTGAATAGGAAGAGTAAAGAGTGACATTTTCCCCTTGACCGAATGGAGAAGTCTTGTTATCTTCTATTTAGAACTCTTGTCCTGATCTAACAGATCAGGTCCCGCAGGTGAGGTCTACACCAGCTTGACTGTAACCCCCACACAAAACAAAAGAAAGCGCGGTGGCCAGAAAGGCAATCGGAATGCCCGTAAGCATGGCTTCTATTCCGGTACCCTTAGCCCTGCCGAAGCATGCCAGTTCCGCAACATCACCAGGCTTGAGGGCCTTGACCCTGAAGTAGCGCTCATTCGCGTCAGGTTGCAGTCTTCGCTTCAGTATGACCCTGGCAATCGCCGCGTAATCAGAGAAGCCTCCAGATTACTCGTAAAATGGTACTC
>PWZA01000173.1 GCA_003567655.1 Dehalococcoidia bacterium
CCACCTCGTGGCTGGGATGGCCGAAGGGGTTCTCCGCCCCAACTGAGATGACCGCCAGTTCGGGGTCAACTGCAGCCAGAAACTGGGGGACGGTGGAGGTCATACTACCGTGATGCGAGACTTTGAGCACCGTGCTTCTCAAGCTGGCTCGCTGCATGATAAGGTGTAGTTCTGCCTCTCCTCTGATGTCGGCGGTGAAAAGGAAACTGACCTTCTTCCAGGTCAGCTTCATCACTATCCCGTTATTGTCCACATCGCAACTGGTGCCTTCGAAGAACTCCAGCGGCGGGTTAAGTACCTCGAGTTTGAGGCCGTTGCCCAGATCGATCTCCTGTCCCGAGCGCGCCAGGTCATACTGGACTCCCTTTTCCTCTATGAGCCTGAGCCATTCCCTGTAGAGCGATGAATCATAGTGTACTCCGGGGTCGATAACCTGCTTGACTTCATAGCGTTGCAGAACCTCTATCAGGCCGGTGATATGGTCGGCATGGGGTTGGGTGCATACTACCAGGTCTATGGTTCTATCCCAGAAGGGCAGCTTCTCTCCCAGTGCCAGACTGAGTCTCCTCGGGTCAGGGCCGCCGTCAATGAGTATGTTGTGCCCATTGGGAGTCTGCACCAGCACGGCATCACCTTGACCGACGTCAAAAAAGATCACGTGAAGCTTGTCACCGGGCTGGGTAATCGCAACCGACCAGACCAGTACGGCTGCGATCAAGAGTGGCAAGATTAGCCACTTTGGTGAGAAGCCGCTGCGGGCCCACGGAAGGCGTTGAGCGAGGTTTCTCATCGGCGATGTCAAGCTGGAGTAGACGTCAGCGAGCTGCCGGCGGCAGGTAACGCATGCTATGACTCCAGCCAATATAGCATAGTATACCCAGACATGCCATGCGGACAGGTCCGTCGCCTCCAGCGAGGAATACGGCAATGCGTCGAAACCCTGAACAACTGCCATGAGATATGTGAGGAAGACCCAGGCCAGCCAGCCGAGCACCTGACTCACCACTAGAGAGAACAGTCCTGCAAAGGCGACCAGCGCTGATGTAACTATGATGAAGGGCAGAGACGGCAGGGCAAAGAAGGTCGCCGGCAGACCGACCGTTGAAACGATTCCGAAGTTGTAGGCAATGATAGGCCAAACTCCTGCTATTGCCGCCAGGCTGGCAGCAAACAGATCCGTCACCATCGTGCCCATGGTGACCAGTGCTGCTCTATCGCCAAAAGCCATCCTGATTACTCTTCCCCCCCAGGCCTGAAGGTGAGGGAACAGCAGAACCAGGCTGGCTATGGCAGCAAAGCTGAGCTGGAAGGATACGCTCCACAACAGATGTGGTTGAATTCCAGTCATGACGGCCGCCGCGAAAGCGAGCGCTATTATCCCGCTTCGCTGTCTTCCCAGACACTGAGCCATGAGGTACATGCTTCCCATGATGGCGGCTCTGAATATTGGCGGTCGCACTCCGACGAGCAGTACGTATATCCATACGATAACCAGAGCCAGCCATATGTATATAGAGCGCTGCCTGCCAAAGATCAGTATTCCGAAGCTGAGAAGCATGGCAACGATGATCCCCACATGGAGCCCGGAGATGGCCAGCAGGTGTGCTGTCCCCGTCCTGGAGAAGGCTTTGTGTAGTGAGTCCGGTATGTTGTCTCTCATCCCGAGCAGGATGCCCTGCGCCAGTGAAGCTTGCGGCTCAGGCAGAGCACTGGCCAGGGAAGCAGAGAGCGCTTGTCTCAAGGAATGAGTCCACTGCATGGGCTTAAAACCCATGTCCCGATCCACGATCTCTACACCGGGATAATACATTATGGAGTGGATTCCGCGGTCGGCGAGGTAGCCGGCATAGTCGAAGTCTTCCAGTGTCGGAGGGGTCTGAAGTGTTCCATGTACCCTGAGCATGTCCCCGTAATGGTATACAGGGTACCTGGGTACACGGATCAGCGCCTTTCCCGACACTTCGGTGCGTTCGTCCTCCAAGACCACCTGGCTCGCCGAAAGCGTCAGCAGACTGAACGTGTCCCGGGCGTCAGGCTCCTCTAGGATTATGCCCTGAATCTCCACAACCCCACTGTCATTGTAGAAGGCGAGGGTGTGCTCGTTGGGCGGAGCAAGGTCTGAGGGTAGACGAAGGAGGCCGCCCAGTAGTGTGAGTAGGCATAGTCCGGCCGTTACCAGTGCCCTTTTGCGGGTAGGTGCGAACGGTATGAGAACGAACGGCAGGAGGCCGAGTGACAGGATTAAGAACGGAAGGTCCATCCTGGAGCCCAGGACTATTCCGCCGACCCAGGCACAGCTAGCATAGAGCAGCCACATCGACGCACTCCACTCGAAGCAACTCGGGGTGAACTAGTTTAGCAGCTTGTGCTGCATGCCGGGTAGGCTTCGTCATGATGAAGCAGTATAGTTTCAGTTTATACCGCCCTGCGGCGCAGATGGCATCAGCGGACCTATGCCGCAGGAGTTCGGAGATATGGTATACTGACAAGCGATCCGGACTCATATGCTAGGTTGAGAGCAAGCTTGCCCGAGCCGGGGCTTCTAAATCAGATCAAAACAGAAAGGGGGCTTAGAACGCTGCAGGAAGCAGTCCGACTGTTCACTGCATCG
>PWZA01000091.1 GCA_003567655.1 Dehalococcoidia bacterium
AAGAGCCTGTTCTATTTGTGGCAGCACCCTCCCCTATCTACTTGCGCGCCAGAAGCTATGATGAGTACAAAGGCTGGGGCTGGGAGACCAGTGAGACTAGTCTGGTGTCTTTCAAATGGACGCCTGAACAACGTGCAGAGGCAGAGGCTCAAGAGCTGCGGGAATTAGAGATTGTCGTAACGAGTCTGTCCCCGCTGAGTGCAGGCGAACCGATATGGTTGGGCGGCTATCCTGTCGCCGTATCAACTGGATATCTGTTGGAGGTACCACAGCATTCTCGCTACCGCATAGAGTTGGAGCGTAGCAGACTAGCTTCATCCATAGAACTAGAGAGCCTACCCCTTGACCTGCAGCAATCTATACAGCGGCTTCAGGAGTTAACCAGTGCCTCCGACAAACCCCTGACTGAGGCCGAGATCAAATCCATTCTGCCCGGTGATCTTGCGATCGTATCCTGGGCACACGGAGACGAAGATATCTTGGAGATCGTTCTGGAACGGCGAGCACCAATTCCTCCGGATGCCCTTTCCATACGCTCTGCGAAGTCACATGCTGGCGATACACCGTACTATGCTACGGTACTAGTTTCTGCCGCTACTGAGGGCCATCTGCTTACAGCGGGGATGAACTACCCTGGCTGGATCTTGGACCGGTACCTGCAGCTTCCTGAGGACATGCCGACGCGTGTCGTGGGGCTTGCGCAAGAACTCACGGATAACGCTGATACACCGTATGAGAAGGCTATAGCCATACGCGACTATTTGCGCACCCTGGAATATACACTTGAGATTGAGGCGCCGCCTGATGGCGCCGATGGCGTTGATTACTTCCTCTTTGAGCTAGAGAGGGGATACTGCCAATACTTCGCTTCCGCCATGACAGTGCTGTTGCGGGCTTCTGGAGTGCCATCTCGTATGGTAGTGGGTTACGGGCCAGGTGAGACGATTGTTGTATCCCAGCCGGGCCGGGGGATACACACGACCTATCCTGGCGAACTGTTCGATCTAACCATGCCTGACACTGCGATCCAGCATCGACTCAGCGAAAAGCCCGGACATTCACTGTTCATGATACGGAACAGCCACGCCTGGTGCGAAGTGTTCTTCCCAGGATATGGCTGGATACCCTTCGAGCCCACTCCCAGTTATGCTGTCGTAACTCGCGGAGGCCCTCCGAGCCTGCCACAGGAATATGCAGAGGGGTATGTTGGCGACTTTCCCAGCCATACAGAAAACCGAGACACCGTCCTTAGCGAAGCGGAGGACGTTGACACACTGCCAGGCGAAACAGAGGATATCGCCAGCCTGCCGACCGTAAGAGAGGATGTCGACACAGGCATGTCCTGGCCTTTTTGGCTGCTAGGATTGTCTATACCGTTTACAGGGGTGGGCGTGGTGGCGTGCTTGTTGTGGAGACGTCTGCTAGGCAACACCAATGAACCACAGGTGGCATACGCTAGAATGGGATACCTCGCCGCATTGAGCAGACTCGGGCCGCGACAGACTCATACTCCTTACGAATACGGCCGCACACTGCAAATAATATTCCCGGAGACGTCACTGGCAATAGGCAGAATAGTGGATACCTACGTACAAGTGTGCTATGGTTCGCCTTACGCCAGTGAGGAGGACAGAGCGCTCATTGGCACATTATGGCCTCAGGTGCGTAGCACTCTTCTCAACCACATACTTCACAGTCGATTATTGAACAAACTCCAGTGAAGCCGTCCGGCTTCGTACAGGTATGTGTCGCGCGAGGCTTCTGTGCTATGAACTGCGGCTCATCAGTCGATTGACGATCTTCACATCGAATCTGCAACTCCTGCGGAACGTTTGCTGAGAGACACGCATAGTCGTGTTACATTCCTACTCAAGTCTGAGAGGACATCAACGCACGCGGCCCCTATATCTCAGCAGTTTTGATGTGGCTCGCTCACTCAATAACAGCGCGTCTGACCCACTAAACCGGCGTGCTAATGAATGCGTGCTTCACCTGCATTGGCGACATAGCGTATACACATCAGCCTCATGATCTATGAGACCAAACGGCAGCCCGCCCACCAG
Organism: Dehalococcoidia bacterium; assembly: GCA_003567655.1. GTDB lineage: Bacteria > Chloroflexota > Dehalococcoidia > GIF9 > AB-539-J10 > RBG-13-51-36. The sequence goes on from PWZA01000091.1 coordinate 2,064, forward strand.
GCACCGCTACCTCACCTATCACCTCTTCAACAATGTGGTTACTATCCAGCCGCCTCATTCGAGCGGTAGGGGTAATAACCACGCGATGCCCGATGACTGTTACGGCCAGTTGTTTCACATCGTCTGGTATGACATATTCGCGATCATGCATCAAAGCCAGTGCCTGAGAAGCACGGAACAGCCCCAGCGATGCCCGGGGTGAGGCCCCCAGGGTCGTATTAGGATTCGTTCGCGTGGCGCGTACAAGCGAGACTATATACTGCCTTATATAATCGTGAACGAAAATTCTCTTGACGGCTTCCTGTGCTTGATTCACATCTTCGGTGCTGGTGACAGAGCACAAGCTCTCGATGGGATGCTGAACGCACTGGCCACCCATAATCGATATCTCATCAGGAAACGAGGGGTAACCCAGCTGTATCCGCATCATGAAGCGATCGAGTTGCGCCTCCGGCAGCGGGAAGATGCCTTCATGCTCAATAGGGTTTTCTGTTGCCATCACCATGAAGGGACGACTGATCCTGTGCGTTATCCCGTCAACAGTAA
>PWZA01000193.1 GCA_003567655.1 Dehalococcoidia bacterium
AAAAGGGTTCCGACTGGGAAGGGCCAAGATGCTTAGCTTTCTTGACGAACTCGTCGCCCCGAATGGCACGGCTGTGTCGCTATACCTGCCGCGGGACACCGATCCTGAGACGAGCAAGGAGTTGCTGCTGCACACCATCGATCCCGATACAACGCCTCCGGATCTAAACGAGTTGATCGCCGGTTCGCACACAGGGGCAGTTCTCTTCTGGAGTGGTCCGCAGAAGTGTCTGGTCGTACCGCCATTCCCGATACAGCAGGAGTATGTCGCCGGCGGATATCATATTGAGCCGCTACGCTCGTTGCTCAGCCATGATTATACAATCGCCCTTGTCCTGGTCCGATTGGGGTCATACAGCATCGGCGTCTGCCGTGGCACTACGCTTCTGGAGAGCAAGACAGGTACGGGCGTGGTACACGCTCGCCACAAGAAGGGTGGTTCTTCACAGGGACGTTTCGCCCGGCACCGAGAAAAACAGATAGAATGCTTTCTGGATCGCGTCTGCACCCATGCCAGGGCGCGCATTGAGCCCTATTCACGTCAGCTGGACTATCTGGTCTACGGAGGGGCAAGGAGTACGATTACATCGCTGCGAAAACGATGCACATTTCTTTGCAGCTTTGACGACCGCATCCTGAGGATGCTTCTGGAGATACCTGATCCACGCAGGGCGGTCCTTGAGCAAGCACTGAGGGACGTCTGGTCGACCACGGTTATCCAGTGGAGCGAGGATGCTGCCTGACGCCCGGCACAGGCTCCTCACCTCGACTGAGTTCGATGGTCCGCTCATGAAGTGGTTGTGCAGACATCGATGTCGGGTCTATACTATCACCGGGGATAGTCATGGCTGCGAAGATACTGATCGTCGAGGATGATAGAAATCTACTTGACACGATCGAGTACAGTCTCAAGAACGAGGGTTATAATGTAGCCACAGCCCGTGACGGCGCTCGTGCCCTGGATGTCGCGCGAAGCGAGAAGCCCGACCTGATCATCCTGGATCTGATGCTGCCTGAGTTGAGCGGGCTCGAGGTTTGCCGGATTCTGCGCAGGGAGATGAACGTTCCCATATTGATGCTCACCGCAAGGACCGCCGAGGTGGATAAGGTGGTCGGACTCGAACTCGGCGCCGACGACTACATGACAAAGCCGTTCAGTATGAGAGAACTCCTGGCCCGCCTGGGAGCCCTCATTCGTAGAGCTGACATGTCCCGACCTGTCCACGGCGGTGAGACCGAACTTCTGAAGATAGGAGACCTGGAGATCGACACGGGCCGCCACCGGGTCACATGGAAAGGCTCCTCCTTGACACTTACTGCCAAGGAGTATGATCTGCTGGTCTTCCTTGCCCGGAACAAGGGTTTCCTGTTCACCCGGGAACAGCTCCTCGATAAGGTATGGGGATATGACTACGCAGGTGATACCCGAACCGTGGACGTCCATATCAGGTGGCTGAGGCAGAAGATCGAGATCGAACCTTCTAAACCAAGAACTCTCATCACAGTAAGAGGTGCAGGATACAAGCTGGAGGGTTGAAGGTGTTTCGCAGTATTCAGTGGCGCATCACGTTCTTTTTTGTCGCTGTCATACTTATCATCATGGGCATTCTGGGATCCCATCTGGTCGGATTGACACGGGATTCGCAGCTTGCCAGCCTGCGCAGACAACTGGAATCTGAAGCGAGGATCACCGCCGAAGCGTGCATACCCTATCTTTTGGGAGAGGAAGAGGATGCAGTGTTGGATGCCCTTGCCAAGCGACTGGGAGAGCAGGTTGCCACCAGGATCACCATCGTCGCAGCCGATGGCGTGGTGCTTGGCGATTCGCAGCAGGACCCCGCTGTCATGGACAACCATAGCGACCGTCCGGAGATCAGGGCAGCCATGGAACACGGCTACGGAGAGAACACACGCTACAGCATCACCCTGGGCCAGAGGATGATGTACATAGCGACTCCCATCCTTCATCAAGAGCAAATTCTGGGGGTCGCCCGGGTGGCGCTTTCGCTGGCAGCCATTGACAAAGCTGTCCACAATGTCACCGCAAGTGTAATCACAGCTATGGCAGTGGCCGCCCTGCTAATAGTGATGGCTGCCTGGTTTGTCTCCAGGATCACCACACAGCCCATACGAAGGCTCACCGCTGCAGCCAGGCGCATCGCCTCCGGTGACCTGGAACAGAAGATGCCCGTGGATACGATGGATGAGGTAGGGGAGTTGGCACGATCATTCAACGATATGTCGCTTAAGCTCAGTGAGACGATACGGGCCATTTCGAGAGATAGAACAAGGCTCGCAGCCATTCTCGACAATATGGCCGACGGGGTGATAATGACAGATGTGGAGGGCAATATCGCCATAGCCAACCGTGCCGCAAAGGCTCTGTTCGGCATCGGGGACGAGGCAGCGAAGACGCTCATCGAAGCTGTTCGCGACCATGAGATGGATGACCTGCTCAAGCAGTGCTTGAAGACTGCCGAAGCACAGACCACGCAGTATGAGTCGAACACGACGCGAAGGTACATCAGGGTCATCGGTGTTCCTATCCTGCATGAGGAGCTAAGGGGCACACTGCTACTGGTGCAGGA
>PWZA01000203.1 GCA_003567655.1 Dehalococcoidia bacterium
GCGGCCACTCCGAGCTTGCCGGCAAGCACCCGGTCCCGTGCTGTGGGCGAACCTCCGCGCTGGAGATGCCCCAGGACGCACACGCGGGAGTCGAAACCGGTCTTGTCTCTCACCTCGCGGGCTATGCGAAAACTATCGCCAGGGCGTCCGCTCTCCGCCACCACCACGATGGCGCTCCTCTTCTCACCCTTGAAGCTCCTCTCCAGATGTGAACACAGCTCATCGACGCCGAAGGGAAGCTCGGGCACGAGCAGCTCTTCAGCACCGCCGGCCATTCCGCTCTCCAGCGCGATAAATCCTGTGTGCCGTCCCATCACCTCCACAAAGAACAATCGCTCATGCGAGAGGGCGGTATCGCGAATACGGTCGATGGCATGGAGGGCGCAGTTCACAGCCGAGTCAAACCCGATCGTATAATCGGTGCCGTAGATGTCGTTATCTATCGTCCCGGGCACACCGATGATGCCAACACCCTGTTCCTCAGATAACTCGCTGCCGCCGCGGAAGGTGCCGTCCCCACCGATGAGAATCAGACCTTCAATCCCCTCCTTCTCAAGGTTCTTCATCGCCAGCGCCCTGCCATCAACGTTGGTAAATTCAGACGAGCGGGCGGTGCCCAGCACAGTGCCGCCCTGGTGGATGATGTTGGCAACTGCCTTCCTGTCCAGGCGGTCTATTTCACCCCGGATGAGCCCGGCATAGCCGCGCCTGATGCCGAAGATCTCAAGGTCATGGGCCCGGGCGGCGCGAACCGCTGCCCGGATACAGGCATTCATGCCGGGAGCATCGCCGCCGCTGGTCAGTATGCCGATTCTCTTCATATGCTCCTCCTCGTTCTATGTGTCTGCTCCCGAACTCCAGGCCAGTTTCATCCAATGACGGCGAGAGCCTGATTTCACGGGTCTTCCCGTCTCATCTCCTGCAAGGCAAAGGCGGCAGCACCGAGCACACCCGAGTTGCGACCCAGCTCGGCACGAACGAGGCGCACAGCCTCGAAAGCTTCCCGATATGCCCTCTCCCGGGCTATCCTGAAGGCCGGTTCCAGCAGCATGTCCCCGATGTTCGACAGGCCGCCGCCGATGACTATCAACTCGGGATTGAATATGTTGACCAGATTGGCCAGCCCGACACCCAGGTAGTAGCCGGTCCGCGTGATTAGCTCCCCGGCCAGGGCGTCTCCCTGCTCCGCGGCGCTCTGAACGGTCTTCGCCGTGACTCTGTCCACGTCGCCATCGACATATCCCAACATGGACGTGCTGTCTCCTTCTTCGATCCGGCGCTTTGCCTCCCGGGCCAGGGCCGTACCGGAGGCCAGTGTCTCCCAGCAACCCCTGTTTCCGCAGTTGCAGGCCGGCCCGTCGTCATCGATGGTCATATGGCCGACCTCGCCGGCGATGCCCGTAACTCCGCTGTAGATCTCGCCGTCGATCACGATGCCCCCGCCGATTCCCGTGCTTACGGTAATATAGATGAAGTCGTGTACACCCCGGGCCGCCCCAAAACGGAGTTCTCCCAGTGCCGCGGCATTGGCGTCATTGATGAGAAACGTCGCTTTACCCAACCCATCCTGTATCATGTCCCGCAGGGGAACATCTCTCCAACCGGGCAGATGAGGCGAGGTGGCAACGGTGCCGGTACAGAGGTTCACCAGACCGGGTGCTCCGACTCCCACGGCGAGAAGCTCGGAAACGCTCACCCCTGCCTGTTCCAGGGCTCGATGCGCGGACTCCAGAATAGAGCGGGTCACGGCCTCGTGCCCTTCTGCGGCCGGGGTCTTGCTGCGGTCGGACGACAGCATCTGCCCCCGGGTGCCCACGACCGCAGTGAGGATCTTGCTTCCTCCCAGGTCGACGCCCAGGGTTAGGTCGTCGGCGTCTTCGCGCCACTCCAGGCTCCTGCTAAGCGCCTCGACGATGGACGGTTCTTCCGATCGGGTCAGTGTTTCTCTCGAACGCAACGGCCTGTTCCTGCCCCTCAAAGGAGATGTTGTTACGGGCTGCCATCATTCTATATCAGGGCGAAGCATAAGAAAAGGCAGCGACCGGTACCCTTGACAGTGCCTGCAGCGCTTTCCCTCCTGTCATCGCGAGGAGTCCCGACAGATCGGGACGACGAAGCGATCTCGAACGTGTTCTTCTCAGCCCGGGAAATACGGGCGTCTCGCACATCAAAGACGAGCTTCCATCTCGAGCCGCTTCCGATGAGTCGCACCCCCTTGACAGTGCCTGCGGCTCTTTCCCTCCTGTCATCGCGAGGAGTCCCGACAGGTCGGGACGACGAAGCGATCTCGAACGTGCTCTTCTCAGACCGGGAAATACGGGCGTCTCGTACATCAAAGACGAGCCTACGCCTTGAGCCGCCTCCGATCAGTCTCACACCCTTGACAGTGCCCGCAGCGATGGCATAGTCTAAACAGAATCAGGGGCAGGGACCAGGACGGGACAATACTGAACGATCGACGTCAGGAGGTAAAGGCATGATAGAAGGCAAGATAGTCTACTTCCCGAAGGCCGGAACGTCCAACACCGACCATGTACTGCGCATATCCAGAGCAAGAGCGGACGAACTCGGCATCGAC
>PWZA01000116.1 GCA_003567655.1 Dehalococcoidia bacterium
ATTTCCGCAATGTTTCTCTGTCTTCGCTGGATACCTCTATTTCTCTTGCTTTACCTGCCATGCCAAAATTATCGCATGACAAGCAGGTTATTGCAACCTATTTCAGGGACTATACACTAGTATATCAGGCGCTTGTTGACAATCTCAGCGAACAAGCAGAAGCGCAATTGGATAGATCCCGTGTATTCAGCCACGTTCTACTCGCTGACGACCCCGACTGCAAGATGTTCAGGCATGCCGATGACTGCTGGCAGGAGATGCAAATCGACTTGCAGGCCAAATGCCGGGACAGCAGTCTGCAATACGTTGTGAAAGCTGATGTCGCATGCTATTTTGAGCGTATCTACCAACACAACCTGGTTAATCTGCTTCAAGCGTCAGGGTGTGATTCAAGGGTTGTGAATCTGCTAGATAAGGTCTTGTCGGCGTTTACCGAGAAGGATTCTCATGGCATTCTGCAAGGCTTGTTCCCTTCAGATTTTTTGGGGAACTTCTATCTAGCGAGCCTTGACAGTGACCTAGAAGTCAGAAACACTCCTTCTGTCCGATATGTGGACGACCTGTATCTGTTCTACCCTTCGCTGCTAGAAGCCAAGAAAGGGCTAGTTAGTCTGTGCCGCATCCTTCGGGACGAGGGTCTCAGCTTAAACGAAAGCAAGACGAAGGTAGTTAGAACCAGTGATCTTCTGGCAGAGGAGACAGAAATCGATCGTTTGTTTGAGCAAGCCAAGCATGAGGTCCGCGAGCTCGTTCTGCAGGAAGCACTGTCAGAAACAGCGTACGGTTTTCAGAGCATGTGGGATGATGAAGAGGAGCAGTTGCCTGAGGACGAGATAGAGCTCCAGGCCATGAAGGAACTATATCAACGAGTCGGGGATGACTCAGGGCACGGTGAGAAGATAGAGAGATTCTGCTTACCTTACTTGGCAAAGGCGGCTAGCAAGATAGGTATAGAACGCTCATTGGCTGGCATAACTGAACGGCCACATCTGTCTAAGATGTATTGTAGCTATCTTAGGTTGTTTGCTCGCAGTAACCAGGAGATTTCCAGACAATTGGAGAGAATTGTGGCAGACGAAGAGTTGCCCTACGACTGGTCGCTGATATGGCCGATTGCGGTGCTAATCGATGTAGAGTCCGTGGCAAGAGACACCGTAACCAAAGCAATACAGATACTAGAGGATTCTCGTAGGCTGCCTGGCCTGAGGGGCATAGCCGCGGACCTTGCGGCTAAACATGGCATCGCATCACAAAGGCGGTTGCTTAGACACCAGTATGACCAGGAGCCCTCGTCGTACGTGAGAGAAGCCCTGCTTTTCTCAACAAGGTATTTCCCAACAAACGAGCGGAATAGCTGTCTAGGGGCTTGGGGGAGTCATTCAGTCACAAATTCCCTTATTGCCAGTGCCATTCGGGCTGAAACTCGATAGGATCGGCCTTTGCGCGCGTGCACGTCGAATTACGTTCATGACTATTCCAGGACACAGGCGACACCACGACAGAACAACTCGCTAGATTGTGCAGCGAGCTCGCCTGTGACTGCGCGACTCAGCTAAACAGATCAAGGAGACGCTTCTGCTCCTCAGAGGCAAAGCAGTCAGCGGGCGAGTTCAGTTGAGGCGTTGCATCCGGTCTTCGGGATGCCAAATAGGTATGGTGTCCCCGGAATCCTACAAGGTGATAAGGGGCGCATAACTGGCTCTAGGCAGAGAACACATCAAATCCCAAGGTTCCGGTCTTGAGGTGACCAGCAGTGATGCTCGCTCGTTCCGACATACAACTCAAGCTATCTCTGCCCTAGCGCGACAGGCTGATAATCGTCGTCGGAACATCCAAGGCAAGCAGTGCACCAAACGGTCAACCGGTCTCCTCAGTCGCGATCCTCACCTTCCCGGTCCCTTGGCAATTCTCGCATGGCTTCCTGACCCTAGCAAAAGCATCCATTATCGGTGATACATTGGGGTCTTGCACCAGACGGAAGCCTTTCCCGTCACAGACTTTGCACTCTACTAGCACGTACTTCACTTTTCCCATTGTTGAACTCCTCCTTCGGACGCGAAAGCCCGGCGTTCTCAGAAAGGAATCTACCACATCACTGAACATGTGTCTATGGTTTCAACGCCCTTTATACAGGCCATGTTGGCCACTCCTCATCCGCGGGTGGTGGATAGCGAAACTCTAGTGAGCGCCAGGATCACCCGATCAGATCATACAAGGCAGTGGGCCGTTCAATGCAGGGTGAGGGCAACACCATTGACCAACCCAAAGGGCATACCTTGTTTTGGAGATTCAGCTACCTGTCTCAGTCTTATCTGAGTTCTGAGGTTAGCTTGAGCTTGTATTGGACGATTGAACATGTCCGAGGAATGTTGGGCACAAGGGTCAAATGAGCTGAATTATGGGGACATGATGCCTGAACTGTGGCAGAACACATCGGTACGGTGTCCCCGCAGTCTGGGATACTCCTCTAGGTCTCGATCATGTCGTGGTGCTACAATGCTCACCATGGCCGTCCCATCTGGAACAAGCAGCGATGATAGAAAGAGTTGAGTGGCAGAAGCACCCCAATGAGTTATCGAGCCCCTTCATCAGGGGTCCGGGCGAACGTCCATTGCGGCTTACTCTTCATTCCCAATGTCTGACTAACCTGACCGAGAATGAAGAGACCGCGCTGGCTTTGCTTGACGAACTGAGTAACCTTAAAGAAGTGCAGCTATTCTCGACAAGTCCCGGCAAGTTCCCTCACATCGTCTTGGAAGAACCGGCAGCAGAAGATGATTGGATTCCGGTCGCGCTCAAGCGTGGTGGCTCAGCAGACGTGATGATCTCGTCAGCCGTGTGGTTCAAGCACCTGTGGACTGAAATCGCGGCTGGACTGGCACCTGGCGCGCAAAGAGACCACAAAGACATTGTGGACCAACTCCTGCTAGCCGAGGCACATACGTCGATTTGGGGAGACATTCTTGTCACGAAGTCGCCGTTCCTCTTGAGCAATCGCGACCGATGGCCAGTCAGAAAGACGCACCCCCGCACACCTCTGGAGGCTACCCGCATTACCGGCCTGTTCCTCCGGTCACGCAGCGATTACACCTATTCAGCTTCTTCAAGATCGAGACGGACCGCCAACCGAGGACTCTTCTATTGGGTGTTGGCGCGGTATCGCCTGCCAAACATGTGGCGCTACTTTGCGGGATGTCTCGCGGCAGCCCAGTTGCGCGGAGACGACACGGATGCGCTGGGAGAGGCAGTTCTACATAGGACAGTCAGGGCCTTGGAGGCCTTGGATGCGATCGGAATACGGTTCTATGCTTCGCGGGATAGGGATGACTTTCTAGAAGTGGTGTACCATTTCGACTATCTTACACTGCTGTTAGCAGGAGCTATCGACGCACAGGCTCGCATCGCCAGGCGTGCGTACCGACTCCGTACACAGGAAAAGTCTGCGAGCTTTCGCCGGGAGGACTTCCGCAACTCGCTCCGAGAGAATGGTGCTACCGAGTTATATCGACTGTGTTCTAGTTTGAGATATCAGAGTATTCTCACGTCCCTGTATGAACTGCGAAACCCCATACACGGAGCGGCTCCCCGAGTCATAGCCTACCAGGATAAGAGTGTTTTTCAGCCAACACACACAATAGCATTGCCCAGTTCGATTAGTGGCAGATTGCTGGAGGCGGCCAGAGAACTGGGTGGTGCGAAGGAATGGGGACTGGCTTCCAAGTTTAAGGAGGTTCTGCTCGAACCGTACTCGTATGCAAGCTCAGTAGTTGCAGCGAGCTTGAGCGCCATAAACGACGTGGCCGGGCACACGGACGTCACTCGCCTCTTCCCAGATGAGTGTCCGGTTCCTCCTTTGATGGAAGCACCGGATGATCATGTGTTTGACCTGGGTAGACGTTTCTCTCTCATGGCGTAAGCGCGCCAAACTAAATGCTTGGCTGGACTACTTGGCGGCAGAAAGCGTGGCAATACAGACGTTAATGCGTCTGAGACCCCGAGCGAACATGACCGGTTTGGCCAGAGTCCCGCTTCCCAGAGAGCCACAACATGAGTAGCTGTTGCCCTACTATTTTCCCGTAAGCCAGTATAAAATGAAATACGTTACGATAGCTGTTATAGCTGAAGCAATGACGGAAACAGTAATCGCCGTGACCGATTCTTCAATTATTCTTAGGAATCTCGTGGGCCAGGGCCTTCCTTTTCTTACGTAGTCAACTCCTTCTGTGGTGGGATACAGCACTGGACGATGCCTACCGTTCTCCTCAAGCTGCAGGATTTTGACCCAACCCCTGTCTCGCATAAATTGTTCTACAGGTGGAAGGTCGTCCATGGCACCCGACAAGAAATTTTGTCGTCTGCGCGAAGCACTGCTTCTCTCGATTATTCCACAAATGGCTGCTAGCTCCCAGATATCGAAGCCAAAACCTGGTTCTGACAGCTCTGCCGGAGCCCTCTCCCATATACCAACCAATTTAGTTATCATCTTGTCTGCTACTCTTGTTGTTTCCATATCATTATCCCCCCTAATGTTTACTTATGATTGGCGACTCTTGCCAATTATACTGTTTCTCTTTGGTTAAGCAGAAACCTTGCCAAGTGCATAGCGCTTCGGAGAGCTGCCCAACGGCCAGTGACTCAGGCTGCGCCGATCAATGGCGTCCTCATTCTCAATTCTTCACCTTACGGCTTTCTGTGAGATGGAGTGAAATTGCACATTTGTCAGTATTGTGTTGCACAGAAGGGACTTGGTTCTTTTCTGTACAAGATCCATGTCCTAGGATTTGTTTCCGGCAAGATTGGACGGATTGTGGGGGTGGTCTGCATAACACTGTCCGTGCAGTAGCCTTGAGGGTTTGCTGGGTCAACTATTTGTATGAAATCTAACCTCTATATATTATAGTCTATGTTGACACTGGTATGATGTCATGCTATTCTGAAGATGGTGCGCCACCCATGAGCACAACGCCCTGCAATCACGCGGTGGTCTGGCGTCAGTAGGAAGAGACACATGCAGATTCCGAGGGATCAGGCAGAGAAGCTGAAGAGATACTTCATCAACGCAGACCCTTTTCTCTGGGGCACTCTTGGAGCCAAGAACAAGAGACAGCGGCTGAAGCAACTCAAGAACGATGGTCTCCTCAGTAACTACTCTGAGGGCAGCAACGCAACATACAGCAAGATCAACCAGGATCTGTTGGTTGAACTCGGCATTGAAGGCATCCTGGAGCGCATAGTCGTACCAAGGGTGAACAGCGTCTTTTCCCCTGATGTTCTTAGCTATTTCCGGCGATGCTGGGATCAGGGGCAAAACCCCGATATGAAGTACCTTGTTAGTCAAAGGCTTTACCGTAAGTGGAGACTCACAGATGAGAGCATTTATGAAAGAGAAGGATTTCAGTTTGATGCTGTAGGAGTTGGCCCGACATATCGTGTAGTAGGGCATAAAGACCCGGCCCACCTCTTCGTACAGATTGATACACAGCACAGCTTCGTGGAGCGCTGGACCGTGTTTGCTGGCCTGTGGTTTGAAGAGATCGAACCGTTACTGGAGGCGACGCCAGAAGGTATCGCCTGAGACGGCAATATCGAGTGGCAATCTGCTGAAGAGACGGGATGAGGCAACTCACATGATAGATCTCCATCCAATCAGGTTAGCCTAGAACCTGTGAATCCCGGGCAGGGGGGCAAGCACAGGTGTGTAGGTGTCTGTGATGACTCAAATACGCTGTAAAGTCGATTCGATCCGGTTCGCAGCAGCTTGTCCTGATGAGTTGACTCTGATTCTGAAGCGGACAGGAGATGGCAACACATATCTGCCAATATGGATAGACCGGAATGAGGGGCAGATCCTGGCAGACGAACTCCACGGAAGACCTGACAGCAAGAAGGAACTCGATTCCTTCCTCGCTGATAACAGCGCCACTGACTCTGCCATTGGGTGCACTACAGTCTACCTTAAAGGCGATGCCTTCTTCGCGAAGGTGCTGCTCTCTCCACACACCAGGCCTCGTGAAGTCGGGTGTTCCATAGGGGTAGCGTTAGCCCTGGCTGTAAGAGCCAATGCCCCTATTCTGGTTGATGACGAGCTCTTTGACAGGGCTGGTGTGCGCCTGGAGTAGACGTACTACTAAAGATGAGTGCTACACGCTTTGGTATCCGATACAGTAGATCGGGCCAAGCTGAGCGTTGTTGATCAAACATGTGTATGGAGGCGACAAATGGGTGTTGGATATCGGTATATGTGCGATTGGTGTTTGTACTTTGTCCGGACATCCGGACCGTGGGAGTTCTATCGTGACAGCAAAGGTAACCGCAAGCCTTACGGTCATCCAGTTCCGACCTCTGAAGAGGCGGAGAAACGTGGCATTCAGGGGTTCTCCGGTGACTTGTACTGCCCCAAATGCGATAAGACATTTGACACAGTTCTGGTTGAGTTCGCAGGGCCTTCTGAAGGCTATGCTTCAACATGGGCAGGCTGGAATGAGCGGACAAACGAGCTCATGCACGAAGAGAGATTCATGTGCCCTGAATGCCGTACCACACAGATGATATGGAACACAAGAGAAGCCGAAGAGGCAGTCTGTCCTCGCTGCAAAGAAGGGATATTGCGGGGGCTTGCGATATGGATTGCATGAGCGGCGTAATGGGAACCCTCGCTGTCAAGGATTAGATGGAGGGCCAACGATGAAGAACTCTGTTCGTTTCTCGGATTCAAATCTGGAGGCGGCCGTTCGTAGTGCCATAGGTAAACCTGAAGGAGACATTCGCAGGGCAGACCTGGGGCAGCTTACTAATCTCACGGCCTCACAAAGGAATGTCCGTAGCCTGAAAGGCCTCGAGCACGCGACCCATTTGACGGAGCTCTGGCTGGAAGATAACCGGATAAGGGACATCTCCCCTGTAGCCAGTCTCACTAGACTGAAGCACCTTAGCCTTCCCAATAACCGGATAGACGACATCTCTTCCCTGGCAAACCTCACCAGCCTGAGAAGGCTCTGGATTTGGGACAACAAGATAAGCGACATCTCCCCTCTTGCTGGCCTCACCAGGCTGGAAGAGCTCGCCTGTTACGGCAACCGAATAAGCAATATCTATCCCTTGTCCAGTCTCATCAAACTAAAGAAGCTCTGGCTCTGGCATAAGAAGCTGAGCGATATCTCGCCCTTAGCCAACCTGACGAACCTAGCAAAGCTCAGCTTCGACTCCAACAAGGTAAGTGACATCTCGCCGCTTGCCAACCTCACCAATCTGAAGGAACTGGCCCCTGGCGGCAATCGGATAAGCGATCTATCGCCTTTGGCGGATCTGATCAGCCTGGAGGGTCTCTGGCCCTGGGATAACGAGATCAGTGGACATATCGCCGCTGGCCAATCTTGCCAATCTGACACACCTAAACCTCTCAGAAAACCGAGTAGATGATATCTCTTGCTTGGCGAACCTCACTAACCTTAGAGAGCTGCTACTCGGCTGGAATCGGATAGCCGATATCTCACCTCTCGCCGGCCTCACCCGATTGAGACACCTCTGCCTATCGTACAACCAGTTAAGAGATATAAGTCCGTTGATCAAGAACGAGGGGCTTTCAGGAGGGACTGAAGTTGGCTTGCAGGAGAACCCTTTGAGTTCGGATTCCATCCGAACATGCATACCTCAGCTTAGAGCTAGAGGCGTCAGTGTTGATTACTGATACTCAGGCAGTCGGCCCGATACGCCCAGATCCTTGGAGAGGGAGTTGCACATCAGATCAGACCGCGGTCCAACAAGCTGGCTCTTGTGTGTACTCACTCCCATACTCTGATGCTGATAGGTTGTCGACGTGCTTTTCTACAGCAATCCATAGGGATTCGGAGGGCCGATCTTTGGCCACCAGTGTCCTTATACCCCCCAGACCTTTTTCGCTGCAGATTCTCCCTTCCTTTACGTTGTTTCGGACCAAATTAGGCGATTTCTGCCGACGGCCCCGGACCCGGCGCTAATCTGTTTTCCGCGAGGTGAAAGGCGGAGTGTTGATCCTCTTGACGATGTATGGCAGACAACTATCAGGGCGAGTCAGGCAGTACAACCTCGGGCATGTCTCTGACTACGTTGCGTAGCTCTGGTAGGGCCCGATCGTAGAGACTGATCAACTGATCAATAGAGAAGCCACCAAACAAGCCTGCTTGATTCTTGCATCTGCCACATCGAGGGCATTGTGTATCCATACACACCTTGCCCTTTGCATTGATCGTCGCTGTACCTCTGTCTAGCTTGAGAAAGACCATACGACCGTGCTCTTTCCTGCAATGAGAGCAGGTTAGCTTGCAGACGAAGAGATACCTGTCATCAAGCGTGCAGATCTGCGAATCCGCAATCCACTTCCCCAGAGCTGTTAATCGCGGTTGCCCTTCGCCTTCAACTGCTATCCGATAATCTATGTGGTCATTCAGCCAGTATGCGTATGCAGATCGCGAATGGGTTATTCCTTGTGCCCCGAGCACCTTCTTCTTGCTCTGTTGCTCGCGAACGAGATTGAATAGCTCCCTCCTTGGCACAGGACGTGTGTTCATCACCTGGATGAGCAGAAGGCTTTCGTGCCATTCAGGATCAACACCTAGAGAAGTCACTTCCATATCATCCTCCTACTGATCGGCAGACCTATTATGATTATAGCATGTGAATAGGGTGGGCTGGGACTCACCAACCCTGTCTTCCCGGCCGGCCGCAGGTCCCTCGACTTGAACAAGCTGGCTCTTGTGTGTACTCACTCCCATACTCTGATGCTGATAGGTTGTCGACGTGCTTTTCTACAGCAATTCATAGGGATTCGGAGGGCCGATCTTTGGCCACCAGTGTCCTTATACCCCCCAGACCTTTTTCGCTGCAGATCCCACTATCCCTGCATGTTCCGGAGCAAAATTAGGCGATTTCTACCCGCAGCCCCGGACCGGGCACTTTTCGCTGTTTCCCCTTTGCTGAGCCCGCGGTTTCAGGCGAGGTCGATGATCTGAGCTGAGTCGCTACGACAGCGACCCCAGCGTCGGACCTGCACAATGCGATGTAAAGTGTAATCTCCTGCAGGAAAAGACGGGAATTGCTAACATATCCCATCAGGTACTACCCATGTGGTCAGCCAGCACAGGCTCCTTGACAAACTCTTCACGTAAGAATAGACTGGATGACAGGGAGGGAGTGAGGCATGAGACTCAATAAAAAGACCGCGCTATATTCAGCCATATGTTCATTAACGCGCGATTCCTAGAACGTAACCGAGTTATTTAATAATAGAGAACGAAACGAAGATCGCCAACTGCTCTGGGTAAACTCTTCGAAATCTAGGAGTAAATCTGCCATGAATCTCGAGCGAATGCTTCAGGATATCGAACTCCATAATCACCTTTGTCTAATATACGAATCACTGGAAGAATGGCGGGCTGTCACCATACCATTTATCGCAATTGGACTGCAACGCCGTGAGAGATGTATCTGTGTTCTAAGCGACCAAAGCGCTGATATGGTTCGTGCTCATCTCGGACAAAAAGGGGTAGATGTGGCCTCCGTTGAAAGGTCTGGCCAGTTGATTATTGCGTACGGACCTGAAGCCTATACAACAGAAATGTCATTCGAGCCGGAGCGGATAATTGACTTGGCGATAGCACGGACTGAGGAAGCCATCCGTGAAGGTTATTCAGGCCTCCGAGTAATCGGTGATATGACCTGGGCGGTCCGCGACTACCCGGGTTTAGACAAGCTCCTCGAGTATGAAGCAAGGCTTAATCGCGAGCTCTTCCCCAAGTATCCCTGTCTAGGCATTTGCCAGTATGATCGCAGGAAATTCAGTTCCAAGCTTATCAAGGGAGTGATTATGACACATCCACTCTTGGTGAAGGAGAACCGAGTTTACAACAACTTCTACTATGTTCCGCCTGAGGATTTCTTGGGCAGAAATCGTGCTGCAATGGAAGTACAGCATTGGCTGAATAATCTTGAGCGAGAACGGCACATACAACAAATGCGAGAAAAATTTGTGGAGGATATTCTTGCCGCCGGAGCAAGATCTGCTGAGCAGGTATTCAAAGACTATAGGCAGTTCTGGCCTAGGGCAGAAGAAAAGACTGCACCAATCATAAAGAATCCCCTCACTTTGAGGCAAAGACAAATTCTTAATCTTATTGCCCAGGGCGGTACTAATAGACAAATAGGCGAGTCTTTGAAACTCAGTGAACAGACGGTCAAGAATCATATTGTCACAATACTTCGCAAGTTGAATGCCAGGGACAGGTCCCATGCCGTAGCCATAGCGATGGACCACCAATGGATTGTGGTGGAATAAAAGCCACCCAGGTGGCCTAAGCCGACGAGAGGGCAGCAATCAGGTCCTGAGGAGGCGATGTCGCGCACTCTGATAGCAACGCTAACACAGTACACATTGGGGAAGCAGAAATAATGAGCAAATGTGGGCGGTGCAACCTGAGTTCCCAAATGAATTGTGCACCTCACCGGGTCCCGTGACGTCATTCTAGCCTAAGGGTAAACAGACTGAAAACATAATACACGATGAAAGGTGTTCCAGCTACATGATAGAATAGACGACATCATGGTGGAGAAAGAACAATCAATGAGGGGATTGGACCAATGTCGTTTACAGAAAAGGATGTAAAGCGGTTACTACAGGAAGCACTCAAGCAGGCACAGTCCGAGCCTGATACGGGTGAGACTATACAGAAGATAAACCTGAATAGATCTCGGTCCTGGGTGAAAGCCCTTGCTAAACAGTTCAAGAAAAGATACGAAGGTGATTCGGAAATCCGGCTCTTCACAAAGAGCGACTATTCACACAGAAAAGATTTCGGTTTGAATGAGATGCTCCACGACATCCTACTATGCAGGGTTGGCGAAGTGGAATCTCCCCTGCACAAGAAGAAACTGTACTTTATTAGAGAAGTCCTTTGGCAAGTCGAGTCGGAGTTAGCTCACAATACCAGGAGTTCTCTTGTGGATTTTAACAAGTTGGTTTTGGGATCAGCCCACAACAAGCTATTCATTGCTTCACAGGTGAAAAAGGGTGCGGAAAACTCATTCCTGAAAGTACTGCAACCCGCAGCAAGTTGCTGTACCAGAGACGTTTATGTCGGTATGATTCCTCATCCCGCCAACTGGCCAGCTAGCGATGACGATGTACACCTGTGGGTTTTTAGAAAGTAGCTGATATTTGCTGCGCGAGAAGGATAAGCAGAAGTGATTGGAACCATTGCTGGTTTGGGGCGAACTGGTGGCTGATTTCAGTGGAATGCGCAGCTGAGGCAACAACCTGGCTTTTGTTACATCACGCTTGAAATAGAGAGGAATATCAAGTAAGTCTCAAATCGAGGGAGGGGCGCGTGTCAACTCATACAATAATGTTACCGAACAGAGGTTGTTCACTCATTTAGAAATGTTACCGGGCTAATGCCGCCTCCTTTGTGGTTGTTGTATCGGCCTGAGGGTATTCCCAGAGTTGTTGCACTGCTGTATAGATCTGTCTGCGTAACTGGCGAGGGTTTGTCTTAGCATAGAGAGTGGCCAGTCTCGCCTCCTGTTCAGGGGAAAGTACCTTGCAGG
>PWZA01000019.1 GCA_003567655.1 Dehalococcoidia bacterium
CTGGTGAATCTCTGATAGTACGGAGTAGTCCGCATCAAGGTCTTGCATCCACCGGTCAACGTCGAAATCATCCGTAGGGTGTACGAGCTTTGACCGAGGCTCGGCTGCGGCACTCCGACGCCTTTCTTCAGCCTGCAGTATCTCGAGTGCCTCGTCGGGGTCAAAACTGTCTCCAGCAAGGAGTCTGGTTGCTGTCTGGCCTATAGGCACGTAGCCCACCTCCAACGCGTTCCTGAAGTTGCGGTTGCTAGCCATCAACGACTCCAGGGTCGCCCGAAAGGCGGCAACGCTGGACTCCAGGCGCTTCCCCAGCAGGGCCGTCATCAAGGCTGCAATGCGATTCCGCGCACGGTACAGGTCACGGTACTGGGCCTTTGTCCGTGCTGATGGCTCAATGTAATCCGTTGCACGGTAGCGTACTGCCTTATGTTGCCTGAGTTTGGCCAACAGATCGTCAAGCGACCCGGTCTTTGCGTATACACGATTCAAAAGATAGGGAATGCTCTCCAACTTTGGCACGGGGAACTGAACTGGCTTGCCGTTGACCTCAGCTTTATCTCCATATAGCTCTCGTATATCGCGCCTCCGGCGACGGATGAACACAGGCGTCAGCACTCGCTCAATCTCAGCTTTTGGATACTTCGGCTCGACGGGGCGGGCAGGCGCCTCTTCATTCCGTTTGCCTCTCACCTGCCAGAGTCCATATGCAGTATTCCAGTTCTCGAATTCCATCCTATACTCATGCCAGGCCTGAACGGCGGCAAAGTACTCTTCAAGCGCCAGAGGCTCCAGACTGAGTCCGTGGTCAACCTCATCCAGGAAAAGACGCAACTGACGGTAGATGTCGCGTGGTCCAAGGTTCTGTGGGGTGGCTGATAGCAGAACTACCTTGTGATCTCCAAGATCCAGGTACTCAGATAATGCCCTGTAGCGTCGGTTCAGGTTTCTGAAGTTATGAGACTCATCTATCAGCACTGGCCCCCGGTTGGCATAGACCTCTCCCAAGACCAGACCCGGACCTTCTGTGGGCTCTTCCAGGTATTCCTCTGCCTCCTCATCCCACCGGGCTGAAGGCTTCGGTACTATCCTGGACATGGAAACCACAGCAGCACCCAACTGGAATAGCTCGTTCATGCCCTCCCACATCGGTACAAGGCCAGCAGGACAGATGATCAGTGGGTCGCCCTTCTCAGTGTAACGAAGCTGGCGCAGTATCTCAGCGCCAATGAAGGACTTGCCTAGCCCGACAACGTCGCCAATGAAACAGCCTCCGTGCAGATCAATCATCCTGAGTGCCCTGCGGACAGCGTCCAACTGGAAGTTAGCCAGTCGTGGTTCCCGCGGCGGCGGCGGCGCCGGCAGGGCTCCCGTCACTTCGTCCCCATAAAGCTCATACAGAGCCTTCAGGTAGACGTGGTATGGTGGAGTTTCTGCGATGGGCCAGGACCGGTTGAGCTCAGCCAGGAAGTCCTGGGTGATATCTGCCGAATCACCCCAGAGAGACTCGAACCAAGCATGGAGCGCTTCCATCTCGGCGTCTCCTGTCACGCGGACGTTGAGCTCCGTGTTGCCCGTAAAGCCAGCCAGGGTGAAGTTTGAGGAGCCGACAATTGCTGAGCCGGGGTCAACAGAACCCGGTGGATACCAGCAGAGATACGCTTTGGCATGAAGAGGGCTCTTGAGATAGGCATGAACCTGGATCTTGCCAGCGGCAACGAGATCCCGGAGTCTGGTGACAGCCTGCTCAGAGCCTTCTGTCTGAGGTAACTGGCTCACGCCTTTACCGATGTACTGAACTGCCTGTCCTGCCGCCCGCTGCAGCTCACTCCGGCGCATCGTCTCGTCAGACTCAAGATACGCCTTCAACGCTTCTGCCTGCTGAAGGCCCAGCGCAACCTCCTCGAGCACCTTACGGTCCGCACGCCCAACTAGAATGCGGATACTGTCCAGATGTGACATCTCCTCAGCAACGGCCTCGAAACCCGAGATGAAGAAGAAGCCTACTGCGATATCCGCGCGGGCAGACCCGCCCAGCATTTCCCTGAAGCGCTGTAGCAAAGCAGGGTCAGTGTTGGCGTGGAGTATGTTCATCTACTCGTACGGCGAGAGCACATCCATTGAGACACGTAGGTTGATATTGTAAAGCTCTGCGACCAACTCATCGATCTGCTGATCAGCACTCTGCCCAGCAAGCGAGGCTTCAGCCATAGTGGCTAGTTGGACACGCGAACTGCCATCAATCGCTGGGATCGGGAATCCTTCAATGTACCGCTTCCCGAACGATGCATAACCGCCTCGGAAAACAGTCCCACGAGAGATTGCCCACAGCTTCATAGCAAACGAGTTTAGGAGTGCTAGAACTGCCAGATAGTGTTCATCAGTGATGCCGAATGTCGAATCAAGGATGACACCATACACTCCGGCATTACCTCCCCCGACAAAGGAGAAGTCACCACTGCGGTCAAATGTGAATGACGGACGACGAGCCAATACCTGAGTGAGGATCTTTGGAGACTGCAGTCTGCGTGCGTCTCTAGGACACCAGAGGGCATACCACGCCGGATAGTTCATCCTGTTTGACCCACGATTCGCCAACTGGGATCGATTGCGCAGCAGATAGGCATATGTCGTCGGAAAATCCTGCTCCAACTCGTCTTCATCCAACAGACGCGTTCGCCCAGATTCAAGGGCATAAGGATAGATAGCTCGCCAATGGGCTGTAGGTCGTACGTAGCGGTCAACATCAGTTCCCTTAAGCAGGGAAGGCAGAATGGCACCTTCCCCATTCGCCAGTGCCTCAGACACAACCGGCGAGTTATCGCGAAGGTACAGAATAGGGTCACCGCCGCTGATAATCCCTTGAAAGATGGCCTGAGAAATACTGCCCAGACTTGATCCGGCGCGCTCCGCCAAATCTGCAGCCACTTCTTGCACTGATGGAGCATGAACTGATCGTCGATCACTGCCGTGGCGCCCGAGAAGATACCGATCGATCACGGCCTGCACGTTGTCACCGGGGTTCCTTCGTACCTTAACAACTGGTTCTAGAGGATGCTTGGCGAACATCGAAATGCATGTGTAGTTTGTAGCGGTGCTGAAAACCTGGAGATCTCCGAAGTCGATTAGACCCTGCCAGAGACCATTACCCTCTATAAGAGTCAGCAGTGATCGGCCATAATCTGTCACGAGGTACTTGTTTGGCATGATCAATACTGAGACTCCATTACAAGCCACAAGCTGGATTGCCCGCTCAGCGAATGGTATGTAGAGGTCAAACTTGCCTCTCGCCGATGAGAATTGGGATCTCAAGTTCATTGCGTAGGTTGCGTCTAGAGCCTGAATTCGTACGTAAGGGGGATTTGCCACCACCACATCGAACCCACCATTCTGGGCAAACACCTCTGAGAAAGCGATTCGCCAGTCTACGGAGTTGTCCGGGGCGGGAGAAAAGGCAAGGTACGCCTTCAGGTTAGTCATCTCCTCCTGAATCTCTTCTGCAAGATAGCGCTTCTCGGCATCAAGTGTGTTCATGTGGCGGTGCTTGAGGTCAGCCAGACGCGACGACGCCTTGTGAGCTTGCTCACGAAACATCTCGTATTGCGGATCGTGCTCAGAAGGGACTGGAGCAGGCGCAGTGAGGCTATCTCCGCACATGATCTTGAAGTCAAGATTGGGAAGAGGTGGAGGCGGAAAGGACTCATAGTCAATGGCCAGAGAGAGCCACAACCGCAACATGGCGATGTTCACCGCAAAGGGGTCAATATCCACCCCGTATACATTCTCCTCGATGATGCGGAGCTTGAGTTCATAGAGGCTCTTGGCATCCATGAGAAGCTTCTCGCTATACAGAGCAGTTTCCAGTTCCAGGAGTTCGTGCATCATCCCAAGAAGATAGGCACCAGAGCCACAGGCGGGATCCACTACCTTTATCTGCTCCAGTGCTCTGCGCACCTTATCAGCGCTGGCCAGGTCCAGTTCGGAGACATCATGCTGGTCCACAAATAGCTCGATTCCTTTTCTCGAGAGAGAGACCACCTTTCCTCTGAGATATCCCTTGAGTGCCTCCCTGCACATGAAAGAAACAACGGGACGTGGCGTGTAATATGAGCCAGTCTCGTGACGTCCGGTCACGAGCTCCTCGAAGACCTTTCCCAGCATCTCGGGGTCAACGGCCACCTCCTGGTCAAGAGGCGTAGACTCTGTCACCGTGAAGTTGTAGCGATCAAAGAGATCATGGAGTATTGCAGAAACCGCTTCATCGGGGACAGTAACGCCCGACCTATCATCTTGCTCTTCTCTGGTGAACAGACCACCATTTAGGAAGGGCACATCACCAATCAGTGCGTGAAGAGTGGGAAAACCTTCTGATAGGTTGGCTGCTCTTGGATTATTCAGTCCAAGGAAAAACAGGTTGCAGAGTCGTTCGGTGTAGAAGTCGTCCGTCTCTCTATTCTTCTGGTAATCATTCCATAATGCTGCCAAGTAGTCCGGGTCTCCCTTGAACCTGAGCCAACCTTTCTTGGACAGGAAGTAGATAAACATGAGCCTGTTGAAGAGGGTCTGCACATATAGTTTCTTTTCTTCGCGGCCATCATCGGTGTCAGGGAACCCTTTTACCAGTCCCTGAACACGCTCGAAGATTTTTCGATATTGCTCAAAGAAGTCTCTTGTTACAGCTTCAACGTTGAAGGCCTCTTGCAGGGCCAGGCGGAGGTCCCCTTTTCGCTGCCAGTGGTGATAGATGTTCGAGAGTTGCTGCAGCGCAGTTCGCCGGGGAAGGTTCCGCTCAATCACCATACGGCGCAGCGCGGGGGCTGAGTTACTCAAGGTTGGCAAGACCACATGAAGTTGAGTTACGCCGTTGCCTTGCTCGTTGCTCATCAGCAATAGCATGTCGTCCCCAAGCTGACCCGCGATCATCCGAGATGCTGCCATGGCTTCAGCTTTGCGGACACGTGCCGTGTCGGGTATCTGAAGCGGCACATACAAGACGTTGATCCCGTCCATCGAGGCGATTCGGTCAGCGTCAGGGGGAAGCACTACGTTGCTGGGTGCATTGGTCAGACTGACCCTGCCACTTGAGGGGTTGAAATCGAACTTCTCGGTGAATAGCTGACGGAGCCGGTAAGGCCGCTCGCCGGGTGGGGAATCAAAGAAGCGCTGAAGGTGGGTGTCCAACTCCCGGGCGTCTTGAGTGTCGATTATGGGCACTCTATCGCTCCTTACCTACTGGCCATGGTCAGGACCATGCTATACCGGCTCATGACTGGTTCCTGGGGCACGCTTCAGTGCTGGGGCAATTATACCCAAGTGACAGAATACCGACAACACTCCATCCCTCTGGAGCTATAGCGAACTCATCCTCGGCGCAACTGAGGCCAACAATTCGTCACAATGTATGCTTCAAGCTAGTCACTGCACAGGTACTCGAAGACTCCATTTCCTTCGAGATACTTAAGGTTGATTAAAGAAACTCTGCCATCTTGCCCATGCGACGAATATAGTCTACCATTTAGTCAACTACAAGATGCGAGGAGTTCAATAGATGTCCGACCGACTGTATTTACGCTCCAAACAGACGCTGCTTCTCCAGAATAGACCTGGGTCTATAATTGTTGACCAGTCATTAGAGAATTACACGTTTGTTGTTTCTAAGGGCGACCAGAGTGTGAGGCTGAGACTGCTTCAGGATGGTAAGACTATTGAGGCCGAGAGTGTCGTTGACTCCTTCGAGCCATATATCCTGCAGATATTGAGAACCAGTGACTACGATAAGCTAAACGATGGAGAGAAGAAACAGCTTTCTGACATAACTCGCGCGATCAGGGAGGCGGTAAGACAGTTCGCAGGGCTCCTAAAACAAGAACTCCACAGATACGACGTGAGCGATGAGTTGATAGGTAATGCACACCACGAGTGGTCTCTCGACGGTAATCAATGGCTTCGAGTCCCCTCTGGGCTGAGCGTGCAAGGCTGGACCACATCATTGGGTAACCTAGATGCGACTACGGCAAAGAGTCTCCAGGAATTGCTTTCCGGGAATGAGGAGATCCTTGTAGCAACTAGCTATCTACACCAGGCAAGGAACTCACATAACAGACGATACCAGTGGATATATGCGACCATGGCAGCTGAGTTGGCTATCAAAGAAATCCTTGTGAGGGTCGAGCCTAAGCTTCAGGTTATACTTCAAGAATTACCGTCCCCGCCGTTACACAAGTTGTATGGCGATGTATTGGAATCTGTAGCAGGAGTGAGGTCAAACAGTTTGTCTACGCTGCAAGGTGGCGCCCGACGACGCAACCAGCTTGTCCATAATCCCAATAGCCCCACTCCACCCCTCAAGGAAGTAGACGAGTATATCTGTTTCATCGAGGATAGGGTTAAGTGGCTCTTGGAAGAATGGCGTAGGATAAAACGAGTGGGAAAGCCGCAATAAATACCAGTGGTGAGAAGATAGTAACATTAAGCCACGTTGCATAACTCGTCAGAATGCTACCGACATGGGAGTGTCTTGACTCAGGCATACTAACAGCACTGAATTTAGTTCTAACATAGATATAGCATTGCCCAAGAAGAATCACTGCTCTAGTTCAGATACCTTAGTGACACACAGTTCATGAAGGGACGCTATAATGGCTGCACTATGCACATGTGCAGTAAGGTACCGGGATATCAACGCCTGGCCAGTATCCCGGTACTCTCGAAGGAAGCCAGGAAAAGGCTCAAGTGGTTCGATTACTACCAGTTGCATAATCGCAACGCCCGCCTGACGTGTCGTTATTTTGGAATCTCTCCCCAAACCTTCTATCGCTGGAAGCGGAGGTACGACCCTCATCATCTGGAGACTCTGGAGGACCGATCTTGTCGCCCTAAGCAAGTACGACAGCCCACCTACTCACCAGAACTGGTTGCTGCTGTTCATGGCCTGAGGGAGAAGTATCCCAGATGGGGCAAGGATAAGCTGGTGATACTATTGAGGCGTGAAGGGCTGGCGTGCTCAGCTTCCACGGTAGGCAGAGTCCTTAAGAAGCTTAGAGAGCGTGGTGTGTTAGAAGAGCCGCTGCCCAATCACATATCTGCCAGGAAGAGCCAGAGGCAGCGGCCTTATGCGGTAAGGAAGCCCAAGGATTACGTGGTCAAGGAGCCGGGAGACATTGTGGAGGTAGATACACTGGATGTCAGGCCTCTGCCCGGCGTAGTGCTCAAGCATTTCACCGCCAGGGATGTGATCTCGAGATGGGACGTGCTGGAGGCTCATACCAGGGCAAGCTCCCACACTGCAACCGCCTTCATAGATACCTTGTTAGAGCGGATGCCTTTTCCTGTTAAGGTGATCCAGGTAGACGGAGGATCTGAGTTTCAAGACCTCTTTGAGGCAGAATGCCAGAGAAGGGGGATAACTCTGTTCGTGCTGCCGCCGCGCTCTCCCAAGCTAAACGGGCATGTAGAAAGGGCTCAAAGGACGCATACCGAAGAGTTCTATGAGGTAACCGATAGCGGTTTTGAGATAGCAGAGCTGAACAGGTCTCTAGTGGAATGGGAGAGGGTGTACAATACCATCAGACCACACCAGGCGCTGGGATACCTTACGCCTGAGGAGTTCCTCAAGCATCATCAGCAAAACAGAAGAAAGGAGGAAGTGTCACTAAGGTACTGAACGAGTACAATCACATGCAACTAGCTGCGCAATAGGCTATAATGTAACTGACAAAGAGGGCCAAGGCGAATGCGTGTTCTGATACTCTCGGAGATTGTGGAACGTGTGCAGCGATTTGGTGAATCATCTTATCAAGCTCCTCATGATGTTTACCTAGATGTGGGTGACTTGAATGAGACGAACCATTTCATCTTTAGTGTCTTTGATTACGATGTCTCGATCGTACATATTCGTGAGCCCGCACATCACACGCACGGCTACTATCAGAACCTACCCAAGCTACTTCAGGATTCCGTAATAGCTCTTCAACAGGGCCGTTCGGTTATTTGCTTACCCGAGTCCCGTGACTTCACTTCAGCGATTTCTCATCGAGAAGAAGGGATGTCGGCCTATGAATGGCTAGAGGATTTTGGAGTCGAGCTCCAAGACAATTACGGTATCGACATCAAAGCTTCGGGAGTTGGTCGAGCACAAGTAATCCAAGAATATCTCAAATATGCCCCTGCCTACTACCAAATAGTGACGAAACCTGAGTCTACTCCCAAAAGCAGATTAGCTGTCGTCGATGATACTGAAATAGTAGTCGGTCTCGAACATCAAGTTGGGAACGGAACACTAGTTATTCTTCCGCCTCTCATCCTCGACGACAATCACTATCTCTTGACAATGTCCAAACTGATAGAAGTCGCACTCCGGTACTATGACCGTTCACAACGTCGCATACCTTTGGGTGATAGCCCGGAGTGGCTCACTGATTACATAGTTCCACGTGTGAATGAGCTGAATGCGCAGATCACAGAACTGACAGACGAAAAGGACAAGCATGACAGAATAGCATATGTTCTGTATGGGACGGAAGACGAGCTAGAGAGGAGCGTTGCCCTATTGCTAAAGGAACTCGGCCTCGACATCGAAAGGCAATCGCCTGGTGCCAACATAGACTTGAAAGCTATGAGTCCCAGGCTTAATATCGGGTTTGCAGTTGAGGTCACCGGAACAAAAGACCTAATCCGCAAAGACAGTAGAAAGGTCGTCCAAGCATGGCAGTATCTGAACGATCGTGTGGGCACTACTGAAGAGAAAGACAGATTAGTGATAGTTGCTAACACTCAGTATCACCTAGACCCCAAAGAAAGGAGATGCGAAAGCTACACTCCAGAGACTGCAAAGCTACTTGGGAACAACGGAATCCTTATGATGACGACCTTGCAGCTTTATGAACTCTGGAAGATAGTCTATGAGGGACGTAGATCAGCAGATGACGTTGTTCGGGAATTGCATGATAGCTATGGGCTCTTTGGAAGTTTGTCGTAGAATTGGCGACCAGAACTGAAACCGTCACCCGAATTCAACAAGAAGCCATGTTGTTCACGCGCTATATGGATGGTGACTTGAAGAACCAAATCAGCTAAGCTAAGATTGAAGATGAACCACATTATACTCGGAGCGTTCAATGGGTAATCGATCGTGTAACGAACCGAAGGATAAGCCGATTGTAATCAACGCCAAATACAAGGTAGATGAGTTCAATCGCACTGGATTGCACTATAACCTTGTGGCCAAAGCAGTTGACGAAGAGCGCCACAAGTATGTGGACCCTTGCACCCGGTCGTTTATGCGGTACATCATAGCTATGCTCATATCATTTGATATGGGACGGATGATGGGTAGAGTAGAAGAAGCGTACGATTTCGAAGGCACAGGCTTTGGCTCGCGTCTCACGCTGAAACTACATAAGATCAGACCGAATTTGGAGCAGCTTATGAGCTTGAGCCTTACCGAAGTTGACCTGCAGCCGTATGAGAAAGACATCCTCAAAGCTTACTGCGAGTTGTCGGATGCTGGTGAAGAGGCACTGAACCAAAGGAAGCCAAGAGGGAAGAATGCACACTTTGATGTCGGCGCGACAAAGGTTCTCCATTTCTTGAACCCGAGACTGTTCATAATCGTTGACAGCTATGCTGCCAAAGCCTTTCACATGGCACACGGTGTCAAGCCTGGGTACTCACATCAAAAGTATCTGGAACGTATGAAGCTTGCTCAGGAGGATATCCTGGAATATGGTGTGTCACGTTTCCAAGCACTCGAGCCGGATACCCCAATCATGAGGATTTACGACAAGCTGACCTTCATGACGGGTAAGAAGTATGCTACCTAAAGGAACCATCAACAGGCGACTTGACGAGAGCACGAGCCGACATACCGTGTTAGAATCTGAGCAAGCGGAGAGGAGGACGTAGCCCCAAAGGCTCAACAATCCTGCCTGCCGGAGCGCCAACACTCTTGTACTATATCCGCTCGGGCAGTTTCTCACCTCTTTAGATAGGTTAGAGAAGATACGAGACAAGTCCCCGCTGTATCACCAATATCAGCTCTTTCTTCTCAACTACAGGTTCGGAATGCTTCTAATGTGGGCTATCACCTAGATTTGAAAGGCACGGCTGTTGCAAATTGTGCTTTCTTGCCCTATGATCTATTTGTGGTTGAGTCGCACAGTCCTTTTGCATTCCTGGGACTCGCGCTTAGTATATCTGGAGTCCTAAGCTTGGGACACATATTGGTTGAACGACTCGTTGGCACCAAATTGTTCTCTTTATTTCTCGCATTGACCCCCAATTTTCTGACTTCCCAATTCAATCATGAGCCCGCAATAGCTTGGTTCAAGGTTCGCTCTAGCAAGAATCTGTATGATTGCTGGGATATAAGTCTGATCTATCTTTCTTTGCTTTCACTTGTACTCTTAATGGTGGTAGGGTTTTGGGTATTCTTAGTATTAAGAATACTCGGAATCTATAATATTAGAACGAGTTTGCTAGTGCTATGGTTCACCGTGCTTTGTGCTGTCAACGTGATGACAGCAGCGAACCAACATGCCATAGAAGTCAAGGCTCAGCATAAGACAGCCACCGTAGAAAAAGTGAAAGAATATATGATGGAGAACCAGGCAAATACTCTTAAGCGATTAGCTCACCATTTTCTACGCAACTGGGTAGGCACACCCTTTACTACTCTGAAATTGCTATCAATCGTAGTACTGTTCGTGTTGCTACATTGGCCTGCATGGTTGTTGAAAGGTATCAGAATACTAAGAATAGACCTCAACGACAAGAATACCCGCAAATACTACTATATCACTTATGGAGTCCTAGCTTCTGTAGCCGGTGTTTTGCTTGTGTTCTTTTTCAACTAAGCATCCTCTAGAGAGCCAGTTCGGAATGCCTCCAATGTAGGCTGCGAAAAATCAAGGCTAGCTTTGGATTCATTAACCCAAACGTTCCTACAAGCTTGTTGTATATAGTAGTTTATTGCGAACCTCAGGTCTTGGTCTATGCGTGGCCTTTCCAGTATAGGCTACTGGTTGCACTTTGCATCGCACTGTGCAGTTGCCGCAACACGGTCCTTGTCATTGTGACCCGGCTGCCCGAGTTCCGACGTGCAGAAGGCGCCTGACGTCATGCGCTTCACCTGAAACAGCGGGCAGGGTGGAAGCGGAAGATGGCGGAGGAGCTCTTCCCTGGCTCCGCTCCAGAATCGCCTAATTTTGCTCCGGAACAGGCAGCAGGCGGGAGATCTGCAGCGAAAAAGGTCTGGGGGGTATAGAGATACTGCCAGCGAGAGATCGGTGTCGGAATCCCTAGTAAAACGGGCCGGCAACTCCCTCACACAGAGTATAAGGCCGGGTTCATGCGTCCCAAAGGGATCAGCATAGAGCATGTCTTGCCGGTTACGACCGGGGACGTCGCTGGAAGCGTACCGACCGGCCCTTCTTAACGGCGTCCAGTAGTCCATCCAGAGTCAGTTTCCTCAAGTTCGCCCTCACGCCAC